>CAYZID010000042.1:0-27976 GCA_964478315.1 uncultured Myxococcales bacterium | reverse complement strand
CGCCCACACGCGGGATCCAAAGCCGAATCCCAGAGTAGGTGGCGGATCGGGGTGCATCCCCGCCCCGCCACCTCACCGCCTCCGGGCCGCGTCAGCGCCGCGAGGGGGCGTTCACGAGCGCCGGGGGACGCACGATCTTCCGGACGATGACGCGCTCGACGATGGCGGCGATGAGCGCGGACAGGAGCAGCGCCAGGAGCGTCGCCTTGGTGACCCCCCAGGGGGTGTAGAACTCCGCGAGGAGGGGGCCGGCCACGGCTGCGCCCCCCACGAACGCTCCCACATGGGTGCACACGTTGGCCCCCCGGCGGCTCCGTTCGGTCCAGAGCGCGGCGAGGAACAGCAGCGCGCCGAAGCCCAACACCACGGGCGTCGACGGGGCGGCGAGCCGGACCTGGACCGAGACCGGCCAATGGAGCGGCGCGGACCCTTTGTCGTTGACCTGGATCGTGGCCCCTCCCGAAAGATCCACCTTCAGCGGCCAGGTGATCTCGTGACGCGTCTTGCCCGTGGGCTTGGGGCTGCGCACCGTCGAGCGAGGTGAGGAGACGCTCTTGGAGTGGGTGCGAGGGCGGCCCTTCGCGGGGATGAGTCGGATCGTCGCCTCGGCGGACTGGGTCTTGGCGTTTGGCTCCGCGTGGAGATAGACGACGTAGGCGCCCTCGCCGTCGCCCACGGGCGGGATCTGGGCCACACGCCCGGGGCCCGGGAGCTCCGCCGCGAGGACCGAGCCGCCGCTGGTGAGCAGGTAGTAAGGGATCCAGCTCCCCAACCCCAGGCCTGCGGCGACGATGGCCAGCGAGGCGAGCTTGGCCGGGCGCGTCGTCAGCTCGCGCAGGGCGCGGGTCGTCACGACCGCGGCCCCGCCCAAGAGCGCGACGCCCAGCGCGGTGGCCCCAAAGGTGCCGTCATCGACCACGTCGAAGGCCCGCAGGGCCCCCACCAGGGCTACGCCGACCAGGAGCACCACGGGGCGGAGCCAGCCCTCCCACGCCTCGGCCAAGTCATCCACGGTCTCGCCTCCTCGCGCTGCCGCGCGCTGCACCTGGGCGGGCGCGGTCCCATCTCCCGCCGAGCCTGCGGGAGAGTGTACACGGTGTACCCGGCGGGGAAGGGGGCCGTCGCGACAGGGCCCCCGGACCAGACGGTCGGGCGACGCGCATTGACGGGGCGGCGGGCGTTGGGGACAATCGCCCCGCGCTCGCTCCCGTGCCCTGGGGTCGCCTCCGTGCGGACCCGGTCGCGGTGGGGCCGGCCGCACCCCGCTGTGGGGCGCGTGCTGCCCGGGTGAGGCGCCGGCGCCCGTGGCGATGGACGCGCGGAGGCCGATGAGGCGAGAGAGCAGACACGAGGGGCGCTTCCAGGGGGCCAGACGGCGGTAGCCAGCCATGAGGGCTGGACCGATTCGGCGGGCTGGATCGGGGGCGCTCCAAGCCAGCAGCGCGGGAGCTACGCGGGGTGGGCATGAGCGAGAGCATCGAGGCGAACGTCTTTCGGCAGGTCGTCGTCGTCGTCGTGGAGGGGGCTGGCGTGGCCGCCCTCCCGGACGCCGCCAGCTACCGCGACCGCGGGGCGGCCACGCTGCCCCACACTGCCACCTACGTGGGGGGCCTGGAGCTGCCGCTGTTCCAGTGGATGGGGCTGGGGAACGTGGCTGACGTGCGTGGCGTGGAGCCCGCTGATCCGCCCGCGGCCAGCGTGGGGAGGATCGGGCGCGAGACCGCTGGGACGGACACCGAGGCGGCCCTCGCGGAGATGCTCGCCGGCACCTGCCGGGGGCTCGTCGCCGCGGGGCTCGACGTGGTTGCCGTGGGCCGCGCCGCCGACCTCCTGGAGGCGGACGAGGCGACCGTGCATCAGCCCGGGAGCTCCGCGCGCGAGATCATGGAGAGCACCGTCGAGGCGGTGGCGCTCCCCGCGGAGGGGCTCATCGTCGCCGTGGTGGGGGGGGAGCACGGACACGCGGCGGGGGCCCACGGGCCCGTGAGCATGTCGCGGACACTCCTCGCCGTGGACAGCGGTCTGGGGCCCTTGCTGGACGTGCTGGCGGAGGACGCCCTGCTGCTGGTCACGTCCACCGGCGGGGCCGACGCGACCCTCCCGGCCAAGGACGGCCCCACGCGCGAGTACGCCCCGCTCCTCGCCTACACCCCCCTGGTGCCGTCGGGCGTGGAGCTGGGCACCCGTGGGAGCTTGGCGGACATCGCCGCGACCCTCGCCGAGAACTTCGGGCTCGACGCGCCCGCCGTGGGGGAGAGCTTCTACGGTCCCCTGCTGAGCTGACGTCGCGCCAACACAACGGCCCTGCAGCCGCTCGCACCCCTTCGGTAGGGGTTCGGCGTTCCCGGGGCCGTGTCATGCCCCGAGCGGCTCGCCCGGGGCGAGACGGCGCGGGCGTCGGTCGAGGACGCGGGGCCACACAGGAAACGTGCGTCGCCCGCCGAACGGCCCCATGATAGGCCCCCTCCCATCGCAGACACCTCCCGGAGGCCCATGAACGAGAGTCCGCTGGTTGCCCACCTGAACGAAGCCGTCGCCGCCGTCCGCCGGCGGGCCGGCGTCACCCCGTCCCTGGGCGTCGTGGCCGGGAGTGGCTTGAGCGCCCTCGCCGGGCTCGTGCAGGACGCCGTCCGCATCCCCTACGCGGAGATCCCCCACATGCCCACGCCCACCGTCAGCGGCCACGCTGGAGAGCTGGTCCTGGGCACGCTGGAGGGGCTCCCGGTGGCCGTGCTTAGCGGGCGCGTACACGCCTACGAGGGGCACCCCATGGCCGACGTCGTCTTCGGCGTGCGGCTCTTGGCGCGCCTGGGTGCGCCCGCCGTGCTGCTCACGAACGCGGCCGGCGGCATCCACCCTTGGTTCAAGCCGGGGACCCTCTGCCGCCTCACGGACCACCTGAACCTGCTGGGGGTCAACCCCCTCCGAGGGCCCAACGAGGACGAGCTGGGGCCACGCTTCCCCGACATGAGCCGGGTCTACGACCACGAGCTGGGCGCGCGGATCGACGCCGCGGCGGCCGCGCGCGCCGTACCGCTGGAGCATGGGGTCTACGCCGCCCTGGGAGGGCCGTCCTACGAGACGCCCGCCGAGATCCGGATGCTCCGCGTCATGGGGGCCTCCGTCGTGGGCATGTCGACCGTCCCAGAGGCCATCGCCCTCAACCACATGGGCGTCCGCGTGGGCGCCATCTCCGTCGTGTCCAACCACGCCGCTGGCGTCGTGGAGCAGGTCCTCGACCACGCCGATGTGAAGGACGTGGCCCTGGAGGCGGGGCCGCGCCTCCTGTCCATCGTCCGCGGCCTGGCGGCCTCTCTCGCGGCGGAGCCTCTGGCGTGACGCGCGCCCCCACCCAAGGAGCCTCCGGCGTCTCGGGAGAGCTCGCCCCCGAGACCGTGGACGCCCTCGTCCGCGCGGCGCGCGACGTGCGCGCTCACGCCTACGCCCCCTACTCGGGGTTCGCCGTGGGCGCGGCGCTGCTGGGCGATGACGGCGCCGTCGACGTGGGCGCCAACTACGAGAACGCCTCCTTCCCCGTGGGCGTGTGCGCTGAGCGGACCGCCCTGGGAGCGGCCGTCTCGGCCGGACGGCGCGGGTTCCGCGCCATCGCCGTGGTCACCGACGCCGAGCAGCCCGCCATGCCCTGCGGGATGTGCCGCCAAGCGCTCTACGAGTTCGCCCCCGGGCTCATCGTCATCCTGGAGAACCTCCAGGGCGTGCGCGAGGTGAGGACCCTGGAGCAGCTCCTGCCCGACGGTGTCGGCGCGGGCTCTCTCCCCCTCCGGCGCCTGCCCGCGCCCTGAACTCCGGGCGGGGGGGGCCTCGCCGGGTTTGGCGGCCGAGCGCGGCGCGCACGGGAGATGGTCCGGGCCCCACCCGAAGGGCTCGGGTGGGGCCCGCGTCTCAGGCCTCAGCGGGCGCGGCGGCTCGCGCGGTCGGACCTTGGAGGTCAGACCTTCGAGCGCCGAACTGCCAAAGAGAGAGAACTGCTCAGCGTTGCCCCCGCACGCTGAGCAGTTCGACGCGCCCACCGTAGGGAGGCGCGTCGCGCGGCGAGCAGCCTGTCCCGCCCGTCGCTGCATGGTGCCACCACCTTGCAGGCCGTGTGCCAAGCCGAGCGGAGGGGCCGCGGGTGCGTCTCCCCCCCTCGCATCCCGCGCCCGTGACGCCCGTGGGGCCTCGGCCGGGCTGCGCAAACTTTGCGCGGCCCGCGCGCTCAGTTGCATGACGGCCCGACGCTCGCGCTGGGGGCGCGCCGGAAGGGACCGCCGCGCCCCTTGAAAACGGGGGCATCGGCTGCCAGCATCGCGGGGATGCTGCTCCCTCCCCACGAGTCGCCGCGCCCTTGGTCGGACGCCGAGTCGCCGCATCCCCGCGGTGGCCGTGGGAGGTCGCAGGCGAGGCGGGCGCCAGGGCTCGGGCGCGTCCCGCTGGCCGCCGCGCTGGCCGCCCTGTCCCTGGGGGGACTTGCAGTGCTGTCCCTGGGCTGCGGCGCCGAGGGGCAGGTCGCTCCGCGGGGGCAGGAGCCCGCCGCCTGCCCGCGGCTCGACGAGTATCTCGCCCCCGTCCACGATCTCCTGGAGCGCGGGCAACTCCGCCACCTGGCCGGGCTCTTGGGTGGCGATCTGACCCAGGAGGATCAGCGGGACCTCGTCGCCGCGGGCGTGCGCCTCGCCCGCGCGCTGGAGCCGGGGACCTTCACCGCCCTCAGCGGACTGGACGCCGTGACGCCCGACGCGAGCGCGCTGGAGGACGTGGGGGCGAGCCTTCTCCGATGGCTCGCCACCGACGGGCCCGGGGCCCCGTACCCAGTGGCGCTCCAGGCCGTCCGCCGCGCGCTGGGAACCTGCGACGGTGCGCCTCTCATGCGGCTCGCGCGAGCGGCTCTGGCAAACGAGGCCGCGGCTCGCGCCGTGCGGGGCTTGCTTCCCCTGTTCGGCAGCGGCGACGTGGAGCGCGCCGTGCGCGGCCTGCGCTTCGACCAGGCCCGAGGTCGTCCCGCCCTCCGGGCCCTGGCGCGGAACCTCCTGGTGGTGGCCGCGAGCCCCGACCTGAGCGCCGACGAGTTGGTGGATCTGCTGGCCGTCGTCGTGGATGTCTCCCAGGCGCCGTGGGCCGACCTGGCCGCCGCGATCCGGGGGCTCCTGGGAGACCCGACGCTCCGCGCCTCCCTGGCCTCCTTGAGCCGCTGTTACCAGGAGGCCGACTCGGAGCTGGCGTTGGTAGACGTGCTCGTAGACCTCCTCGCGGCGCCCGGGAACGTGGGCGGCGTCCTGGGGGCCGTCCCGACCACCGTGCCCGAGGACGCGCCTCCCACGCTCTTGCCACCCTCGCTCGCGGGCCCGGCGGACGCCTTGCTCGGAGCGTTGGAGGTCGACGGTCCCGCGCGCCGCGCCGTGGCCGTGGTCTTGGACGCCGCCCTGGTGCCGGATACCGCGCCCGGCGTGCTCAGCGACCTCGCCGATCTCCTGGACGCCCACGCGCTCGGCGACGTCGTGGCCGCCCTCCACGCGCTCGCCACCCGCGGCTGCTCCTCGTGAGGCGCGCTCCCCCCCTGCGCCATGCGCCCTTCGGGACGGTGAGGGCCCTCTTGGCTTGCTGCGCGTTGGGTGTGGCCTCGGGGGGAGCGGGCTCGGCGCGGGCCTCGGCTTTCGAACTCTACGGGTTTCATCCGCGCGCCCAGGCCATGGCGGGCGCCATGACCGCGGGCGACGACGACTACACGGCGGTCTTCTACAACCCCGCCGCGTTGGGGCTCGGGGACCGCGTGTCCTTCGGCTTTGGCCTGACGCTCACCGTCCCCGACCTCTACGTGGATCGGGCCCCGGGCCTGGGCGACTCCAGCCACCCCACGGTCTTACCCAAGCCCACCCTGGGCGCGACCCTCGGCTGGCGCTACCCCATTGGGGGGATCTTCCGGCGGAAGGTCGCCGTGGGCGTGGGGATCTACCTCCCCGTGGCCCGCATCGTCCGCGTCCAGGGGCTGGATCCCCTCACGCCGCAGTTCTACCTGTACCAGAACCTCTCGGAGAAGCTCCTCCTGGTCGTCGGCGCCTCAGCGCGGGTTGCGCGGTGGCTTACTCTGGGGGCTGGGGCGCTCGTCCTGGCCGATCTCGGTGGGCACTCGAATCTCCACCTGGACGTGGCGAACGGCACGTTTCGCGCGGCCGACTTCTCCGTGGAGCTGGTGCCCACCATCACCCCCACCGCGGGGGCGCACGTGCACCTCGACGGGGGGCTGGACCTGGGATTGAGCGTGCGCGGATCTTCGTCCTTGACCTTCAGCCTCCCCGTGACCGTGACCGAGGGCGAGGCTGTGTCCCTGGACATCGGCGTGGTCCAGACGGTCCTCTGGAGCCCCCCCGAGGTGGCCCTGGGCATGAGCTACCGCGCCCCCGATGGGCGCCTGCGGCTCTCGGCGGACCTCACGCTGTCGCTCTGGAGCCTCGCCCCGGATCCCTCCCCTCGGCTCAGCGTGGACATCGGCGGCGCGCTCCTCGACGGGCTGGGGCTCGGCCACGCCATCGACGTCTCCGCCCGCACGCGGCCGGTGGACCTCGCTTTCGCGAACACCCTCGTCCCCCGCCTGGGGGCGGAGTGGGCCCCCTTGGGCTGGCTGCGCCTGCGCGCTGGCTATGCCTTCCGTCCCACCCCCTCGCCGCGCCAGACGGGGACCATGGCCTATCTGGACAACGACGCACACATCGTCGGCTTGGGGGCGGGGGTCGTCTTCGGCGATCCCCTCAAGGTACACAAACGCCCGGTCCGTCTGGACCTCTCCGCCCAGGCGACCATCCTGCCGCGGCGAACGGTCTACCGCGAGGAGGTGGGCGATCCGCTGGGTGACCTCAGCCACGGCGGCGTCGTGTGGACCTTCTCCGCGGCGGTGAGCCACGAGTACTGACGCGCGCGGCGTCTGACGGGCCGGCGAGGCCGCGTCCGGTAGGACGGGCGCCCCGTCCCGCGCGCTACTCGAACAACCCGGTCATGTCCGCCCGCGCGAGCTGGGCGCGGAGGCGTCGCAGCAACGCCGTGTCCCCGCGGGAGGCCGCCGCACGGAGCGCCGCCGCGGCCGGCCGGAGCCGGCCCGAGTAGGGGTTCGACGGGCTCAGCCAGTCCGCGAAGGCCAGCGCCTCCCAGGCCCCCTCCCAGTCGCCGCCGCGGAGCTCCGTGGCGGCCAGGGACAGCCAGAGAAGCAGCAGGGTCTTGCGGAGCTCCGGGTCGCGCCGGACGATGCCCCGGAGCGCGGTGGATAGCGCTCGCTGATCCTCCCGCTGTGCTGCCGTGCTCCCCTCGGGGCGCCCTGCGCGGCGCGGGAGGACCCGCAGGTAGCCGCCCGCGTAGGCGACCGCGCCCGGGGGAAAGAGCGCCTGGAGCGTGGGCTCCACGTAGAGAGGCGTCGTGGCCGCGAGCGCGAGCAGCTCCCGTTGGGGCCAGCGCCCGGTGGCCGCGAAGGCGTCGAGCGCCGGACCTAGAGCCGGGCGCGTGGCCCGCACCCGGGCCGCGAGCGGCGCGCCCCCGCCCACGTTCCCACCCAACCCCTGCTGGACCGCGAGGATGTCGGGGCGGACCCCCGCCACGGTGCGTTGATAGAGTCGGTTGAAGTGCAGGGCATAGTGAGAGGGCATGATCACGGCGTCGGGGAGCACGCGCCGCGTGAGGGCGGCGTCCACGACGGCCGGCGACGCGTCCCCGGCGAGGTCCACGCGCCGGGTATCGACGCGCAGGACAGCGCCCGCGAGGAGGGCCAGCGTGACGACGAGCCCCGCCAGGGCGGCCGAACCGCGAGGCCCTACCCCCAAGCGCGCGAGGCCCACGCGCGCCGCCTCCGTGATCCACGCCACGGCGGGCGCGGCCAGCACCGCCGTGAGCGCCACCGAGGTGGCGAAATAGCCCGCGGCGTCGGGGTTGGCGGGGTCCAGCGACATGAGCACCTTGGTGGCGAGGTTCCCGGCGAGGCCCAGCGCCAGCGCCACTCCCAAGGTGCGTCGGTCCGAGGTGCGCCCGTCGCGCCGCCCGGCGTCCGGACCCGCCCGGCGGGCGAGGAGCCGCGCGAGCCCCACCGGCGCCAGGAGGACGGACACCCCCACCCAGGTGACCAGCAGGCCCGTGGCCACCTGGAGGTTGGTGGCGACGTCGGCGCCCGGGGCTCCCACGGACCGCTGGAAGACACGCGCCGTGAGGACGTCGAGGAAGCGCCCCCAGGTGTCCGGCGCGCCGAAGTCGAAGGGGGGGGCGTGGGCCGCCCGCAGGGGGAGCAGGGCGTAGGCGACGAGGGCGGCGAGGGCCACGGCCGCGGCCGCGGGCAGGGCGCGCCCCAGCGCGCGCCACCGACCCCAGGCCAGCGCGGCGAGGGCCGGGAGGTGAAAGAGCAGCAGGTAGTGGTGGTTCCCCGCGGCCAGCCCCACGAGCGCCGCGGCGGTGAGCAGGGCCGGACGGCCGTCTCGGGGGGCCGGGGAGGGGGGCGAAGGCGCCAGGGCGTCCGGCGGGACCGCCTCGCGCCAGCGGAGCAGGGCGAGCGTAGCCCCGAGGATCAAAGCGAGGTGCAGGGCGTAAACCTCCGGGCGCACGGCCTGAAGCCACCACCCCGTGGCGAGGCCGCTCACCAGGCCGGCGACGAGGCCCGCGACGAGGCTGCCGACGAGGCACGGGGAGGCAGCGGCGGAGAGGCCCAGAAGGGCGCTGGGACGGGCGGCGTCCGCGTTGCCGCCGGACGTCGCGCAGGCCTCCCTGGCCGCCGCGAAGCCCAACAAGGCGGTGAGCGCGGCGGCCAGGGCGGCCGTGAGGGCGGAGAGCAGCGTCGCGCGGAACCCCACGGACCCCAGCGGCGCCCACGTGGCGGCCTGACCTGCGAGGACGTAGACCGGGTGGCCCGGGGGGTGGGCCACGCCGAGGGTCGCGGCGGCGCCGGCGAGCTCGCCGCTGTCCAACCAGTGGACGTCTGGGGCGGCCGTGAACACGTAGATGACGGCCGTCACTGCGAACACCGCGGGCGCGAGCCAGGGGGGCGCGGCGGTGGCCCCGGCGCGGGTCACGCGAGCTCGAGTCGGCACAGCCCAGCCTGCCCCGGGCTCTCCTCCACCTGCACCTCCAGCGCCTCGACGCGGGCGTCTGGGATAGCCGCTCGGAGCCGCTCTGCGAGCTCGTAAGCCACGAACCGGGCCAACATCTCCGTGGACGTGTTCGGCAGCGGCAGGACGCGCACGTCGTCGCGCGGGAACGCGAAGCGGCTCCCGTCCTCGTGGTGGGCCCACAGGAGATCGTCGCGCACCTCCAGGCGGAGCCGCGCGTTGTCTCGGGGCAGCAGGGTGCGGTGGTCCAGCTCGTCGCAGATGCTCTTGACGATGGGCTTGAAGGGGATGAAGTCCACCACCAGATCGCCTGCGCTGCAGTCGCCGTCCAGGCGCACCGTCACCTGGTAGTTGTGGCCGTGCAGGCGCTCGCGCGTGCCATCCCCGAAGATGAGGAAGTGGCTCGCGGCGAAGTTGAAGTACTGCTTGTAGACGCGGATCGCGTAGCGCTCACGCATGGGCGGCGTCGACTCCCTTCGCCTCACCGCGGTACACCGCGCGCGTCGTCTCGGTCTCCATGACCGCCACCGCCTGGAGCCCGTCGAGCGAGCCCTGGAGGCGCTCCCAGATCCAGACCGCCAGGTTCTCGCTGGTTGGGTTCTCCAGTCCCGGGATCTCGTTGAGATACCGATGGTCGAGCTGGTCGAAGATGGGCGAGAAGGCCGCCTTGATGTCGCCGTAGTCCATGAACCAGCCCGTGTCCTCGCCGATGGGGCCGCGGATCTCGAGCTCTACGTGGAAGCTGTGGCCGTGCAGGCGGCGGCACTTGTGGCCCTCGGGCAGGTTGGGCAGGCGGTGGGCCGCCTCGAACCGGAAGCGGCGGGTGAGCGTGATCTCTTTCACCGTGTCTCCTCAGCGTCGTTCGCGGTGCGTCACCGCGCGGGTCGGACGGCGGGCTCCCGGATCGAGCCCCCGGGGCTCTTGGCCCCCCGTCCGGGTTGGGTTTGGCGGTCCCCGTGGGAGGTCAGCCGACCCCGAACAGCTCCAGATACTCTTGGAAGGCCCCCGGGTGCCCGCGCTCGTCGACCTTGGAGAAGCGCACAAGCACCGACATGCCCCCGGTGGGAGCCTCACGCACCCGGGTCACCGTGCCGTGGAGGACGACGCGGGAGTTGCGGGCGGTCGGGAAGGCGGGGTGCAAGGCTACCCGCTCGTAGTGCTGCGGCGTGTCGCCCGCGGGGATGGTCACGCCCACCATGGTCCGGGAGATCTTGTCCACGTGCCCTTCCGCCTCGTGCTCCTTCCACTGGAGTAGGACCTCGCTGGGGTCCTCGTCGTGCACGTACCAGTCGTCCCGTTCGGCGTAGGGATCCCCCTCGGCGGACACGAGGAAGGAGTTGGAGTTCTCTTGGGCGAGCAGGTCGGAGCTGTCCTCGACGGCGTCCTCCTCCTTGGAAAACCCAAACAGCCCCAACAAGCCGCCAAACCGTCGCCGTCGGGGGTTCGTGTGCAGGCCAGAGCCATCCGTGGTGCGGGCCACCGACGGCGGCGCCGGGGTCCTGCGGCGCGAGGTGTTGGCCCCTTGGGAGCCCCCCGGCGTAGGCGTCCGCCCGGTGGGCCGGGCGCTCGCCATGCGCGCGCTGGAGGTCCTGGGCTTTCGGGGTGGGCGGCCACGCGTGTAGTAGCGCAGGGAAGCGTCCGCTGCTGGCTGTGCGGCCGCGGCGCGCACCTGGCTGGGGCGCTGCTTGCGCTCCAGGCGCTCGATCTCGGTGGCGAGGTCCACGGAAGCGCCCGCGCTCACCGGCTCCTCGGCCGGCTCGGCGGGGACCTCGGGGAAGGCGTACAGGTGGACGGCCCGCCCCTCCCGCTCGGCCCGCTCGAAGGTCGGCTGCGCCCCCGGCACGAGCATGGCCACGAAGTCCGCCAGCGTCGCCTCTCCAAACAGGGAGTAGGCCTCGCGGAACTGCACGGCAAAGCCCGGCTCGGGCGTCTCGAGCGTCGCCTCGGCCACCGTCCACGCCACCTGCCCCACGATCCGGAGTCCCGCGTCGCGGTTCCCCCGGAACAGCTCTCGGAGCACCACGGTGGTCCCCACCTCGGGGACATAGGAGGCCTTGATGAACGCGCCGCCCGCGCTGACGTTCGTGCACACGGCGTGGTGTACCGCGCCGGCGCTCTCGAACCGAAACCGGATCGCCTTGGCGCGCCGGTTGAAGCGGCGACTGTCTGCTGGGCTGGTCATGAGAGCCGGAAGATCCTTTCGAACCGGTCAAGGGGTGGGGGATGGGGGAACTCGGGGCGGGTGGACGCCCTTCCACGGTGGACTGTCTCCGCGGGGTTCCCGGGATCGGGTCCCGGACACGGGCGCCACCGCGTCCCGTTGGTTATACTCGAAGTGCGCCTCGGTGTCGGCGTCGTCCTCGACCAACCCAGGAACTCCCTTGGCACACGCCTCGCAAGCAGGAACCGATCTCACCGGCCAAGACGCGGACGGCTTCCTCGTCCTCCAGCGCATCGGACAGGGCGCCGCCAGTGTGGTGTACCAGGCCATGGAGCGCACCCGCGACAACCGCCTCGTGGCCCTCAAGGTCCTCGACGCCACGGAGCAGCGCCTCATCCAGCGCCGCGTCGGGGCGCGCGCCAATCCCTTCGAGCGCGAGGCGCGGTTCTCGCGCGTCGTCAAGGACCCCGCGATCGTGCGGATCTTCCGCACCGGGCGCCTCCCGGATGGGCGCTTCTACGTCGCCATGGAGCTCGTGGCGGGGGCGACCATCGAGGAGCACCTGGCCCAAGGAGGGCGCTTCTCGTGGGCTGAGGCGGTGGACATCATCCACCAGGCCGCGCGGGCCGTGGGGACGCTGCACGCCATCGACATCATCCACCGGGACATCAAGCCCGGGAACCTCATGGTCTACCCAGCCAAGGACGGGCGCACGCGGGTGAAGCTCATCGACTTCGGGCTCGCGCGGCTGAGCCACGAGCGCGACGACGTGGGGGCCGGGGTGGAGCCAGGCTCGGTGGGGACGCCCCTCTACATGGCGCCGGAGCAGGCGCGCGGGGGCGGCACCTCCCCGCGCACGGACGTGTACGCCCTGGGGGCGATCCTCTACGAGATGCTCGCGCGCGTCCCGGCGCTCGACCTCCGTCGCCCCACTGCCGCGGCGTGTCTCGAGTACCTCCGAGGCGACCACCCCGTGCCCGCACGGACGCTCGCCGAGGCCGGCGCGGGGGACGTCCCGCCCGAGGTCGCGCGGGTCGTCGACCGCTGCCTGAGCCGAGATCCCGCGCGCCGCCCGGCGGACGGCGCGGCCATGGCGGCGCTCTTGGGCGAGTTCGTCGCCAGGGCCCCATCCACGCACCGTGGACCCGCCGGGAAGGGAGGGGGCGGAGGCTGGCGCGCGGCCCTCCGGGGCCTCTGGGGAGCGCGGCCCAAGGGGGGGCGCTTTACGCGATCCAAGTGACCGCCCTCGCCCCGGGTGCGCGGGCCACACGGAGGGCTGGAGGGAGCCTCGGCTGAGCTTCCAGCTCAACGGCCCGCTCACGCGCCACGTACCGCCCGGAGCAGGGGGCAGTCGTCGAAGCCCGTGGCGAGGGCCCTCGCCGCGTTCGCCGCTGCCGGTCCCCGCGGATCGGTGGGCGCCTTGGCCTGGAGATAGGAGGCCAGGAAGTGCTGGGCCAGGAGGCGGTAGAGGCGCGGGGCGGGCGCCTCCGGTCCCAGGACCTCAGCGCCGTGCACGAGGTGCTGGAGGCGGTCGCGCTTGGCCCCCTCCAGGGCAGCCGCCGTGAGCTCCTTGGCGCGCACGCGGTGGTGTCCCAACTCCACCACGCCGTACACGTGTCCCAGGGTGGCCGCCCCAAGCGCCTCCAAGGTCCGGTGCCCGCTGGCGCGTGCGCTGGCGAACCCCGCCGCGGCCGCGTTGGCAGCCGCGGCGAACTCGGCGTGCCCGACGAGCGCCAGGGCGCGCCCCAGGTGGGCCTCCGAGAGCAGCGCGGGCGCCCGCACGCGGCCGAAGGTGTCCACCGCCTCCGCAAACAGGACGTCCGCCGACGCGTGGCGCCCGTGGAGGAGGCGGATCCAGGCGTCGCCCAGGCGCGCCACCCGGGCGAGCAGCCAGTGGTTGAGCTCGGTGGCGAAGCGGCGCGCCTCCTCGAACCCGATCTCGGCCTGCACGAGCCGGCCCTGGTGGAGCAGCGGGAGGGCCGCGGACAGGCTGGCGCGTAGGCGCCCCACGTCGTCGCCCATTTCCGCGAACAGCGCCCCGGCCTCCTCGGCGAAGGCGAGCGCCTCGGCCTCGCGGCCCAAGCTCAGCCCGCTCTGGGACAGCTCCAACAGGGCGAGCCCTTCGGCCCGCGTGTTGCCCAACGTGCGCGCTACGCCCCTGGCCCGTGTGCTCAGGGCGTACCCGCGTTCCCCGTCCCCCCGCCCGTTGGCTACTCGGGCGAGGAGGGTGAGCGCCGAGATGGCCCCCTGGAGATCGCGGTGCCGCTCGGTCCACTCCAGGACCTCCTCCAGCGCCTCCCGGGCCTCCTCGGGCCGCCCCGCGTAGAACAGGGCCTCCCCCAGCGCCGCCGCGCACTCCATGGCGACCTCGGGCTCCTGGGCGATGGAGCGCCCACGCTCGAGCTGGCGCACCGTGTCCGCGATGTCTCCGCGCCCCCGGGCCCAGCGGCCGGCTTGGAGGTAGTACGACGCGGCCTGGGCGTGCTCGCCCGCGGCGGCGAAGTGCCACGCGATCGCGCCCAGCCACCGCTGGAACTGGTCGCCCGTGTGCACGGCGAGCCACCGGGCCACCCGGCCGTGAAGCGCGGCCGCCTCGTCGGCCGGGACGTCGCGGTAGGCCACCTCGCGGGTCGTGGCGTGGGCGAAGCGGTAGCCGACGTGCCCCTCCAGCGAGTGGCCGTAGTCCCGCTTGACCATGCCGGCCTCTTCCAGGGCGCGGAGGCTCGCGCTCGCCTGGGGTTCGCCCAGGTCTTCGATGAGGGCCCGCCAGAACACGTCGCCCACCACCGACGCCTTGCGGAGCACGGCCGCGTGCCCCTCGGGCATCTGGTCGATCCGCGCGGCGATGAGCCCCTCGACCGTGTCCGGGAGCCCGGGCGGCACGTCGCCCCCGGTGAGCTCCCAGGTCGAGGTGTCGGGGTCTTGGGCGAGGAGGCCCGCCTCCACGAGGGAGGCTAGCGTCTCCTCGATCACCAGGGGGATCCCGTGCGCGTGGGTCACGATCGCCCGGGCGGACTCCACCGGGAGGGCATCGCGCCGCTCCAGCACGTGGTCGATGAGCACCAGCGCCGGCTCGGGCTTGAGCGGCCCCAGCGTGAGGTCCAGCTCGCGCCCGGGCATGGGACGCCAGGCCGGCGGTCGGCTGAGCGTCTGCGAGCTGCTGAGCAGGAGGACGGTGGGGCTCCCCGCCAGATCGTCCGACAGGCGACCCAGGAGCGCGAGTTCCTCACCATGCTCGGGCGCCAGATCCTCCACCACGATGAGCAGGGGGGCCCCCAGGGCCGACGTCCGGAGGAGGTCGGCCACCGCGCGGTAGCTGATCTCGCTCGCGAGCTCCGGATCTTCGCCGATGACCCCCGGCGCCTCCTCCACGCCCGCCAGGTGCCGCAGCCACACCTCGTCCGTCTCGCTCAGCGGGGTGCCCGAGCCCCCGTAGGTCTCCTCCAGGCAGCGTGCGAGCGCCGCCCGGTTGCCCTCCGAGGAGCGCGCCGGATCCAGCCGGGCGACCGCCCGAGTGAGGGCCCCCAGGAGCCCGAAGGGGAGGGCCGGCGCATCCGGCCGGGCCACGTCGACCGCGGCGACCCGGAGCCCGCTGTGGGTGCCCCGGAGGCAGGAGATCACCTCGCGCACGAACCGCGTCCGCCCCACGCCGACGGCCCCCGTCACGGTGACGCGGGCCGGCTCCCGGCGCTGGGACGCCTGGTCCACGAGGGCGCACACCGCCTGGAGCTCCGCGGAGCGTCCTAGCAGGGGCCGATCCAGGCGGCCCGTGAGCAGCCTCGCGGAGCGCCCCCGCGCGGCCTTGGCGTGGGGCTCCAGGCGGCTACAGGGGACGCGCACCGACGTCCCCTGGAAGGGCGTGGGCTCCGCGCGGGCCAGGGGGAACGCCTCGTCCAACCCCTGGGCGGTGGCGGCGTCCACGAGGATGGTGTCGCCAGCGGCGCGCGAGGCGAGGAGCCGCGCCACTTCCAGCGGCACGGCGCGCGGCGACAGCGGGCCGCCGCGCGCTGGGGTCGCGATGAGCGCGCGGACGGTGTCCACGCCCGCCGACAGCGCCAGGGGCACCGCCGACTCCTGCCAGGCGTGAGGCGCCGCCTCGCGCACGAGCTGCCGGGCAGCGATGACGGCGCGCAGGGCCGCCTCGCGCGCGCTGGAGGTGGACCGGAGGGCGCCGAAGATCGCCAGGAACTCACGCGTAGTGGGCTCCTCTTGGGGCGCCTCGACGAGCAGGGCCCCCGCCCCCTCCAAGGTCGCCCGCAGCCGGTCGTCAAGCGTCCCGAGCACCGTGTGCGAGGCCAGGTAGGGGGCCGCATCCAGGAGCTCGTAGAGGCCTCGAACCTGAAGGACGGCGATCGTAAGGGTTCGAAGCTCGAGTGGTTCGTCTCCGCTCGGTCTGGTGGGCAGGCCGCACCTCCCACAGTAGACGCTCCCCCCAGGGACCTCCGCCCCGCACGCGAAACACTGCATTCCCCCCTCCATGCCCGCCCGGGTCTCCTGCATCGCGGCGCTCGAGGCCCCGCTCCCCAGGCGCGATCTTCACGAAACCTTACACGCCCGGCTAGTCCGCGCCAACGGCGCCCGGGCGAGCGCCTCCCGCGCGTCCCTCGTCGCCGCCGGGGGGGGCCTGGAGGGCCCTGCGGCATGCGTTGGTCACCAGGGCCTTGCGCCGCGGCTGCCAGGGCTCGCAGGGGACGCTGGTCGGGTCCGCCGCGCACAGCGTCTCCAGGGCATCCAAGCAAGCGTCCGGGAGCTGGGGGAGGGCCGCCCGGTCCAGCTCGCGGCGCGTGGCAATGACACCGGCCAAGGCGAGGCTCAGCGGTCCCAGGTTGAGGCTCGCGGCGACCGTCCCCGACGCCGGCTCGGCGGTGAGCGCCGCCGCCAGCCGAGTGGACCCGGCGAGCCGGCTCACCAGCGCGTCCCCCGCGCCCTGCCACACCCCCCGGAGCAGCCGCGGGTGGGCCATCACCACCGCGGCGCTGGACGGCGGGAGGGTCTCCGTGGCGCGCTCGACGAGCCCCCGAGCGGCCGCGGTCCCGTGCCTCCGGCGAGCTGCGTAGAAGGACTGGAGCGCGGCGGGGGAGGGGGCCGCGTCCACGATGTCTCCGTCCCGTCTCCACGCCAAGCGGATCCGCGCGGGGCGGTCCGCGTCCGCCAGGACGTGCAGAGGGGCCTCGTGGGGGCCACCAGGGCCGCCGTCGGCGGCAGGCGCGGTCGGCTGGCTCGGGGGGGCGGCTTGGGTCGCGGCCGTCGCGTCGTAGATCACTCCGTGCGCCGTGGGCTCACCCAACGCGCGCTGGGCCGCCCTCGCCACGGCGTCCGCGGCACCCGGCCCCGGTGGCAGCGCGAGCTCCACGACCCAGCGAGAGCGGTCGGCGGTGGAGCCCGCGGGGATGACGAGGCCCACGGCCGCGGCGTCCGTCCAGAGCCCCAGGCGGCCGAAGGTCAACGAGCCGCCCTCGATGTCCGGCGTGAGGGCTCGGCGCGCCGCGCGCGTCACTGGGTGCTCTCCGCCCAGGAGCTTGCTCAGGGCTTTGGGGATGGCGGCCAGGGACGTCACCCCCACCGCCGCGGCGAGGTCGGCGTCGGCGGGCGCGCGGCCCAGGAGCCGACGAGGGGCTCGCCCGAGCGCGGGCTCCAGGGCGCGCAGCGCGGCGGGATCGCGCAGGCGCGCCACCACGCGCAGGGCTTCCCCTGCCCGTCGGAGCTCGCTCTTGAGGGTGAGACCCAGCACTTGGCGCGCCACGGCCACGCGGAGATCCTCGCCGGCGCGGGGGTCGCGCTCCATGCCCAAGAGGGTCTGGAGCGCCTCGAACACGGGGCCCGGGTCCACGAAGGCGCTGGCCCCGGCCCCGGCCGCCAGCTTGGGGAGGGGCTCGAAGCCCTCGCGCGTGCGGATGGGCTGGCTGGTCCCGCTCACCTTGGCCTGGAGCACGTCCAGCAGCGGCGCCTCGGGCCCCAGGCTCAGCAGGATGAAGGGCGGCATCTCCACGTAGCGCAGGCGCAGCACCGGCTCCCCCCACGGGGCCCGCAGCGCGGGTTGCCGGGCGGCGTGGATCGCGTAGCCCAGGTGCCGGTCCACCACTGGCATCCCTACCTGGAGGGCCCGCGAGGCGCCCCGCACCGCGTCCGCGCCCGACAGGCGCACGAACAGCAGGAGCCCGTAGCCCTCGGGGGACGGCACGAGCGCCACCTGGAGCTCGCGCGCCTGCCGCGCGAGGCCCACGAGGGCCTGGGTGGGGATCCCCGCGATCTCCAAGGGCGCGAGGTCTCCGAGGAGTCCGTCTCGGAGCAGTCGGCGACGGAGCCCTGGGGGGTCGGTCCACTGGGGGAGCTCGGTGGTCCGCAGGAGGGCCTCCCACGGGCGCGGGATCCGAGCATAGAGCTGGGTGGACGCCGGGAGCAGCCAGGAGACCTCGTGGCTCACGGTCTTCCAGAATCGGTGGTAGAGCAGGCCGCTCGCCACGCCGCCCAGGAGCACCGCCAAGGCTACCGCCAAGAGCGCCCGCCGCACCGAGCGCGCCGCACCCTCGCTGGGGAGCTCCACTGGCCGCCGCGGCGTCTCGAACACGCCCTGACCCTCCCCGCGGTTCACGAGCCAGCACCCTCCCGGGAGGCCCCAAGCGTTGTGGAGCGGCTCACACGAGCCCCTGAGCTCGGTACCACTCGACCGTGGCCCGCAGCCCCTCCGCGAGGGGCGTGCGCGGCCGCCAGCCCAGCGTCTCTTCGGTCTCTCGCGGCGAGCAGTCCGGGCACCGCACGAGGCGCGTCGCGTCCACCGCGTACAGCGGCAGGGCGCCCAGGGGGCGCCGCCGGCGCCCCAGGCCCGCGGACAGGCGCATGGTGTAGAGCCACCGGGGCAACGGCAGAGCCCCAGCGCGCACGCCGAGCGCCCCCTCGACCACCCGCTTGAGGTCGCGCAGGGTGACCTCCCGGTCGTCGCCCACGTAGAGCACCCGGCCGCTGTCGTGGGGCTTCGTGAGCGCCAGGAGGATGGCGTCGCAGAGGTCCTCGACGTAGACGAGCCGGAGGGGGCGCTGCCCCGCCCCCGGCAGCGGGACGAGGTGCCGCTTGGTGGCTCGGGCCATGGGGAGCCACGTGCGGTCCCCTGGGCCATAGACGCGGGGGACGCGGAGGACCGTGACGGGCAGGCGCTCGGACAGCGCCAGCAGGCGCTGCTCGCCCGAGCGCTTGGAGCGCCCGAAGACATCGGCGCTGCGCGTGAGGCGGTCGGCGCGCTGGGTGGGGGAGCCCCGCTTCCGCCCGTGGGCCGCCCCGCTCGGAGGGGGAGGCGTCGTCGCGGCCAGCGTGGACACGTAGACGAAGCGGCGGAGAGAGGGGGCCGCGGCCAGGGAGGCCTCCGCCAAGCGGGCGGTGCCGCGGGCGTTGATCTCCAGCATCTCCGCCTCTGTGCGGGCCCCTCGCGAGCCCGCCAGGTGCACGATCGCGTCCGCGTCCCGCGCAGCCTGGAGCAGGGCGTGCTCGTCCGCCAGGCTCCCGCGCACGACGGCGACCCCCTGGGCCTCCAGGTCTTCGGCGTCGGTGCCGTGCCTCACCAGGGCCCGACAGGTGTGGCCCTCCCGGGCCAGCCGGTCCACCAGGTGTCGCCCCACGAAGCCCGTGGCGCCGGTGATGAGTACGAGCATGGTTCAGGCCTCCCCGAGAGGGTACTCCACGGCCAACCACGGCGGCAACGTCGCGTCGCGCCAGCCTTGGCACCCCGCGGCGGCGTCCACGAGGTCCTCCATGGAGGCCGCCCGCGTCCCGGGCGGGAGGAGCCCCACCGCGACCGCCAGGGCCGCGCGGAGGCGTGCCGCGGGCACCCCCGCCGCCCGCAGCGCCGCGAGGGCCGCCGCGCCATCGCGCTTGGAGAGCTTGCGACCATCCGGCGCCGTGACGAGCGGGTGGTGCGCGTAGCGTAGGGGAGGGGGCGGAGGGGCCCCCGTGGCCTCCGCCAGCGCCCGCCGCAGCAGGATGTGGCGCGCGGTGGAGCCGGCCAGGTCTCGGCCCCGCACCACGTGGGTGATGCCCATGGCGTCGTCGTCGGCCACGGCCGCCAGGTGGTACGTGGGGGCCCCGGGGCGCCCCAGCAGGAGATCGCCCGAGGTCTCGCGCACGTCCTCGCGCTGGGGGCCCAGGCACGCGTCCTGCCAGCGGACCACCGCCCCCTCGCCCAGCCCTTGGACGTCCAGGCGATAGCCGCCGCGGTCTGGCCGCAGGCGGGCGTGCGCCCCGCGACAGGTGCCCGGGTAGGGCCGCTCGCCGCCGCGATGGAGGTGGGGGGCGCGCTGGGCTCGTCGGATGTCGGCGCGGCTGCAAGCGCAGACGTAGGTGCGCCCGGCGGCCGACAGCGCCTCCAGCAGCGCGTCGTAGCGATCCGTCCGCTCGGACTGACGGTAGGGCCCGAAGGGGCCACCCACGTCCGGCCCCTCGTCCCAGTCGAGCCCCAGCCAGCGCAGGTCGTCCAGCGCGGCCCGCTCCAGCGCCGGCGTGCAGCGCTGGCGGTCGATGTCCTCGACGCGCAGGACGAAAGAGCCCCCGGCGCGGCGGGCCATGGCCCAGCCCACGAGCGCCGCCAGCGCGCTGCCGGCGTGCAGGGGCCGGGAGGGCGTGGGGGCGAAGCGGAACCGCGGGCGGATCAGGGCTTGACGAACTGGATGTAGTGGATGGACGGGACGGCCATCTGGTGGACGAAGCGCACGGTCCCCGTCTGGGCCGTGGAGTTGAGCACGCCCGTCTCCGAGAAGTGGAACGCGCCCACGCCCCAGGAGTTCCGGTCCAAGACCGCCAGCTTGTACTCGACCTGGGGGATGGTGGGCGGCACGAAGCGGTCGAGCTGCAGGTCGTAGGTGATCTCGGCCATCCCCGTGTGCACGTTGGCGTTGGCGATGATGACGTGGAGCACCTTGTCGGTGTTGACGTCGTGGGAGGCGAGGATGCTCATCCCCTCCAGGTCGCCCCCCTCGGTGACTTTGACGCGCTGGTGCCCGGCGATCTGGCGGAATGGGAACAGGCCCACGAAGGACGGGCGCGCCTGGACGGGCGCCGTCGCCGTGTTGAACTGGAAGTAGTCGCTGTCGACGATGAGGCCCCGGATGGCGTCGAGGTTCTCGTTGATGTGGGGCTTGAGGTCGCTGAAGACCCGCGGCCCGCGGCCCGCCAGGGCCCACTGGACCGGGACGTCTTCGTAGAGGTTGCGGGTGGCCGTCTGGAAGGTCCCCAGGAAGGCGCTGCGGAAGGCGGGGTCGCTGTCGGACCCGAAGGAGGCCGGGTAGGTGGGCTCGATGGCCGTGGCGATGAGCTCCGTGTCCGCGAACCGGCCCGCGAACTGGGCCCCGTCCAGGTAGTCACGGATCGCCTGGGCGATCTCGTAGGCCTGGTAGGGGTGCTGGGTCTGGGTCTTGAAGCTCACGAAGTCCAGGGGCACGTCCTGCTCGGCCGCGAAGTCGATGAAGCGCAGGAGCGGGTGCTTGTTGGCGTCGCTCGTGTAGTCGAGCTGGCCGGGGGAGGTGAACCCGAAGCTCGATCCGCCCACGTGGACCTTGACGATCGGGTTGCCGTCGGCGTCCTGGGTGTCGGGCCACTCGGTCTTCACGCGCTCGGCGAAGTTCTTGTAGGTCTGGAGGAAGAGGTTCCAGGTCGGGTCCGTGGCGTTGGCCGGGTAGCCCATCTGTCCCACGGGATCGTCGAGGAACTCCACGTAGCGGACGTTGTAGTTCTTCTTCCCGGCGGAATCCCAGTCGCTGACGCTGTCGCCGCGGAGGTGCTGCAGGGTGTGGGTGGCCGTGGTCACCCACAGATCGCTGTCCGACTGGCTGGCGATGGGGCTGCCGCTCTGGCGGCCCTGGGCGTCGGCGGTGCAGGTGCCGCGCCCGGGGTTGAAGGCCGCCTGCCACAGGATCGTCGCCGTGTGCAGCTCGGTGATGGACTTCACGTGCTGGTCGATGGCCTGGAAGTTGTAGCTCGCCGGCAGCTCGGGGTTGGCCCCCGCGGATGGGAAGATCCCTTCGAGGCTCAGGTCGCAGAGGGTGTCCGTCCCCACGCGCACCATGCGCACGTGGGCCCCGTCGGCCTCGGTGCTGCCCGTGAGTCGCCCCCAGTAGCGCGTCCGCAGGTCGGCGTCACCGCCCACCACGGGCTTGGGCGCGCCGTCCATGCCGTTGAGGGCCTGGACCCTGGCTGTGCGGCCCTCCACGGGCTCATTCGGCCTGATCGTGATCTTCCGGTAGCGCCCCGTGGAGTACCCCGTGGGGAGGGTCACGGCGTCCGTCCCGCAGGCTCCGCCCAGGAAGGCGGGGGGCAGGGCGAGCAGGGCGAGGGGCAAGGCGGCGGCAACTCGAGCGGTCGTGGGCTTCACGGGATCGCCAACTCCTACGCGCCCGCGGGCTCAGGCCACGCGAACGCTCAGCGTGAACACGGCGGGGGAGGGCCCCCGCGCAAGGCGCACTCTCGCACAAATCGAACCCGCCGATAAGAGGCTCGTCAAGAGCACCGTCGAGAGGGGTGTGGATGTCTCGCTGTCGGCGCCGGATGAGGTCAGCGCTTCTCCTCGTCCGGTGGCGGAGGGGGAGGGGGGACGTAGGCCGGCGCGCCGCTCATGGGCTGCCCCGGCGCGCGGAAGCGAGGCTGATAGGGGGCGGCCGCCTGGAGCTCGGCCCACGTGATGGCGTGCTCGCGCCGGTACATCATCTCCAGCACCTTCTTCACCCGGGTCACCCACCAGCCGTTCAGGTGGCCCTCGGCCCACTGCTTGAACCCCGCCTTGGGGAAGGGCTTGAGGCCCATGATGAAGGCCGCCTCCAGGGGGGAGAGCTCCCAAGGCTGCTTGCCGAAGTAGAAGCGCGAGGCGCGCTTGACCCCGTAGATGTCGGGGCCGTACTCCACCACGTTGATGTAGAGCGTGAGGATCTGATCCTTCGTGAACCGACGCTCCATCTCCATGGCGATGATGGCCTCCTCCAGCTTCCGCGCGAGCGTCTTCTCCCGCGTGAGATACAGGTTCTTCACGAGCTGCTGGGTGATCGTGCTCCCCCCGTAGACGAAGCGCTCCCCCGCCAGGTCGAGCTTCAGCGCCCGCGCCACGAGGTCCCAGCGGACGCCCTTGTGGCGCGTGAAGGCGCGATCCTCCGTCACGATGGCGGCCGCCTTGACGAAGTTGGGGAGGAGCTTCGAACGCACCCACTGCGAGGTCCCCGGCCCCACGGCGATGTCGTCCCGACGCCCGCGCTCGGGCTCCACCGGGTGGTGGACGTAGCTGCGCCCTCGCAGCGCGTCCAGGTCGATGCCCCCACCCAGGGTGATCACCTCGCACCGGTCCATGTCGCCGTCCACCCGGAGCGCGAGCTCCTTGGGGCGCGCCAGGTCCACGTCCAGGCTGGCGGTGAACTCCATGTCTCCCCGCACCCGGAGGCCCGTGAGGCGCGGGATGAGCGAGGCGGGGATGGAGCGCCGCACCGCGGCGCAGTCCTGCCTGGGCATGTGCACGCGGAGCGCGAGCACGGGGCGTTCCACTCCCGGCCCTCCCTCCCGCGCAACACCCAAAACATGGCCCGGGTCGTCGCCCCGCAGGGTCACGCGCGCGGAGCCCTCGATCTCGGCCTCCCCCACCCGCAGCGAGGGGATCTGCACCTCCAGGACGCGCCCAGCGGGGCTCTCCGTCAGGGAGGCGTGGAAGCGCGCCTCCACGTCCAACCCCCGCACGGGCTCGTGGGAGATGCGCCACGCCTCGAACCCCAGATCCGTGGCCCGGAGGGAGCCGCGCAGTCGCCGCACCGGAGGGCCGCCGGCCTCGCTCGGACGCAGCGCGGTGTAGGCGAACTGGAGGTCCAGGGCCGTGTCCCGGTCCACGACCACGTAGTCGGACGCCTGGCTCAGCAGGTGCGCCAGGTCCGTCCCGCGCACGCGCCCGTCGGCGCGCTCCACCCGCCCGGCCCCGTCCAGCGTTGCGCGCACGTCGATGTCCCCGGTGGCCTCCCCACCGCGCCCCACGGTGGCCGTCACGGCGACCGTCGTGGCCCCCGACGGGGAGGGCCGCACCTGCGCGCTGACCCCGCGCAGCCCATAGGGGGCCTCGCCGCCCCCTCCCCCGGCCTCCACGGCCCCGTCCCGCACGACGATCGAGGTGTGGGCGGTGAGCTCCCGCGCCGCGCCCCAGACCTTCCGCGCGATCTTCTCCAACCCCGCCCGCCGCCCCCGCCCGGCCTCCAGGCCCTTCGCCTGGCCCACGGCCCCAGGGTTCAGGCTCGGTTTCTTGGGGCCTCGCCCGGCGCCCCCCCCTTCGTCTCGCAAGGTCAGCCGTGGGGACTCCAGCACGACCTCTCGGACGGCGCGCCGCGGGTCCATGACGGGGAACGGCCCCGGTGCGCCCGCGTTGGCGCGGAGCGAGGCCATCGCGCGCGCCAGCGTGGCCTCCCACCGCGGCGCCTCGAGCGACAGCCCCCGCGCCACGATCTGCCCCCCGGCCCCTACCTCCCCGCGGTCCACGCGGATCGCCCGGGCGGCGCCTCGCACCCCCCAAAGCGTCCCTCGGGCGCCCTCCACGCGGGCGGCGACCACGGTCTCGGGCCGTGGCACCCAGCCCGCCGCGGTCGTGACCTCCAGGGTGGCCCCCTGCGCCCCCACCTCACCCTCGCGGACCGCGACGCTGGGGGCGAGGAGGGTCACCTCGCCCCGCTGGCGGCTCCGCTTGGCCCCCGCGAGGCGCACGACGGCGCGTCGGCCACCGATCTCCAACGGGACCGCCAGGGCTGGCGCGAAGCGCACCGACGCCTCCCCGTCGCCGAGGTCCGCGCGGAGCTCCACCGAGGTCCCCGCCACCTCCACCTGGCCGCGGGCCTCCCCGGACAGCGTCCGCCTTTCGGGTTCCTCGGCTTCCCGCTCCGCGCCCGCGGTCAGCGCCGCGCGCGCGATCCGCACGACGCCTCGCGCGGGGCCGCCCGGCATCGCCACCCCGGGGACCGCGAGGCGCACGTCCACGGTGGCGTCCTCCACGGTCACCCGGAGCGGTCTCCCGGGCTCCTTCGGCGGCTCGTTTGGCTTGGCTGAGCGGTGTGGCAGGAGGTCTTCGAGCCCCAAGCGGCCGTGGGGACCTACATGAAGGCGCACCCGGAGTCCCCGGAGCGTCACGGCGCCCGGACGCTTGCGTCCCGTGGCGAGGGCGAGGAGCGTGAGATCCGTCTCCACCCGCGCCGCCGAGAGCTGTGGGGTCACGCCGTCCGGCGCCGTTACGGCCACGTCGCCCAGGGACAGCGACCCCCAAAGGGGCGCGGAGATGGTGCCCACCGTGACACGGCGCCCCGTGCGCGCCTCCAGGCGGTCCAAGCGAGCCCGGAGCGCGTCCCGGGCGAACTCCGGGGCGGCCAACGCGAGCCCGGTCAGGGCCCCCGCAGCCGCGACGATGCCCAGCAGCGCCCACCAACCCAGGCGTGCGGTCAGGCGCCTGCCCGGCGTGCGAGCTGAGAGCCCTCGCGCGGGTGGCGTCACCGGGGGGCGCTTGGAAGGTGGGCTGGGCAACCGCGGTCCTCGTGGCGGTGGTAGAGGTCCCCGGGCGGGGCGGGGCCGCTGTTCCCTCAACCCCTTACGCGCTCCACGGCCTCCCGGCAACACGTCGGACCCCACCACATTCCCCCCCACCTCGGCGAGTCGGTGTGGGAGCCTGCGCTTGGGGATGCTGGGCCGCGCCACGAAGGGCTCCGTCTCGCGGAGCGACCCCCGATCCGCCACCTGCTCTGCGGACCGAGGCGCAGGAGGCCGCGTTTGGGCAAGGAGGCAAGCGGCTGGGCGCGGAGGCGTGGCCGCGTCACGTCGAGCACCCAGACGTGCCGCCCGACGCCGCCCACACGCGGGATCCGAAGCCGAATCGCAGAGCAGGTGGCAGATCGGGGGCGACCGCGGGCTTTTGATCGCTGTCGTGTCCAGCTGTTAGAATAGCTGCCCGCCCGTGGTGAGGGCGGGGCGCCGATCCCCCTAGCCCTTCCTGACGTCGCGACGTCGCGAGAGACGCGCACCGCGGCGCTCACCCTGGCGCGGAGCCCATCGGACCCCATCCAGCACCCAACGGAGCCCCCCCCCCATGAGCCGCCAAGTCCTCGTCGTCACGTCCCCGGAAGCGGCCCCTCGCGCGCGCTCCTCACGGTGGCTCCGGGCCCTCGCGCTGTGGGGCGCCCTGGGCGCCGTGAGCGCCGCGCTGCCGGCTCCCAGCGCTCGCGCTGCGTGCCCGGTGGGAGACACCTTGGGCCCCTGCCCGGCCGACGGGCCCGGCTTCGAGGGTTGCTGCGAGGGGACGAGCGTCGTCCAGTGGTGCGAAGGGGGAGAGCTGTGCCAGATGGACTGCAGCGACAACCCCGACCCCACCACGTGCATGCCGGGTTCGGGCACGTGCTGCGGCGCGTGCGGCGGCGCGGACACGTTCGAGACCTGCTACTGCGACGCGTCGTGCGTGGAGCTCGGCGACTGCTGCGGAGACTTTCTGACCTTCTGCCACGACGATGGTTCGGCCAAGACGGCGCCCGCGAACGTGTGCGGCTGGAAAGACCAGAATGGCTTTACGGCCTACGACTGTAGCACCAGCGCGACCCCCGAGCCCACGGGGGCCTTCCCCTACCAGTGCGGCGGGGCGTGCGTGCCCGACTGCGCGGGGCGGGTGTGCGGCGACGACGGATGTGGGGGGACGTGTGGCGTGTGCGCCGCGGGCGATCTGTGCGAGCCGTCCACCGGGCAGTGCGTGCCCCAGTGCGCGGCCGACTGCGCCGGGAAGGTCTGCGGGCCCGACGGGTGCGGCGGGACGTGCGGCGCCTGCGCGGCGGGCCAGGTGTGCAACGCCCAGGGCCAGTGCGAGGGCGGGGTTTGTACGCCGGACTGTCTGGGCAAGGTGTGCGGGGACGACGGGTGCGGGGGGAGCTGCGGGACGTGCGCCGCGGGGATGGTCTGTCAGGGGGGCGTGTGCACGACGAGCTGCACGCCGGACTGCTTCGGCAAGCAGTGCGGGCCCGACGGGTGCGGGGGCGCCTGCGGCGTCTGCGCGGCCGGGCAGACGTGCGAGCCGGACGGGACGTGCCAGGACGCGGCCTGCGCGCCCGCGTGCACCGGCAAGGAGTGTGGGGACGACGGGTGCGGGGGGACCTGCGGGGCGTGCGCGGCGGGGGAGAGCTGCAACGAGGGGATCTGCGTGGGCTGTACGCCCGCCTGCGACGGGCGGGAGTGCGGTGCGGACGGGTGCGGCGGCTACTGCGGGACCTGCCCCAGCGGGTTCGTGTGTCAGGTGGGGCAGTGCGTGGACACCTGCGTGCCCCAGTGCGCGGGCAAGGAGTGCGGGCCCGACGGGTGCGGGGGGACCTGCGGCGCCTGTGCCGCGGGGGCCGCGTGCGGCGCCGACGGGACCTGCGAGGCCTGTGCCCCCTCGTGTGACGGCCGCGCCTGCGGGGACGACGGCTGTGGTGGGAGCTGCGGGGCCTGCGCGGACGGGCAGACGTGCCAGGGAGGGCAGTGCGTCGCCGACGTGCCCTGCTCATGCGAGGGGCGCCAGTGCGGGGACGACGGTTGCGGCGGGAGCTGCGGCGTTTGCGCCGCGGGGCTCACCTGCGCACCGGAGAGCGGCCTGTGCGTGACCGGGACCTCGCCGGGGGGCGGTGGTGGGGGGCAGGCCACGCCGGGGAGCTGCCCCGAGGGACAGATCTGGAACGCCTACGCCGGGCGCTGCGTGCTCGACAGCTCGCCCGTGGGCACCGACGCCGGCGGGGCGTCTTCCGGCGGCGGCTGCGCGGCGGGTGGGGGCGCAGGGGGCGGACCCGGGTGGGTCCTGCTGGTGTGGGGGGCGCTGTTCGTCGTCGTGGGGCGGCGGAGGCGCGCCCGGGGGCCTACCCGAGCCCGCTGAAGACGAGGAGATCGTAGGCCGCGTGGGTCCAGGCGGCCACGGCGAACCCGCGCAGGTACCAGAGGATGCCGAGGAGCACACCGGCCACGAGCCGGAAGGTGAAGGCGTAGCGGTCGAAGGGCTCCCCGCCCAGGGCGTGGTGGGCGGCGGCGAACAGGGCGGCCGCCGCCACGATACCCACGGCCCAGGCCAGCGCGCGGGGCATGGCGAGGGCGCCCCGGGCCACGGCGGCGACGCCCGGCACGGCCAGGAGGCGAAAGAGGAGCTCCTCGTGGAGGCCCGCGCCGGCCGCCAGCACCGCGCGGTCCAGCCAGCCGCCCGCGGGGCCGCCGGGCCCCAGGAGCTGGGCCTCGTCCAGGACGGTGAGGACGGCGCCCCCCAAGAACGCCGCGTAGGCCACGGACTCCAGCAGGACGGGCCCCAGGAGGGCGGCCCGCCGGAGCGTGGCGCCGCGCAGTCGCCACGTGGCGAAGGCCACCAGGGCCAGGGCCACGCCGCCGACGGTCAGCGCGTAGCCCTGACGGCCCAGGTGCGCGAGGAGGGCGCCGCTGATGAGATCTGCCCCGGCGCGGGCGCGCGGCGAGGCCACGAGGAGGCCCAGGCCGTAGAGGAGCACGAGTGGGGTCACCGTGAGGGCCACGGCGGGCGGCCGCCGACTCTCGGCGAGGTAGCCCCGGAGCTGACGGAGACGGAGCCCCGGGCCGCGCGCCGGGGCGGCGGTGGGACGCTGGGCGGTGCGCGCGACCACGGGGCGAGTGTCGGGAAGGTGCGCGGAGCCCGCAAGAAAGTCGTCGGCACGCGGCGACGCGCTGGGGCGCCCCGATCCGCCGCCTGCTCTGCGGACCGAGGCGCAGGAGGCCGCGTTTGGGCAAGGAG
>CAYZID010000041.1:0-28378 GCA_964478315.1 uncultured Myxococcales bacterium | reverse complement strand
GCCCAAACGCGGCCTCCTGCGCCTCGGTCCGCAGAGCAGGTGGCGGATCGGGGGTAGGCGGGTGACCCCCCCGTGCTCCGCTCCCGCCGGGGCTCAGGCCGCGGCGCGCTCGGCGGCGAAGGCGGCGCGGACATTGGGCCGGGTCATGAAGTGGATGATGGTCCCGTAGTAGAGGATGTTGAGGAGCGTCCCCAGCACGGCGCTCACCCGGAAGGTGAGCAGGAAGGCGTCGATGGCCTTGAGCCTAGAGGCGCCGCGCGCCGGCTCGCCGTCCCCCTCCCGGACCTCGCCGTGGGACGGCGCCTCGTCGGGCCCCTGGCCCCCCTCTGTGGGCTGCACCCGGCGGACCTGCGCCGCAGCGGCCTCGATCCTGGTCCACGAGACGTAGGACGTCACGAGCCCCACGGCGATGGCCGTGGCAGCGAACCAGACCTGCCCCACGCGCGCCCACCACACCATCTGGAGCAGGGCGATGCCCAACAGCAGGGTCAGCGCCGAGATCGCGAGCGCCAGCCCCTGGGAGACGTCGAGCCACTGCCGCATGGCCTCGGTAGACAGGAGCTCGCCCACGACCGGCGTGGCGCTGGTGCCCATGTCCTGGGGTCCACCCAAGGCCCCCAAGAACCCGATCCCGCCGAAGACGAGGTTGAGCAGGCCGAAGACGCTGGCCGCGCGCGGTCTGGGCGTGGCCGTCACGAGCGCTCTCCAGCGTCCCCCGCCCCGGCGCCCAACTCCACGACGAGAGGCGCGTGGTCGGACGCCGTGAGCCCGTCGCGCTTCTTGCGCCAGGCTCGCTCCACCCAGGCGCGCTCCACCCGGGCCGCCGCGGGGGGCGTGGCGAGGGCGTGGTCGATGCGCAGGCCGTTCCCGTAGCGGAAGGCGCCCCCGCGGTAGTCCCAGAAGGTGTAAGTCCCGTCGGGCACACGCGGCGCCACGACGTCCTCCAGGCCGAGCGCGAGGAGGGCCCGCCACCGTTCGTGCTCTAGCGGGTGGTAGGTGGGGACGCCCTCGAAGGCCTCCACCGAATAGACGTCCACGGGGCGGGGGGCGATGTTCAGGTCGCCGAGCACGACGGCCGGCGCCGGGCTGCCGTCGGGGCGCTGGAGCTGGTCGGGGAGCCAGTCGATGAGACGATCGAAGAAGCGGAGCTTGTAGGCAAACTTGGGCGAGTCTGCCGCCTGCCCCTGGGGGCAGTAGAGGTTCACGAAGCGCACGCCCCCCACGGTGGCCGCCACGAGCCGCGCCTGCCCATCGTCACCGCCCTCCAGGCCGGTGTGGACGTCGCCCAACGTGAGGGGCTCCTTGGCGGCGATGAGGACGCCGTTGTACTGGCGCTGCCCGTGGATGGCGAGCTCGTACCCCCGCTCCTCGAAGATCGCCCGGGGGACGCGGTCGTCGGGCAGCTTGAGTTCCTGGAGGCAGAGCACGTCGGGCGCCTGGGCGTCCAGGAACTTCGCCACGAGCTCGGCGCGGGCTTTGAGGGAGTTGACGTTCCAGGTGACGACGCGCATGGGCTCTCCCGTGCCAGGTGAGGGCGCGGCAACCTCCCCCCCGGGAGGAGCGCCGCGCGAGCCCCGGCGGGCTACCACGACCACCCGAGGGCGGTCACGCTCCGAGACGCCGTAGCCGCGCGCCGGGCGCGGCGCCTGCCCCCGACGCGTCCTACGGGATCCGCCCCAGCCAGATCGCCCCGCCCGCGTCGAAGGCGATGGTGTGCCCGTCGCTGGAAAGGCTCGGGCGCTGGGCCAAGGGCGGGGTCCCGGTGAGGGTGTGCGAGCGCGGCGCACGGGAGGGATCCCCCCAGTCCACGACCACGAGGACCGACGTCAGCAGGCGCTGGCCGTCGTCGGTGCCGCGATCGAAGACCAGGCGCCGCCCGTCTCCGGCGAAGCGCGGGTGGGCGCCGTGCCCCAACGCAACCCGCGTCCCGGTGGCCACGTCGTAGAGGTAGAGCCCCGAGGCGAGCCCCAAGAACGCGACCCGCGCGCCGTCGGGCGAGAGCCTCGCGCAGCAGTAGCGGTCCCCGGGCGGGGAGATCCGCCGCTCTCCACGGCTCTCGCGCAGCCAGATGGCGTCATCGACCACGCGCACCCAGAGGCCCGGCGTGCGGTTGCGCGGCGCGGGCGCCCAGGCCCCGTCCAGGCCCACCGCCCGCGCCGGCACGTCGGCGCTGCGCTGCCCCGGCGTCCGGAACCACACGGCGTCGCCGGCCGGGCTCCACGTGGGTACGTAGCCCACGCGCCGTCCGCGGACGAGCTCGCGGGGCGGTTCGCCGGGCGCGCGCTGGACCAGCAGGCGGTCCAGGTGCGAGGTCGTGAACACGACGGTCGGGGCGCCCCGCGCGTCCCCTGTCTGCGTGTGGCCCTGGGAGGTCGGCGCCAACACGGGCGCAGCGTAGTCGCCGGCCTGCGTCCAGGCCTGGAGCTCGGTGACCGCCCAGGATCCCTCGGGTGTCGCGGCGCGCCCCGCGGCGCCCCAGCCCAGCATCCCCGCGAGGGCCACCCCAAGGAGCGCCCTCGGCGCCTCACGGCCCAACGCGAGATCGCGGGCCCGCCCGCGCCGACGCCGCACCAGGGCGAGCAGGGCCAGGAGCCCCAAGGCCAACGCCGCGGGGGCCGCGTCGCTCGCCCCGTCGCTCGCGCCGGGAGCGCCCGCGCACCCGGGCTGGGCACCTCCGGGGTCCGCCTCCCCGCCACCGCCGTCCGCGCCGCCGCCCGCGTCGAACATCAGCGGGCCGAGATCCCCCTGGCTGCCAGCATCGGCGGGGCCAGCGTCCGCCGGCCCCACGCCGGCGTCCGGGGCGCCCACGTCGGCGGGCGCCAGGTCGGGGACGGCCTCCACGACGGGCTCGGGCCCCAGCTCGGGAGACGCCTCCGGGCCGGGCTCGGGCACGGGCTCGGGACCGGGCTCGGGCACGGGCTCGGGACCAGGCTCCGCGATGGGCTCGGCGCCCGCCTCGGGCGCCACGTCCGCGATGGGCTCGGGGCCCGCCTCGGGCGCCACCTCCGCGGTGGGCTCGGGGCCCGGCTCCGGGCCGGGCTCCGGGCCGGGCGTGGCCTCGGCCGGGAGCCCCACGGAGCACCACGCCGTCTCCCCCGCCACCACGTCGCACCACCGGCTCGTCGTCACGTAGCCGCTCAAGCTGGCCTCGACCTCGTACGTCCCCGGCGCCAGCGTGAAGACCCAGTTGGCGTCGGGCTCCGTGGCCACCTGGCTGTCCACCCAGGCCCCTTGGTCGTCGCGCACGGTCACGTCCGCGCCGGGCAGGCGCACGGACATGTCCGCCGTGCCCACGCCGAGATCCTCGAAGACCACCCCCCGGAGGTCCCCGTCCAACTCGACCGGGGGCGTGGAGCCCAGGCCCAGCGACTTCCGAAGGGCCTGGTGGTGGGCCTCCGCCGCGCGCTGCTGCTCCACGGGGTCGGCGAGGTAGGTCGCGTCCAGGGCGCAGTTGTCCACGAAGGCCAGCTCGGACAGCGTCGCGGGCATGGACGTGTACTTGACCACGTAGAAGTCCGCCGTCTTGCCCCCACGGTCGGTGAGGGGCCAGATGGACAACATCTCCGCCTGGATCTTGTCGCGCTGGTCGAAGGACGCGGAAGAGCCCGACCCCCAACAGTAGGTCTCGATCCCCGTCGCCGTCCCGTTGAACGAGTTGTTGTGGATGGAGGCGAAGCGGTCCGCCCCGTTGTCGTTCGCGTAGGACGTGCGGCCGCTGAGGGGGATGAACACGTCCGTGTCGCGGGTCATGATGGGCGTGAAGTCGGGATCGGCCTCCAAGATCTGACGCAACTTGAGGCCCACGCTCAAGACGACGTCCTTCTCTTGGAGCCCGCAGCCCGCGGCCCCGGGGTCATAACCCCCGTGCCCGGGATCGATGCAGATCTTGTAAGGCCCCGCCGCCCGCGTGCCCGGCCCGTACCAGCCGCTCACGACGAGCACTACGCCCACCCCCCACGCGAGGACGCGCCCCGCCCGCCTGTGCTCCGGAACCATCTCTCCTCCCTCGCCCCCCCCCCATCGCGCCGTCGAGGCGGGCGTGCCCAGCACCATAGCACCCGCTCCGAATCGGTTCGACGCCCGCGGGTCATGGGTTTCGTCCTCGACCTCGAACCCGCACCCGGAATCGGGCGCCGCGCTCCCGCCTGAGGCATACTCGGGCGCGCACCGGGACCGCGCTGGGGGGACCATGACCGGGCACACCATCACACACAGGCGCACCGTGGGGGCGGAGGGTCCCCGGGCCGCGCGTGACGGCGGGGAGGACGGGCGCTGATGACCCCGCCCCCCCCAGGAGAGGGCGCGATGCCCGCGCTGGCGCTCACGTTCGACGACCTCCCCGGCTTCGTGCGCCGGATGGACGAGGGCCTCGGCCAAGGCGTGGTCACCATCCCCTCCCCCGCGCCCCGCCCCATCGGCACCGATGTCACGCTCCGAGTCGCGCTGCCACCCGATGGGCGCACACTCCTGGTCCCCGCCACGGTCACCGACCGCACGGCCTCGCGCGTCACGCTGCGACTCGGTCGCGGCGACGACGAAGACGGAGGGCTGGCGGAGCTCCGCCGGCGCGCCGCCCTGGCCCGCGAGCTCCGAAGCGCCCTCCCCGTGCTGGACGGCGACTACCCCGCGCGCCACGTGCGCGAGGGGGACCGCCGAGTCGTGCGGCTCACCTTCGACCACGCAGGCTTGTTCCTGGCCGAATACCTGCGCACGGCCAGCCGCGGGGGCCTCGTGTTGGCCGTGGATCGCCCCCCACCCACCGGAGCGCAAGTGACCACCGTCTGGAAGGTGCCGGCCATCTTCGCGACGCCGATCGAGGTGCCGGCGCGGGTGTCGATGGTCCGGCCCGAGTGGCTGGGCCTCACCTTGGATGTGGCCTCCGAGGGATTCGTGAGCCACCTCCTGCCAGCCGTGACCCTGGCCGCCGAGGTCCACCGCGCCTGGGGCCACCGGGTCACCCTGCGCGTGCCCCCCTCCCGCCGGGGAGTCCGCCGCCCGGCGACCCACGTCGCCACACAGCTCACCTACGGGGGCGCCTGGTTCGAGGACGCGGGGGACGGAGAGGCCCTCACGGTCCCCGGGGTGGCCCGGGGGGAGTCTCCAGCGGCGGGCGCTCCGCCCACGCCCGAGATCCACGACGGGGCCGCGCCCTCGGCCACCCACTTCTGGAGTGCTGCCGCCCCCGAGAGCGTGGGGGACTGGGACGGCTGGTGGGGCGCGGGGAACGCTGGTGGCGGCGCGACGGCTCCGGCGAGGGATCCGGGAGACGCGTCGCACTTCCCCGCGGGGCCCGAGTTGGAGTCCGCGGGAGCGCCCGCGCCCCCCCCCTCCCTGGATGCCTGGCGAGATGACGTCTTCGGCGGGGCGGGCAGGCCTGGACGCCGACCCGCCCGCCCCACCGCCAACGAGCTCCCGAGCGTCCCCTGGAGCCCGGGCGCCATCAGCCAGACGCCGCTGCCCCTGGCGCCGGACGACCCCCTGCGCGCGGGAGACCTCGCGGCCACGCCCGCCGGGCTGGTCCTCGTGGAGATCTGGCGTCAGCACCGCTCGGGGCGCCTCACCCTCCAGCGCCAGGACCGTCGGGTGGAGGTGGACCTGCGTCGGGGGATGGTGGTCTCCATCGTCCTGCCCACGAGGCAGGGCGGGCGCATCGGGGACATCCTCGTCGCGCGCGGCCACGTGGGGCGGGCCACGGCCGACGCCGCCGCCGAGGAGGCAGGCCGCGCCGGCCAGCTCATCGGCGAGCTCCTCGTGGCTCGCGGCGCGGTGGACACGGAGACCCTGGGTCGCGCCCTGGGGGCCCAGCTCGCGGCCCGGCTCGAGATCCTCGCCTCCATCGACGACGGCCGTTTCACCTTCGACGAGGGCGTCCCAGCGGCGCGCCAAGCGGTGCTTGTGGGCCTCTCACCGGGGGTCGAGGTGACGGCCGCCCTGGCGCGCCGGTTCGCCCGCCGCACGCTGCTCCAGATGCACGACCACGACGCCCCCTATCAGGGCGCGGTGGCGGTGGTGTCCCCGGGCTCCGAGGGCCTCATCGAGCACGCCGGGCTGGAGGCCGCCGGCGCGGGCGACCTCCTGGCGCTCATCCAGGCGGGCACGTCCACGGTCCCAGCGCTCTACCGCGCCACGAGCCTGAGCCCACGCCTGGCCCACGCCTGGACCCACGCCCTGCACCAGGTGGGGCTCGTGGACCTGCTCCCACCCGAGTGACCCGCCCACGCGCCCCGCTGCCTGGGGCCCCGCCTCAGTGCACCGCTTCCTCGTCCTCGCTCGTCTCCACCAGCGCGATGGCGTCCCGCGCCGAGACGTCGGAGTCCATGATGGCCTCGATCCCGGGGAGATAGCGGTCCATGAGGAGGCAGTTGGCGTACACGAGGTTGCGCACCAGGGCGGGCGTAAGCGCCGCATCCTGGACGTCGATGCCGGTCTTGAACTGGACGGTCCCCTCGTCGACGTCCAGCTCGAAGTTGCCCAGATAGAGGTTCGTGTTGGCCCGCGCCACGAACTCGGTCATGGCGGCCATACGTTCCGGCGGGCAGGTGCGCTCCAAGGTGGAGTAGAACAGCGCCACGGCGTCCTCCTCGAAGGTCACGCCCTGGCACGCGAGGCGCCCGTGCTCCCCCTGGAACCCCACGAAGACCACGGGGTCGTTTTCGGGGCGGGTGGGGTGCCACCCGTCCTCCTCCAAGAAGGCGATGAAGGTCTCGATGAGCGGTGGTCCGGCGTGCAATGCTGCCACGGTTCTCCTCCTGGGTTCCGTGTGGTCGCCGCATCATGCGGCAACGGGCGCGTCCCGTCACGCGAGCACGCCAGGCTCCGGCGCGAGCAGCCCTCCGTCGACGGGCGCCGTCAGGGCTTGGGGTAGGAGACGGCCACGCGCTCTCCCTCGCCCACATGGAGTTCGAAGCGCCACACACCCCGCGCCGGGTCGTCGCAGGCGATGCGCTGCGTCCCAGGGCGGACGCGGTGGGCCGCGAGCTCCGCGCGAGAGAGGACCGCCCCCGAGACCTCACAGACGACCCCCAGGGGCACGCCTACGAGGCTCAACGTCCCGCGGTGAATGCGCCCCAGGGCGTCGTCACGGGAGCGACGGACACGCGGCGTGGCCGGCTGTCCCGGGCCCCCCTCGCGCACGTCGGGCCCCGGGGCCGCCGCGTCCTGGGCGGTCGCAGCCTCAGCGGGCCCCTGGCGCATGGTGTTTGGCTCCCGGCCACGCGCTGCGCCCGCCTCCGTGAGGGGGCTCATCGCCCGGGTGGCCGTCTGGGCGGGGAGGGAGGGCGGCGCGTCGTCTCCACCCCACGGAGCCCAAACGAACAACGCCAGGAGCGCCACCGCCCCGACGGCAGCGCCCCATCCCAACACGCGCCGACGCTCACGCCGCTGCCGCTCGGCCCGCGCCAAGAAGGTCGCCCCGCGCCACTCGGCCCGGCCGGGTGTGGCGCTCACCGTGCCGCCCGGCGGCGGCGGTGCGACCGGGTCGTCCTCCAAGAGGGCGCTGGGCACCAAGGGATCGCCGGCGTGCCCCGCGCCCCCCGAGGTGTCCTGGCTCCCTCGCTCGCCCGCAAGCCCGGACGATGGCGGCGGGCCCGTAGCCCCACCGCGCGGGTCGGTGGGCCCACTCCCCTCCCCCAGTCCGGCCGGCACGAAGCTGGTCACCGGCGCGCCCCCAGGCGTGTGCAGGCACTCCCGGAACAGACGGCCGAGGAACAGCCCATCGCTGGCCTCCCCGCGGGTCAGGGCGCCCACGAGCTCCCCGAGGTCCGCCTCGCTCACGACCTGCGCGTGGGTTTGGATGAAGCGCTCCAAGTCGCGTTGCATCTCGCGGCCGCTCTGGTAGCGCTCGTCGCGGTCTTTCTCCAAGGCTCGCAGGAGGATCCGCTCCAGCTCCGGCGGCATGTCCGGGCGCAGGGCCGTGGGCCGCTTGGGCTCGTCGTGGAGGATGGCCATGAGGGCGTCGATGTTCGCCTCGGCGACGAAGGGGTGCCGCCCCGTGACCAACTCGAAGAGCACGATCCCCAGGCTAAACAGGTCGCTCCGCCCGTCCAGCTCCTCCTGGGAGATCTGCTCGGGCGACATGTAGCTCCACTTGCCCTTGAGGGTGCCGTCGTCGGTCTGACTGCGGTGGGTCTGGGCCTTGGCGATGCCGAAGTCGATGGTCTTCACGGCGCCGTTGCGGCCGACGATGGTGTTCTCGGGGCTCACGTCGCGGTGGACGATGCCCACCTCGCGCCCCTCCGCGTCGCGGAAGCTGTGCGCGTACTGCAATCCGGCACACACGTTGGCGACGATGCGCGCCGCGTAGTGGTAGGGCAGCGGCGTCCCCAGCTCCGCGGTGATGTCCCGCACCTGGCCCAGCGACAACCCGGGGATGTACTCCATGGCGATGAAGTAGATCCCCTCCTCGCGCCCCAGCTCGTAGATCTGGACGATGTTGGGATGCGTGAGCTGCGCCGCCAGGCGCGCCTCGTTCAAGAACATCTCGATGAGGCGCTCGTCCTCCGCCCGGAAGGGGAGGATGCACTTGATGACGACCTCTTTCTCGAAGTCCGCGGGCCCCCGCCGCCGCGCGAGGAAGACCTCGGCCATACCCCCGACGGCGATCCGTCGCTCCAGTAGGTACCTGCCGAGCTGCCGCACGGGCCTCCCCCCTTGGACACGGGCGCCGACGCCTCCCGGCTGCGGCGCGTTCGATCCTATGCGCGGCCCGGAACCCGGTCAAACTACGCCCGTTCACCCAGCTCTGCTCAGGGCGAGGGGGCCCCCCCGGGCGGCCGCGCGGGCGCCCCGCCGTCCAGCGTCCCAAGGGCGCCGTAGAGAGCGGGCCGCCGGTCGCGGAAGAAGCCCCACCCCGCGCGGGTCCGATCCAAGGCGTCGAGGTCGTAGGTCGCCAGCGCGATCCCCTCCTCGCCGTCGGCGACCTGGCTCACCACCGCCCCCTCGCCGTCCGTCGCGAAGCTCTGCCCGTAGAAGCGCACGCGCCCCTCGTCGCCCACGCGGTTCGCCGCCACGACGGGCACGGCGTTGGCCGCCGCGTGCCCCTGCATGACGCGCCGCCAGGGCCCGCTCGTGTCCTGCTCGGGCGCGGCCGGCTCGCTCCCGATGGCCGTGGGGTAGACCAGGAGCTCGGCCCCAGCCAGGGCCATGGCCCGCGCGGCCTCGGGGAACCACTGGTCCCAGCAGATCCCCACGCCCAGCCTGGCGAACCGGGTGGACCACACCCGGAACCCCGTGTCCCCGGGGGCAAAATAGAACTTCTCCTGGTACCCGGGGCCATCAGGGAGGTGGCTCTTTCGATAGAAGCCCAGGACGTCGCCCCCCGCGTCCACGACGACCGCGGTGTTGAAGAACGCCTGTCCGGCGCGCTCGAACACCGTGCTCACGAAGACCACGCCCAGCTCGGCCGCCAGCCGGCGCGCGTGCTCCACGGTGGGGTGACCGGGGAGCGGGTGGGCCAGCCGAAAGTGCTCCTCGTCCTGTCCCTGTGCGGGGAAGTATCGCGTCTCGTAGAGCTCGCTGGGCACGAGGACCTGCGCCCCGGCCTCCGCCGCCGCCCGAGCTAGGACCTCCACGCGCGCCAGGTTGTCCTCGCGCGAAGGCGTGATGGCGGCCTGAAGCGCCGCCACCCGCACCGTCCGGGCTCCTCCCCTCGCCGTCGAGGGGCTCACAACGGCTCCTGCATCGTGGCGCAGTGGATGGCCCCGCCCTCCACGAGGAGCGCTCGCACGTCCAGCCCTACGACGCGGCGCCCGGGGAACAGCCCCCCGAGCACGTCCAGGGCTCGACGGTCGGTGGGCAGACCGAATTGGGGCACGAGGACGGTCGCGTTGCCCACGTAGAAGTTGGCGTAGCTCGCCGGCATGAGAGCGCCGCCCGGCCCCCGCACGGCCCCCGGGCTGGGCAAGATCTCCACGCGGAGGGGCCGCCCCTCGGCGTCGCGCGCCTCACGGAGCTGATCCACGACGGCCTGGAGCTCATCGCGGTTGGGGTCCTGAGCGCCGGCGGGCGCGGCGGCGACCACGACGCCCGGCGCCACGAACCGCGCGAGCGTATCCACGTGCCCGTCCGTGTGGTCGTTGAGCAGCGCCCCGTCCAGCCAGACGACGGCGCGCGCGCCCAGCCGCCGCACGAGGAGCCCCTCGGCGTCGCGGACCGTGACGCCGGGGTTCCGCGCTGGGTCGACCACGGCGCCGCGGGAGACGAGGAAGGTCCCGCGACCGTCCCCGTCCACGGCCCCACCTTCCAAGGCTAGGCGTTCCTCCTCGCAAGGATAGCCGGCGCGCTCGGCGATGGCGGCCGCGGCGGCCTCGTCGCCCGGGAGGCGGAACTTCTCCCCCCACCCGGTCCACCGAAAGCAGAGCGCGGCGCGCCCCCCCGTGAGGAACAGGGGCCCCGTGTCTCGCACCCACAGGTCCCCATAGACGGCGTGATGCAGGGACGCACGCGCCCCCCAGCGCGTGAGGGTCCGCTCGGCGCGCCGCGCGGTGGGCGCGTCCCGCACCAGGACCTCGACCCGCTCACCAGCGCTCAGCGCCGCCGCTGCACGCCCGAGGACCTCCTCCGCCGCCTCTAGGTGCTCCCCCCAGGTCTTGCGGTCGTAGGGCCACGCCAGCCAGGTAGCGCGGTGGGGCTCCCACTCCGCGGGCAAGCGCCGCCGAGGCCGCCCAGCGGGCGCCCCGGCGACGTGGGCGCCGCTCACTCGTCGTCGCCCGCCTGGAGGCGGTTGATCTCGGCCACGAGCTTGTCCTGCATGTGCGAGGGGACGGGCTCGTAGCCGTGGAACTCCATGGTGTAGCTTCCCTTGCCGCCCGTCATGCTCTTGAGGCTCGGGGCGTAGTTGAGCATCTCGGCCAGGGGCACGTAGGCCTTGACCACGGAGTTGCGCCCGCGCCCCTCCATGCTCTGGATCCGGGCGCGACGCGTGTTCATGTCGCCCATGATGTCCCCCACGTGGTCTTCGGGGACGGTGACCTCGACGTCATAGATGGGCTCCAGGAGCGTGGGGCGGGCGTCCAGCACGGCGCGCTTGATGGCCTGGCGACCGGCGATCTGGAAGGCGATGTCCTTGGAGTCCACCGGGTGGGACTTGCCGTCGTAGAGTTCCACCTTCACGTCGATGGTGGGGAAGCCCGCGAGGATGCCCTTCTCGAGCTGGTGCCGGACGCCCTTCTCCACGGACGGGATGAGGGAGTTGGGGATGACGCCGCCGACGGTCACGTCCTCGAACAAGAACCCCTCGCCCGGGTTGGGGGCGATGCGGATGGCCACCTCGCCGAACTGCCCGGCGCCACCCGTCTGCTTCTTGTGGCGATAGCGGACGTCCGCCTTGCCCGAGATGGTCTCGCGGTAGGGGATGGTCGGCGTGCCCAACTCCACGGACACACCGTAGCGGCGCTTCATCTTGTCCACGGCCATGGAGATGTGGTTGACCCCCATGCCGCTCAGTACGATCTCCTTGGTGACGTCGTCGAAGCTCTGCTTGAGCCCCTTGTCCTCGGCCAGGATCTTGGCGAGGGCGCCGCGGACCTTGTCCTCGTCCGCGCGGCTCGCGGGCTTGAGGACGTAGGAGATCATGGGCTTGGGCGGGTTGCGCCAGGCGACGACCGCCGGATCCTTGCCCGCCCAGAGGGTGTCGCCCGTCTCGGTGTACTTGAGCTTGGGCACGGCGAAGATGTCGCCCGCCACCACGCGGTCCACCGACTCGCTCTTCTTGCCCACGAGGTGGAACAGCGTCCCGAACCGCTCCTCCTTCTCGGAGCGCAGGTTCGTGGGGTGCGTGTCCGTCGTGAAGGTGCCGGACACGGCCCGGAACAGCGACATGTGCCCCACGAAGGGGTCGATGACGGTCTTGAAGCACAGGGCCACGGCGGGCCCGGCCGGGTCGGCCGGCAGCTCGCGGAGGTCGTCCGGGGCGCCCACCGGGTGGACCTTGTACGGGGGACGCTGGGCCGGCGTGGGGAACTGAGCCGCCAGCGCCAGCAGCCGGTCCACGCCGATGTTCTTCGTCGCGGAGCCGAAGAGTACGGGCACCAGCGCCCCCTTGGCGATCCCCTTGGCGAGCGCCGCGGCGAAGTCCTCGGGCGAGAGCTCGCCATCCTCCAGGTACTTCTCCACGAGATCGTCGTCGGTCATGGCGACCTGCTCGGTCAGGGCCTCCATGGCCGCCTCGACCTCGCCCGCGAGCTCCGAGGGGACATCGCCCACGGTCGCCTTGCCGCTGTCGCCCTCGTACATGTAGGCCTTGCCGCTGGGGAGGTCCACCACGCCCTTGAAGCCCTCGTGGGCGCCGATGGGGAGCTGGAGGAGCACGGGCTCGATCCCCAGGACCTCCTTGACCTCGGCCACGGTGGCGTTGGCGTCCGTGCGCTCGCGGTCCAGCTTGTTGATGAAGACCGCCCGCGCGAGGCCCAGCTCCTGGGCCAGCGTGTTCATCTTCTCCGTGGCGGTCTCCACGCCATCGGAGGCGCTCACGACGAGGACGGCCGTGTCCACGCCCTGCATGACCAGGTGGGCGTCGTGGATGAAGTCACCGTCGCCGGGGGTGTCCACGACGTGCTGCTTGAGGCCCCCGGACTCCACGGTGAGGAAGTGGGAGTAGAGGGACGCGCCGCGATCTCTCTCCTCCGGCTCGAAATCCAGCAGCGACGTCTTGTCCGACACGGACCCCAGGCGCGTGTTGTGCCCGGCGAGGTAGGCCACGGCGTCAGCGATGCTGGTCTTGCCGGCGCCCGAGTGGCCCACGAGCGCGAAGCTGCGGATTTGATCGGAGTCGTAGTGCTTCATGCGGTCCTTCCCTCGGAGGAGTCAACTCGGCCGGGGGCGAGCGCCCCGCGACCTCCGAGGCCGAGCTGCCCACCAACCCTGAGAGCCGAAAGCCATACCCCACCCCCCATGGGGGCGCAAGCGCCTCTGTGGCCGTGGCGTCACGGGGTGGGGACGGCCCCGATCCGCCACCTGCTCTGGGATTCGGCTTTGGAGCCCGCGTGTGGGCGGCGTCGAACTGCCCGGCCCCACAAGCGACCGGCCGCTCGACGTGACCGGGCCACGCCTCCGCGCCCAGCCGCCTGCCTCCTTGCCCAAACACGGCCTCCTGCGCCTCGGTCCTCAGAGCAGTGGCGGATCGGGGGACGGGCGTCCAGGTTGCTGCTACAAGGGACGGAGTCGTTCCCCTTGGACCTTCGGCCTGGAGCCCCGCCTTGCTCGCCGCCCTCCCCTACCCCGCCATCCCGTCCATCCCGCTGTGGGGAGACGAGCGCCTCCACGCCTTCGACGTCCTGGTGGCCCTGGCGGTCGTGGCGGGCGCCTTGGTCGCCGAGCGGCGCGCCCAACGCATGGGGTTGGACCGCCGCGTCATCGTGGACGTGGTGCTCTGGGCCGTCATCCCGGGCTTCATCGGCTCCCACCTCTACAGCGTCCTCGCCTACTTCCCCGAGCGCGTCGCGGCCGATCCGTGGGTGCTCCTCAACCTCTTCGCCGGCATGAGCTCCTTCGGCGGCTTCGTGGGCGGCGCGCTGGGCGTCATCTACTTCTTTCGCCGCCGGCGCCTGGACCTCTGGAGCTACTCGGACCCCATCGCCTACGGCTTCACCTTCGCCTGGATCTTCGGGCGCCTGGGCTGCACCGTGGCCTTCGACCACCCGGGCCACCTCACCGACTTCTTCTTGGCCATGCCCTACCCCGGGACGGCCGCCCTGCCCGCGGGGCTCCGCCACAACCTGGGGTTCTACGAGTTCCTATGGGCCGTGGCGCTGTTCGCCTTCCTGTTCTCCCAGCGCCGGCGCCGCCACTACCCCGGCTGGACCGTCGTCGTCTTCCTGCTGACCTACGTCCCGGTGCGCTTCGCCTTCGACTTCCTCCGCGAGGTGGACCGGCGCTACGCGGGACTCACCCCGGGGCAGTGGGCCGCGCTCGGGCTGGGCACGGTGGGGCTGTACCTCGCCGCGCGGCTGCCACGACGAGCCCGCGCGCTTGCCTCCCAGCCACCCGCGACCGCGGCGCCCGGGGCGACGCCGCCCCCCTCCTGAGGCGCCCTGGCGCTGGCGGGGGACACACCGCTACACTGTGCCCTCAACACCCGATCCGGCACCCGGGAGGCGAAGATGGGACGACGCGACGAGAGGCGGCGCGGGCGCGCGGGGTGGGGCGTCTGGCTCCTGGCCGTGAGCCTGCTGGGGGCCGCGGCCTGCGGCGAGGACGACGCGGCCCCGCCCAGTACGAGCGACGCGGGGCTCCTGGACACGAGCGGGGACGGCGCCGCGGGGGACGCGCCGGCCCGGGACGCGCAGCGGCCCGGAGATCGCGGGCCCGCCGTCGCCGACACCGCCCCCGAGGGCACGCCGCCCAAGCTCGTCCACTTCGCCCACGGGACCATGACCGCGGGCGTGCGCGCGGACCGGGCCATCGTTTGGACCAAGACCGAGGGACCGGCCACGGTCCAGGTGGCTTACTGGGAGGACGGCGCCGCCCCGGAGGCCGCGACGCTGTCCCCGCCGGTCGAGGTCTCCGGGGAGCGGGACTACACGGTGGAACTCCCCCTCCAGGGGCTCACCGCGGGCACGGGCTACTCGTACCGCGTCCAGGCCGTGGGCGCCCAAGGGCAGACGCCCGTGGCCCACTTCCGCACGGCCCCCGTCGAGGACGTCCCCTTCCGCCTCGCCTTCTCGGCCGACCTGGACCCGCCCAATCACTCGCTGAAGATCCTCGACGACCTCGCGGACTGCGGCGCCGACCTCTACCTCTCCCTGGGCGACTGGCCCTGCGCGGACGCCGTGGCCCCTTACGCCCACAGCGTGGCCGACTACCGCGCCAAGCACGCCGAGGCGCGCGCGGACGAGCCCGTGCTCGCCTGGCTCCGGGCCATGCCCGTGGCCGCCATCTGGGACGACCACGAGGCCCTCAACGACTGGGACGGCGCGAACTGGGCCGACGACCCCGGCCAGATCGAGGCCGCCATGCGCGTGTGGCACGAGTGGTTTCCCGTGGCGGGCGCGCCCGAGGGCGAGATCTACCGCCGCATCTCGTGGGGCCCGAACGTGGACATCTTCCTGCTGGACAACCGCAGCCACCGCGACGCCAACGACGCCCCCAACGGCCCCGACAAGACCATGCTGGGGGCCACCCAACGGGCCTGGCTGCTGGACGAGCTCGCCAGCTCCACGGCAGCCTTCAGGCTGGTCGTCTCGAGCGTTCCCCTGTACTTCGGGACGACCAAGAACGACTACTGGGCGGGCTTCGTCTACGAGCGCGACGCCATCCTCGACTTCATCACCGAGCAGCGGATAGGCGGCGTCGTGTTCCTCACCGGCGACCAGCACTGGCTGGCCGTCCATCACCTGCCCCAAGGGATGAAGGAGCTCCAGGCCTGCCCCCTGGCCCGGCACCTGCGCGAGCCCGACGCCGACGTCCCGTGGTGGGTGGTCACCCAGCAGAAGGTCTTCAACTACGGCACCTTGGACTATGAACCCGGGACCGCGGCCGCCCCCCCGACGCTCACCTTCCGGGGCTGGGCCGACGGCGGTGAGGAGCTCTACAGCGAGGTCATCCGGGCCGGCCGCGGCCAGATCGAGATCCAGGCCGACCCCACGACGAGCTGGCGCCTCACGGGGGCCCACCGCTTCGAGGGGACGGGCGACACGGTGCTCCCCTGGGCGACCCCGGGAACCTACACGGTGCAGTGGCTCCCCGCCGTCCCCGACCCCGCCGGCCCTCCGGCGCCGGACACGCAGACGCTGGGCGACGGGGAGGCGATCACCTTCGTCGCGCCCCCACCGACGGGCCCGGCGCCCACCTTCTTCGACGGGTTCGACGAGGGGGAGGACCTCGCCGCCACCTGGACGGTCGTGGACCAGGGCGAAGGAGACCCCACCTCCGACTGGCACCTGGAGGGAGGCGCGGTGGTGGAGTCCGGCAACTGCTACGACGTGAACGAGGGCGAGGCGACCGTGGAGAAGCGGGGGACATTCCTCTGGGCCCAGGGCGTCCCCTGGACGGCGGGCTCCCTCACGACGCGCGTCTACGCGGGCGACAACGACGGTTTCGGCCTCATGTACGGGGTCGGGGGCGAGCAGACCTACTACCGCGTGGGCCTCGACAACCAGCGCTCCTTCGCCCGCCTGGTGCGGGTGGAGGACGGCGTCTTCACGGTGCTCGCCGAGGACCTGGACTACGCGCCCCCGCTGAGCACCTGGCTCACCCTGACCGTGGAGCGGATGGGCGCCACGCACCGGGTCCTCGTGGACGGCGAGGTCGTCCTGGAGGCCACGGAGGGGGGCTCCGCCCTGCCCGCGGGGTCCATCGCGCTCTACTCCTACGGGATGGACGACCTCCGCTTCGACTACGTGGCGACCTACGACGCGCCGTAGCGGCAGGACGACGACACGGAGGCCAAACCGAGGAAGCGTGACGCGGGGCGCCCGGGGGTGTAGGCAGGGGGCGTGAAGTGCTCCCCATGTCCCCAGCGACCCCGCCCGTGATCATCGCGCTGCTCGCCTGGCTGCTCCCCCTCGCCCCCATCCCCGCACCGGAGGCCGGGCTCGCCGCCGCGCTCGCCCCCTGGCTCGGGGCGTCCAGCAGCCAGGCGCCCCCCACGCTCGCCCAGCTCCGAGGCGCCGAGCCCGGTCCGACGCGGCCAGACCTCGTCGCCGTGCGCGGCGGCTACCTGGAGCGCCGCACGGCGCGCGCCTACGACCACCTCAAGGCGTGTCTCCTCGAGCCGGCGTGCAGCGGCCTCGATCGCCCGGTGCGCCTGCGGACGTGCTCGCGCTTTCGCAGCTACGCCCGCCAGCGCAACAAGTGGCTGGCCGAGATGACCGCCCGGCGCGCCACCACGCCCGATCTCGCCGCCCGGGTCCAGTCCATCCTCCGCTACCTGGCCCTCCCGGGCACCAGCCGCCACCACTGGGGGACGGACATCGACCTCAGCTTCGGGCAGCCCTGCACGCTCCAGAGCGGCCCCTTCCTCGCGGCCGCCGACAACGCTGCGCGCTGTGACCGCGAGGAGGCCGCCTGCCGCGCCCGCCGCGTCGCCCCGGCCCGCGAGGCCGTCCGCACCCTGGAGGCCGCCCCCACGCCCACGGTGCCCCGGGCCGCGTGGGAGGCTCGCCGGGCCCTCCGCGCGGCGCGGCGGCACCTGGAGCGCGCTGAGCGACGCTGCGCCGCGGTGGGGCGCTGGTGCTTCCGCGGCGACGGCGAGCACGCCCGGGAGTTCGCCTGGTTGCGGGCCAACGCGCCGCGCTTCGGCTTCTGCCAGCCCTACGCGGGCCCTCCTGCCCAACGCAACCCCGGGCGCTTCACCCGCGGCTACGAGCCCGAACCCTGGCACTGGTCCTATTGCCCCGTGGCCCGCGAGCGCCTCCGAGCGTTTCGCGCCCACATGGACGACCTCGCCCCAGCCTTCGAGGACGTCTTCCCCCGGGCCGACCGCGTGGGGCGCCGCGAGGCCCAGGCGCGGCGGGTCTACCGCGACCTCATCCTGCCCGCCTTCCGAGAGCACGTCCTCAACATCGCCCCGCGGTGCGCGACGTGCGACGAGAGCGGCGAGAGCGGGGTGAGCGGCGAGAACCGGGCGAGCGGTAAGAGCGGTGCGGACGGGCTGCCGTGAGCATTGGAGCCCTCGGCGAGCACTGGTAAGGTGCGGTCGATGAACGACGCACGCCCCCCCACTCCCCTCCGGCGCCTCGCGCGTCTGGGCGCCCCCACCGTCGCCGCCCTGATGCTCCTGGCCGCACCCGGGTGCGTGACCGCGGAGGAGGCCTTCGTGGGCCCGCGCCTCCAGGACCTGTGCAACGCATCGATCCCCGTGTGCTCGGTCCAGGCGAGCTGCGTGCTCGGCGAGGGGCGCTTTCTGCGCACCACCTTCCCGGGGGGGGAGCGGCTCATCGTCCGCACCGAGGAGCCCGAGCAGACCCTCGTGCTGCGCATGTTCTTGAGCGACGAGCGCTTCCCCGGGACGGAGCTCGTGGTCCAGGCCTACAGCCCCACCTGCGCGGGCTACGACGAGGACCACCTCCGGGACGTGGACATCTTCCGGGTAGCGGGCGACGATCGCGTGCTGGAGTTCCACCTGAGGCTCCCCGAGAAGGGGGATCACCTCGTGGAGGTGTTCTCGGACATGACGGCCACGTACCTGCTCACGGTGGACATCGAGCCCGGGCTCCCCGACGACTGAGGCGCCGGGCGCCACAGGCTCCCACGGAGCCGAGACGGGGCGTGTCGGTCCCGCCGGTGGTCGACCCTACTCGGGGACCACGGTCAGGCGGGCGTAGAACTCGGCCGTGAGCGTCACCTCCGTGTCCGCCGCCCGGAAGGTGATGTCCGCGGAGCCCGCCACGACGGCGCCCTCGGCGGGTCGATAGTCGCTGAGGGACAGCGTCCCGGTCGTGAACCGCGGGATGGGCGTGCCGCGGGAGCTGCCCGACACGTCGCCGTACCGCGCGAGGTCGATGTCCCGGGGTCCCTTGGGGTCCAGCTCGGCCCGGCGGACGGTGATGCGCACGGGCACCTCCCCGTCGCTCCGCGCCCACTCGATGGACAGCTCCGAGGAGTACAGGCGCGCCCGCATGGACGTGAACGACAGGTCATAGAATTCCCCGAGGCTCCCCTCCAGGAGCCCCCCCTCCGTGGCGCAGGAGGCCCCGAGGAGGGCCCACGCCAAGAGCACGCCGGGGACGATCCAAGACCGGGCGCGGCTCACGGCAGCGCCTCCCGGGTCGCCGCGCGCACCGCGGGGACGAAGGCCCCGTCGTCCTGCTGCTCCACGCACTGGTAGGCCACGACGGCGCGCCCGTCGGGCAGGAACCCCAGAGAGGGCCACCGGCCGCAGTCTCCAGAGCCCCCGAGGTCCACCTCCTCCCGCGTCCACTCACCGCCGTCCTCGTAGGCGAAGATGACGCCGTCGTGGGTGGGCTTGCAGGCTCCCAGGCCGTCGGTCGCACGCGTGCATCGGTAGTAGGCCACTGCGAGCTGCCCCCTGGGGGACACGGCCAGCGAGGGGTGCACGCCCTCGTCGTAGCGGTGGTCGCCGATCTCGGTGACCTCCCAACCCGCCGCCAGGTCGGTGAAGGCCGCGTCGTCCACCAGGCGCGCGATGTACGGCAGCCCGTTGAGGGCGTCGTAGTACGCCACGACGAGCTGCCCCTCGTGGAGAACGGCGTCCGGGTGCTCCAGGGTCTTGCCCTGGAGGAGCTGCACGCGCTCCCACGTGGCGCCCCCATCCGCCGAGCGCGCCACCCACAGCCCGTGCTGGCTCGCGGCCACGTCGTCCGTGGGGTTGTGGTAGACGATGTTGGGGCGCCCGGCCTCGTCGAAGACGAGCGCGTTGTAGTCCCCGGCGCCGTGCCCCCAGTCCACGGGCAGGGCCTGCCACCCGCCCCGCCGCCAGGCGAGCTCCAGGTCGGCCCGCCGGAAGTCGTCGGACTGCATCCCCCCCGCGTGGACGTCCTTGTAGGCGATGGCGGGGTTCCCGTCCGCGTCGAAGGCCAGGGAGGGCCAGTAGCCCACGACGTCCCCGTAGTCGCTGGCAGGCTCGCCCGTGGCGGCCTGCCCGCTCGTCGCCACGGCCGTCTCCAGGGGCCAGTCGCCAGCGCCCTGCCGCGTGTAGAGGCCCACGTCGTTGGCGCCGCAATACCGAATCTGGGCTACGGGTTGGCCGGTCATCGTGGCGATGGTCGGCGCGCCGCTGGGGGCCACCTCCAGGTCGAGCCCCTGAGGGATGCCCAGCAGCAGCACGTCGTCCACGCGCTCCACCGCCCAGGTCCCGTCCGCGCCCCGCTGGGCGTAGGACAGCGGCCACCGCACCCGCATGGGGGGATCGTCCGCGATCTCCGTGCACGGTCCGTCCTCGACCCCCTCCGTGGCGAAGTAGGCCACGGCGGGCTCGCCGCTCGGGAGGATCACCAGGTCGATCTGGCGCCCCACGGGCCCCTGGGCCACCTCCGTGACCGTCCAGGGATCGGCCTCGGGTCCCCCCCAGTCGAAGACCGCCGGCGCGTCCGAGCCGGCGTCGACACCGTCGGCCTCGCCGGACGAGGGGCACCCCGCCGCGGTCAGAGAGACGACGCCCAACGTTGCCAGGGTGACCAGCGCCCAAGACTCCGCACCACGCCCCCGCGGGCGCCCACGCTCACTGATTCGAAGGAACCCCACAGCCGCTCCCGTTCACAGGTGTGTAGTCTTGACACGGTGGCTCCACGCAGGCGTCGGCCAACTTCTCCACGCACACGCGGTAGCGCTGGTCGGGGTCGTGCTCCACGACCTCCGCCACGTCGCGCAACAGCAGGTAGTAGCGGAACGGCGCGTCCGCGCTGCCGGTGTGCCCCTGATAGGCGTAGAAGCACGTGTCGCCGGGGTCCAGACCACCGTAGTCCCCGCTCACCGGCCCGTGGTTAGGGCTCTCGGTGGTCACGCCGATGCCGTCGAACCACATGGTGGCGCCGCGATAGATGGCGAGCACGACGTCCACCGGCCCGCCGTCCACCTCGTACCGCACGCGCACCATGCAGTCCTCGCCCGGACACGGGTGGTCGTAGGCGAACCAGTCCAGGTCGTTGTCGTACCCGATGGCCCCCTCTACCCAGTTCGTTCCGTCGCAGCAGTCGGCCGGCGGATCGCCTGGGGCGACGGGCTGGATGCACCGATGCACCGGGATGGCCGTCGCCCGCGCCTCCTGGGGCGCCGCCTCGAAGCCGCCGACGAGGGACGGAAGGAACAGGTTGGAGGGCTCGTTGGGGTCCGTCTCGCTGCGCACGCGGACCCGCAGCGTGTAGGTGGCGTCCGGTGCCGCCCCGTTCCCCTGGTAGTCGCTCACGCGGAGGTAGATGGCCGCGGGCGTGAGGAGGGGCGCCGAGAGCTTCGCCTCGTTGGGGGGCGGTGGCCCGGCGATGGGGCTGGGCACGGTCGAGCCCTGGTAGTGCCGCTCCAGGACGCGGGCCCCGCACTGCCCCTCGGCGAGGCAGGCTGTGGCCCCTGCGCAGAGCCCCTCGGCGAGGCACGTGTTGCCGAAGCCCGCGCACCCCAACGGCCCCTGGCAAGGGCGGTTGAGCGCCTGGCAGTCGGCGTCCTCGCTGCACGGCGTCTCGCCGTCCGCGCGCACCAGGGAGACGGACGCCTGGACCTGGGACTGGAGCGCCCAAGCCGCCTCGTCGCCGAGCCCCGCCGTGTCGAAGGTCACCTCGGCCTCCACGAGCCCGGGGTTGCAGCCCGTGAGGGGCAGGCGGAACCAGTCGGCGTCGCCCGGGGCGCCGATGGTGCCCGTGGCGGTGAGCCACTGGGACCACCCCGCCTGACACGCCAGGGGGTCCGGCACCAGGGGCGTGGCCTCCGTGGGCCGCTGGTTGGGCTCGTTGGGGTCCGCGTCGTCCAGCACCTCGACGGTGAGGCGGTAGCTCACCGAGGGATCCGCGTCCGCCCCGTCGTCATCCCCCACGGAGACGTAGTAGGTGCCCCCAACGCCGATGACCACGTAGCGGTCGATCTGGGTCTCCCGCGCGCGAGCGCCCGGGTTGGACTCCTCCACCATGAGATCCCCGGAGTTCCCGCCCCCGTCTCCGGGCTCATAGAGGCGCACGGTGGGCTCGAAGCCGGCCACGGGGGCCGTGAGCTGGAGCCGCAGCAGCGAGCCACCGGGCACGTCCAGCCGGAACCAGTCGGTGTCGCCCCGGCAAGCGATGGCGCCCGTGACCGCCTGGCCGCTCGTGAGCGCCGCGGAGGTCGCTGGGTCATCGTTCGGCTCGGCGGGATCGGGGTCCGGCCCCGCGGTGACAGTCAAGACGTACTCCCGGCGGAGGTCCTGACCGTCCTGGTTGCTGTCGCGCACCACGAGGAAGTGGGGCCCCGGCGCCATGCAGTGGGTCACCTCCAGGGGGCCGCCCACCAGCTCGGGCGGCGTCGCGGTGACGGCGACGTCGGGCGCCCCGTCCGCGTCCTTGGACCAGATGGCGTAGGTGGGCTGCACCGGCGAGAGGTCGCCGTCCATGCGGAGGGACACGGTCACCAGGTGGTTGTTCGCCCCCGTGTCGAAGTCGTACCAGTCCTCGTCGTCCACGGGGCACAGGGAGCCGCGGATCTCCTCGCCGAGCGGCAGCGGCAGGGCGGTCGCCGCGTCGGTGGAGTCGTCCCAGGCGCACACCGGCCCGGAGACGTCCGGCTGGGCGTCGGCCTCGGCGACCACGTCGCCCGCGGGACACCCGGCCCCGACGCCGAGCGCGCCCCAAGTCAACGCGAGCGCAGCCGCGAGCCGCGTGGTTCGGTCCATCATGTCTCCGTTCACCCTCCGTTCACCCGCGGCGGTCACCGCCCCCCACGCCCCTCACTGGCCGGGTCGCTTGCAGTGGACCGCCGGATCGAAGTCCCCCACGTCCACGAAGTCGTCCTCGGTGAGGCGCATGCGCCCCGACGGCGGGTTCTTGAAGTCCCCGAACCACTGGTAGCTCGCCTCCACGCAGGCCACGCGGTAGCGCGCGAAGCTCGTGGGGTCGTCGAAGGACACCTCGCCCGCGAAGACGAGGATGCGGTTCCACCCGTTGCCCGGCCACTGGGAGACGGCGTAGGGGATGCCGTCCGGTCCCAGGGCCCCCGCGATGGTCTCCAGGTTTGGCGCCGTGGAGCCCAGCGTGATGTTGTCGATCTCGAATCGGTAGCAGGTCTGCGCCCCGAAGATGCCCAGCGTCTCGGTCGTGTAGCGGTAGGCCACGCGTGAGCGGAACGCCGCGTCCTCGCACAGGGGATCAGTGCCGCCCGCGACCTCAGTGCCGTTGAGGGTCGCGTCGTAGTCCAGGTCCTGCTCGGCGTCCGCCTCCACCGGCGAGGTCCCCGCCCGCGCCTCCTCGGGGTCCGGGAGCCCATCCGCGTCGCTGTCCACGCCTCGCTGGGCGCTGCCCAGGTAGAGCTCCTCGCAGTCGTGGAGCCCATCCCCGTCGCTGTCGGCGTAGTCGCAGCGCCCGTCGTGGTCCACGTCCGGGCAGTCGCACCAGCCGTCCGCGTCTTCGTCCACGCAGTCATGCCCCAGGTCGTCCGCGCACGGTGTCTCGGGGTCCGTCACGCAGTTGCACACCCCATCGGTGTCGAAGTCGAGCCGGCAGTCGCAGAACCCGTCTTCGTCGTCGTCGATGCACGGGCTCAAGACCAGGCAGCCCGCGTCCGAGGGGTCGTTGGGGTCGAAGGCGAAGCCGTCCTCACCGGACGTCCGCGACAGATCCCACTCGATCCGGTCGTTGAGCCCGTCGTCGTCGGTGTCCCGGTTCAGGGGATCCGACCCGAAGAAGCCCTCCACGACGTCCGCCAGCCCGTCGCCGTCGCTGTCCACCATGGGCTCGCCGCACCCCACGACGCCGTCGTGGTTGAGGTCCAGCGCCAGCTCGGGGGGCACCCCCACCTCGAAGCTCCGCGCCTGGTCGTAGTCCACGACCGTGTTCAGGTTCACCGCCGTAAGCGACCGCAGGGTGAAGACCCGTCGAATGATGGACAGGTCCACGAACAGGAAGTTGAGCTCCTCTCCGTTGGGGAAGCTCCGGTACGTCCCTCCCCCGCGCTGAGCCATCTTCTGCAAGAGCTCCTGCGCCGGCTGATCCACGGCCGGCCCCTGTCCGGCGGACAGATACGCGGTGTGGAACGAGAAGTCGCCCACGTGGAAGAGGTCGGCCAGCTCGCGGAGGTGCGACACGGCGGCCAGAATGTTGGCATCGCTGGCCCCGGCGGCCTCCTGATCGTCTACGTCCGGGAGGCCGTCGGACAGGAACACGACCACGTACTTGGACAGCGGGAGCGACTCCAGATCGGCCCGGCTCAGCTCGGTCCGCATCTCGAAGTAGGCCTCGGAGAGCGCGTTGACGTAGTTCGTGGTCCGGTCGGTGGTGCTCAGGGCGGTGGTGGCGAAGTCGAGCTGGGTCGCGTCCGAGGTGAAGTAGCTGTCAGGCACCGAGTCCCCGTCCAGGTCCACGGGTGTCCGCGACTGGGCCTGGGAGGAGAACCGGATGATCCCAACGCGCACGTCCTCGGCGCCCTGACTCAGGAGATCCGTCCACGTCTCCCGCACGGCGCGCTCGCGGGCCGTCTCCCCCGTGACGGGGTCGGGCGGGTCGGTCACCGCCATGGACTCCGAGGCGTCCACGACGAAGAGCACGCGAAGCGGGAAGACCAGGCTCGCCGGCACCTGGGTGCACAGCTCGCCCTCCAGCGAGAGCTTGTCGTCGCGGTAGGTGGGCGCCAGCGGGATGGGTTCGAGGTGCGCCTCGGTGCAGGCGGTCAGCGCCAGCCAAGGCACGGTGGCGACCACGCCCCAGCCCCCCAGCCAGGCCCCAAGCCAGGCCGTCGTCCACAGCGCCGCCGCCGCGCCCCTCCCAGGCCCCTGCCTCGCCCCCCCCCTGCTCACGAGCCCGCCCCCGGCGTCTCACCGGTCACCGTCTCCCCTGGGGCGGGATGCAGGCAGGGGTCACAGACCTCGACGAGCCGCTGGAGGTAGGCGTCCAAGAGATCCAGCTCTCGGGGCCGCACGCAGTCGCGATCGGGGTCGAACTCCTCGATGGGGTGGAAGACGTTGGCCGGGTGGCGCGCGAACCGCGGGTTGAGCCCGCCGTTCGCGTACCGGCGGACGAGGGCCTCCAGGTCCGCCCGCTTGTGCAGGATGTCGCCGAGCTGCACCTTCTTGGGCAAGCACTGCGCGGACAGGGCGAGCAGCTCGTCGCGCCGGAAGTCGTCCGGCCCGGCGCCCGCGCAGGCGCGGATCTCCGCGACCCGCTCCGCCAGGTGCTGGGCCGCCCGGTTCCAAAAGTCCTGGCGCATGTCCAGGATCCCGTCGGCGGGGTCCTTGAAGTGCTCGCCGTCGTAGTAGGCCTCCACGCAGGCCACGTGCCCGCGTTCCTCGGCCCCGGCGAGTTGGAAGGGCTTCTCCAGCGTGTAGAGGTAGATGCGGTTTCGCCCTCGGTAGGCCGTCACCAGCGGCGTCACCAACCGAACGTGCTCCACGGAGAACTCGTAGCAGTGGCGCTCGTCGAGGCGGCCGTTCTGCTGGGGCACGCGATCCAGCCCCAGATCGGTGAGCCCATAGCGGATGCGGTCCGCGCGGAACGCCGCCGCGTCCGCCTCCGCGGGGTTCGTGCCCCCTCGCACCTCGTCGAAGTTCGAGGCCCCATCGAAGTCCATGTCCTCCAGGGCGTCGTCCCGCAGGGGATCGGTCCCTCCCGCCAGCTCCAGCCAGTCGATCACCCCGTCCCCGTCCGTGTCGGGCAGGCGGCGGTCGGTCCCCAGCGCGTCCTCCTCGCAGTTGCGGAGCCCGTCCCCATCGAAGTCGTCGGTGTCCGCGCAGCCCACGGCGGGGAGCGCCGGGTCCAGCGGGTCGAAGCCCGCCCCCAGGAGCCGCGCTTCCACCAGATCCGTGTAGCCGTCCCCGTCGGGGAAGTCGCTGTCGGGCGCCCGAGGCTCCGTCCCCAGCGCCTCCTCCGCCGGATCGCTGAGCCCGTCCATGTCCGTGTCCAAGACCCACGCCCCCCCCTCCTCCAGGGCGCTGTGGTTGTGGGCCATGAAGCTCACCAGCCACTGGGGGCTGTCCAAGCTCGTGAAGTCGAAGTTCAAGAAGTTGTCGTTCTCGTACTCGATGTTCACGTCGCGGAAGGTCCCGCCCCCTGCCTCCGCCATGGACGTGAGCAGGCTCTTGGCGATGTCGTGGTTGTAGCCAAAGGTCACCGAGGCCGGCCCGCAGAGGGACTCGACGACCTCCTGGGGCGAGAAGAGCAGCACGGTGTGCAACCGCACGTCCCCCGCCGAGTAGGTGTCCTTGAGGGCGAGGAGGTCCGCGATCCTCGCCAGGATCTGGGGCGGCTGGTTGTACTCGGGGCACAGCCCGTCCATGTCCACGTAGACGTCATCGGGGACCTCCTGCGTGGTGTTGCACACGCCGTAGAGGCTGTCCGGGTGCAGGCTGTTGTCATCGATGTTCGCGCAATCCGGGTCCGAAGCGTCCGCGAGCCCGTCGCCGTCGTTGTCCTCCCCGTCCTCGCAGGCCCGCTGGTCGTCCTCACACCCGGCGTTGCAGCGCGGCTCGGGCACGCCGTCGCTCATGAGGATGACCACGTACTTGGTCCGGGCCCGCTCGGCCGCCCCGACCTCCACCATGTCCTGCTCGATGAGGCGCACGGCGGTAGCCAGCGCCCCCTGATAGTCCGTGGCCGGCCCGAGGCCCCCGGCGGGGTCCAGGAAGTTGTCGATGTCCCCCTGGTTGCGCGTGAACGTCTGCTCCCGCGACCAGGACGAGAAGCCCACAAAGCCGAAGGACACGCTGGGGATGTTCATGAGGTCCTGGATGACCCCGTTGAGCGCCCCGAATCGGCGGTTCTCGCTGTCGGTGCACTGGAGGGATGCCGACTGGTCCAGCAGGAACAGGATCTTGACCGGGAAGACGACCTCCTCAGCCGGCTCCGTGCAAAACTCCCCTTGGATCGTCAGGAGGTTGTCGAGCGAGGGAGGCGGAGGAGGCGGGATCTTTCGCAACCCCGCCTCCGTACACGCCGCGGCGGCGAGGCCCAACCCCACGAGGGCGCCCATCACCACGATCCAGCGGGGAGCGCGATGACGACACCCGGCAGCCCCTTCCCTTCCTCGCGCCCCTTCCCTGCCCATCACGTCCACGCGCTCCTCTCGTCCAACGGGCCGCTCCGGGCCGCGCCGCCCGCTCTCCTGTCGCTCTCGGTTGCCCACCAGCGCGCGGCTCGGCCTGACACCCTCAGCGCCTAGATACGCCGCGGGGCGGAACGCCGAACGCCCCGCCCCGCGGCTCCTTCGACCAAGACGAGGCTACCCGCGACGGCGCACCAAGGCCAGCCCGGCGAGCAGACCCAGGGCCACGAGGATGCCCGAGGTCATGGGCCCACCCGTGCAGCCCGCCGAGGCGGAGGCGGCCTCCACGGCCGGCCCGGTGACCGTGATGGTCGTCGTGTACTCGCTCTTGGCGTTCATCTGCCCCGTGGGCCGATCTTCCCAAACCGTCTGCGCCGAGACCTTCACCTTGTACTCACCCGGAAGATCGGGCGTGAACGTCGCCACCCGGTCCCCCAGGTAGTGGTACTCGTAGGGCGTAGAGATGGTCACCGTGCCCTCGGCGTTCTCGATGGTCGCCCTGGACCCCTCGGGCGCCTGCACGAGAGAGATCGTGTAGCGCATGGCCTCGTTCTCACGGTTGGCGAAGAGGCGAATCCGGGCGGGCTCGCCCGTCTTTGCCAGCATCTCAGGGCTATACACCATGAAGGTGCCCTCGGGATCCAGGCAGTGGGCCGTGTCGCCGAAGACGACGAAGCAGAAGTTGGCGTCGCAGCTATCCCCCAGCCCGTCTCGATCCGCGTCCACCTGATCCTCGTTGGGGGTCAGCGCGCAGTTGTCCGCCACGTTCTGGATGCCGTCGCCGTCCATGTCCGGGTCACAGGCGTCGCCGATGCCGTCGCCGTCCGTGTCGAGCTGCTCGGGGTCGTAGATCGTCGGGCACTTGTCCGCCTTGACCTTGTCGAAGTCGCCGATGCCGTCGCCGTCCGTGTCGGGGAAGCACGCGGCGCCGTCCGCCTGACCCGCCAAGAGCGGACAGGGGTCGGAGAGGTTGTCCAACCCATCGCCGTCGATGTCGTCGTCGCACGCGTCGCCCACGCCGTTGCCGTCCAGGTCGGGCTGCCCGGCGTCCCCCTTGGCCGGGTTGGAGATGAGCTTGCAGTTGTCCGCCGCGTTGGGCACGCCGTCGCCATCGATGTCGTCGTCGCACGCGTCGCCGATGCCGTCGCCATCCAAATCGGCCTGGTCGGCGTTGCCCCCCTGGAGGCAGTTGTCGCAGGCGTCGCCCACGCCGTCGCCGTCGCTGTCGGCCTGGTCATTCGCCACGCGCGGACAGTTGTCGTAGGGGTCCTCGACGCCGTCATCGTCGTAGTCGTCGGCGTACTGATAGGTGTCGCCGAGGTCGGTGTTGGCGATGAGGATGCTGCCGCCGCCCCCGCAGCCGCACCCGCCCCCGGACATCTCGGGCGTACCGCACTCGCCAAACTGATCGTCGCACTCGAACGGCGCATCGTCCGGGTTGGACTGAGCTGCCGCGACGGTGGGCACTAGGACCAAGGCTAACCCGACGATATAGGACGTGAATCGCATCTCGAAACCTCCTCCCCGTTGTGTCTTCACCCGCGCGGCAGTCCGCCCACGCAGATACAGTAGAGGACCTTCGATTGCTTCGTGTCAAGGGTGGTTTCTCTGAAACCGTCGGGGAGGCGTGCGCACGCTCCCTCCGGCGATCCAGGGAAGCCGGGTCGCCTCGGCCGCGAGAAGGACGCGGGAGAGTCCCCCCGACTGCGACGCGTCGCGGGAATGGTCCCCGATCCGCCACCTGCTCTGCGGACCGAGGCGCAGGAGGCCGCGTTTG
>CAYZID010000040.1:0-28518 GCA_964478315.1 uncultured Myxococcales bacterium | reverse complement strand
CGCCCCCGCTTCCGCTTCCGCCCCCGCGCCCGCTCCCGCTTCCGCTTCCGCTTCCGCGCCCGCTTCCGCTTCCGCTTCCGCCCCCGCTTCCGCTCCCGCTTCCGCACCCGCACCCGCACCCGCACCCGCTTCCGCCCCCGCGCCCCTCACGCGCCGGCAGGCGCGCAGGATCCTCCGCGCCCCTCGCGGCTCTCTCAGCCTGGGCTACACGAACCGTGGCTCCCTCGTGCACGGCGTCGAGCTGCCCATGGACGGCCCCACCTGGCGCGTCCTCCCCGCCTGGCGCGAGCGTCACACGAACTGGGGTACGCGCGAGCTCGTGGGCCTGCTCAAGCGCGCCTCGCGCGCCGTCGCTCGGCGCTTCCCGGGGTCCAAGCTGGGTGTGGGCAACATGAGCGCCCAGCGCGGCGGGCCCGTGCCCGGCGGGAGCGTCTCCCACAAGGCGGGCCGGGACGTGGACGTGGCCATGTATGCGCTGCGGGTGTCCCGGCCGGGCCGCCGGCGAACCAAGCGCCGCGCGCGCCAGGTGGATCCCGACTCCTTCATCCCCTTCGGCCCGGACGGCTTGGCCCCCGGCGGACGGCTCCGCTTCGACTGGGCGCGCAATCTGGCCCTCGTCGAGGCCCTCGTGACCGACGAGGAGGCGCCGGTCCAGTACGTCTTCGTCGCCGACTGGCTCAAGCAGGGGCTCCTGGAGCGGGCGCGCGCCCAGGGCCTCCCCGCCGAGACGATCGCCCGCCTGGACGCCGTGCTCCACCAGCCCAGCGACTCCAACCCCCACCACCAGCACTTCCACATCCGCATCTACTGCTCCGTGCAGGACCGCCTCCACGGCTGCCTGGAGCGCGGCCCCCTGCGCCCCTGGGTGGACCTCGGGGACGCCGCCTTCGCGGCGCGCGTGGCCGACCTCGAGCGCGTGGCCCACATGCCCGGGCGTCGGGCCGCCCGCTATCGCCGCCGCGCCGTGGCTCAGCTCGGGCTCCTGCGGGCCCGCGCCGCCGTGCCCACCCTGGTGGCGGCCCTGGAGGATCCCGCCGCCGCCGTGCGGCGCGAGGCCCTGCGCTCGCTCACGCTCATCGCCTCCCCCCAGGCGGTGCCGGCGCTGGTGGCAGCGTTGGAGCACGCGACGGACGCCGCGTGGGCCACCTCGCTGGCCGCAGCGCTCCGGGCCACGGGGGGGCCAGAGGTCCTCGCCTGGGCGCGGGCGACGCTGGGCGACCCCGCCGGACACCTCGCCCCCGAGCTGTCTCGGCGCGGGCGCCAGCGCGCGCTGGTCGCCGCGGCCGGGGCGCTGGCCGACGCCGGACAGACCCGGGCGGACGTGGAGGTCCTGGTCGCCCGCCTGGACGACGACGCCCCCGTGGCCCGCGCCGCACACGCCGCCCTCCGACGGGTGACGAACCAGCGCATCGGGCGGCGGGCGGAGCGGAGCACCCGCGGGCGAAGGTGGCGTCGCGTGGCAGCCGCCTGGCGACGGTTTCTGGCCGAGCACGGCGACGAGGCCTGGACGGCCTGGGCGCGGCGCGGCCTGGAGGCGCGAGGCTACCGGTTCCAGAGCCAGGGCCCGGGGCTCAGCCCGGAGGACGTCGCGACGCTCGTGCGGGCCATCGGGGATCGCGACCGCGTGGCCTCCGACAACGCCTGCCGCGCGCTGGCCGCGATCACCGGTCACGCCGACGACCCGCGCTGGCGGAGCCGGCGCAACAACGGGCGGCACTGGCGGAGCTGGCTGGCGGCACACCCCGCGGGCGTCTCCGCGCCGGCGGGCGTCGAGACCCCATGACGACAGGCACGTAGCAGGAGGCGTTGGATGGCCAAGCCCACCGTAGACAGCTTGAACCGGACCCTGGATGGGCTGGAGCGCCGGTACGCGGCCGAGTTCGCCGGGCGGGCGCGCCACACGCGCGACCTGGAGGTCATCGAGAAGCTCGCCTCCAAGGCGGCCGCGGTGCTCGCCAAGGCCCGGAAGCTCCCGCGCAAGGGCCGCGGTGTCTCGGCGCTCGTGGAGCGCGCGTTCGAGCGCACGCGGACCTACCGCACCGAGGCCCGGGCCATCGCCGAGGCCCAGACCGTGGGCCGGCCCAGGGTGGAGCTGCAGGGGTTGGTGACGCGGGGGGCCCTGCTCGACAAGCGGTACCGGCGGTGCTTCGCTGGGCAGGCGCGGGTGACCCGGGATCTCGAGCTCCTGCGGGACATCGCTTGGACCTTGCGGCAGACCATCGCCGGGCTGGAGACGCTCGTGGAGGAGCACCCGGAGCTGGCGCCCGAGGCCGAGCTGGACCGCTGGCATGGGCAAGTGGCCCTCCTCGGGGATGAGGAGGAGGCGATCGTGGAGGCGCAGGCGGGCGTCAGCGATCCCGCCGAGCGCGTGGGGACGCTGGCCACGCTCGCCAACGCCCAGTTCGCCGCCTATCGCACCCTCTTTGGCGGGAAGCCGCGGGCGTCGCGGTCGCTCCGGGCGCTCGACCGGATCACCGTCTCCTTGGAGCGTCTCTCCCGGGAGATGGGGGATCCCGCGGTCCTCGCGGCCGGCGGTGCCCAGGCGGCCGACAACCTCCGGCTCGTGGAGCAACAGCTCGCGGGCTGCCGCGCCGAGCGGGGGGCCATCGCCGAGGCCCAGGCGGCCATGCGGCCGTCGGAGAGGGCGGGGCACCTGGGGGCGGCGGCGAACGAGGTCTTCAAGGCCTACCGGATCCACTTCGCTGGGCAGGACCGGCGTACGCGGGATCTGCCCCTCATGGACCAGCTCTGTGAGCGCCTGGCCGAGCTGGAGGGCGAGATGTTCGACCTGGCCTCCCAGGGCGCCGGGCGCGCCAACGCCGACAACCTGGAGGTCGTGCGCCGCACCTGGTCCAGCTACGAGGACGAGCGGGAGAAGATCCGCGAGGCCCAGCAGGGCCCGCCGCCTCCTACCCCCATCCAGGACGCCACGGGCTTCCTCAACCTCCTCGACAGGTGACGGGTCCGCGCGGGGCGCCCGGTCGCGACGGCCCCCGACGCCGCTGCTGAGGGGGGCGACAGCCGCCGGCCGGCCACCGCCGGCCCCCCCGGAGGGCTAGAAGCACGATTCACAAGGGCGGACCGAGTCAGGGGCCGCGTCGTGATTTCAGGTGGTCTTGCGAGGAGGGAGCGTGCTGGTGGCACGTGACCGACGAGCGGAACCTCCGGGAATCACAAGAGTAAGCCTGGCGACGAGAGAGGTTGTGAGCCATGCTTCCAGAAGCATGATGCAGAACCCGGACCGAGCGGGCGCGAGCGAGGGTGGTGCGGCCGCGGACATGCCGCGATCGCCGCGCTCCGCGACGGGAGGGGGCTGTGAATCATGCTCCTAGGGAGCTGTGCTACGATGCCGCCATGAGCGAGCGCCGAGAGACCATGCGGGACCTGTTCGCGGCGGACGCGGCCATCCGCGCCTTCACGCTGGACGAGATCGACGCCATCCGCGCGGCGGGGCGCCAGCGCAGCTATGCGGCGGGGGACCTCATCGTGGAGGCGAACGCCCGCGGCAACAGCATGTTCGTGCTCCGCGAGGGGGAGGTGGTCGTCGAGCTGCCCCTCAGCGACGATGTCATCTTGGGGCCCGGGAGCTACTTCGGGGAGCTGTCCTTCATCAACCCCGATCACCGGCGGAGCGCCACCATCCGGGCGCGCACGGCGTGCACGGTGGACGTGCTCGACCAGGGGAGCGTGGACCAGCTCTCGCGGGAGCACCCCAAGGCGCTGCTCACCTTGCTGCGCCGGACCACGGCCTTCCTCGTGGAGAAGGAGGAGCAGCTCATCCGGCAGCTCCGTGCCGAGAAGGCCGAGCTGGAGCGGACGCTGGACTACCTGCGGCGCACCCGCGAGGAGGCCGACTACCAGGAGCTGCTCGCCCAGACGGACGGGCTCACGGGGCTCTACAACCGCCGGTGCTTGGACGCCCAGCTCCCGCGCTTCATCGAGCGCGCCGCGCGCGGGGGGCGGGGGCTCGCCGTGATCATGCTGGACCTGGACCACTTCAAGCCGGTGAACGACACGCTGGGGCACGCCGCGGGGGACGCGGTGCTCAAGGCCATGGCCGACGTCCTGCGGGGGGCGGTGCGCTCCACCGATCTCCCGTGTCGCCTGGGCGGTGACGAGTTCACCGTGGTCCTGGCGGACATCGACGAGGAGCAGGCTCGGGCGCGCGCCGAGGAGCTGCGGCGTGCCGTGGAGGCCATGCCCCAGCCCGGTCGCGAGGCGGGCGTCGTCGTGACCACGACGGTCGGGGGGGCCATGTACGTCCCGGGGGAGCGGCCCGAGGACCTCATGGCCCGCGCCGACGCGCACCTGTACGAGGCCAAGGAGGCCGGACGAAACCGCGTGTCATGGGGGGCCCGGGGGGGCTGAGGGCCGGCCGGACCCCGCCTCATCATGGCTCGGGGGGGAGGGGGACGTTTCGCAGGAAGGCGGCGGACTCCTCGGGCTGCGCCGTGTTGATGAACATGCCGCTGCCCAGCTCGAAGCCGGCCGCGCGGGCCACGCGTGGGACGACGGCCACGTAGTAGTGGAAAGGGGGCGGCTCGCGGCCAGGAGGGCCCGCGAGCCCCGCCGCTGCCAGCTCGCTGGGGGCGGGCCCGTCGGCGCACAGCCGACCGACATGCAGCGCACCGCCGTGGCCCGTGGGGGCGGAGCGGATGACGAAGTTGTAGGCCGGGTCGCCCAGCCCGAAGTGGAGTCTCCGCAAGACGCTCCACAGGGTGTCGGCGAGCTCGTCGAGCTCGTCGGGCGTCGCCCGGGCGAAGGACGGCTCGTGGCGCTTGGGCAGGATCCAAGTGTGGAAGGGGGAGAGGGCGGCGTAGGGGATGACCGCTAGGAATCGCGGGCCGTCCACGAGGACGCGCGTCCCCTCGCGGTGCTCCTGGGCCAGCGTGTCGCAGACCACACACCCGCCGTGGGTCCTGGCGTACTCGGCGTGGGCCGCGACGCGGGCTCGCACCTGCTCGCTGACGATGGGCAGCCCCACGAGCTGGGAATGCGAGTGGTCTTGGGAGATCCCAGCGGCCACACCGTGGTTCTTGAAGGCGACGACCTGGGCCACCCCAGGGTCGCTCTCGATGGCGCGGAACCGCGCGTGGTAGGCGCGGACGACCTGGCGGAAGGCGGGGCGTGATTGGGTGGCCGGGTGGAGGTCGTGTCGGGGGGAGTCGATGAGGACCTCATGGTGGCCGTGGGCGTCCACGGCCACCTGCCCGCCGTCCACGCGCGCCGCGGGGGGGCCGGTCGCGGGCCCCACGGCGGGGAACTTGTTGCGCACGGCCCGGACCTGCCAGGGCGAGGGTGGCTGGACGACGGCTCCTGGGGGCGGCCCCCAGCGGGCGAGTTCCTCGGCGGTCTCGCCCTCGTTCCCCGGGCAGAAGGGGCAGGTGGCGACCCACTGGGGCGTCACCGCGGCGGGCGCCGGTCGTCGAAAGTGCCCGGGGCGCCGCGCTCTGGCCGGCGCCAGGATCACCCACTCGCGGGTCAGCGGGTTGAGTCGGATCTCGCCCATGCGTCTCTCCAAGTCGCCCGGGGAAGGAGGAGTCTACCCCACTTGTCTGCCCAACCAGCCAGCCCCTCCAGACTCGGGGGGCGATCCCCAAACCCCACACCGACGCCTCCATCCTCATGACATGTGGCGGACTTGGGCCGCTGTACTCCGTTGCCCAACCGTGCACGGCGCGTTACTGTGTGGGCGCAGGGTTTCGGAGCCCGGCCTCCCCGCGGTCAGCCCCGACGCATCTTGCCGGGCCGCGAGGACCCCCTACCATGGCACCCCACCGGACAAATCCCGAGCTCGACGTTACGACTGCCCCGGTGGGGCGGGTGATGGACGATCTCGTCTTGAGCTTCCCGCCCCAGGCGTCCGTGCGCAGGGTCGCGGAGGCCATGCGGCGCCGCGACGTGGGGGCCGTCGTCGTGCTGGACCGCGCGGGGCGCCTCGCCGGGATCTGCACGGAGCGCGACATCGCGCGGCGCGTCGTGGCGGCGGGGCGCCCGGCCCACAGCACGCCCGTGTCGGCCATCATGACGAGGCAGGTACTCAGCCTGGAGGCCTCCGAGCCCCTGTCTGCGGCCTGGGAGCTCATGAGCCGGCACGTCGTCCACTACGCCCCCGTGACGCGGGGCGGGGCGCTCATCGGGATGGTGTCGCTGGGGAGCCTGTCGCGGATCCTCCTCCGTCAGGCCGAGGCCCTGCTGGACCAGGAGGTCCGAGCGCTCCGCAGCATGCGGCGGATGCTCCGGCTGGACGCCGACCAGCGCGTGTCCGAGGTCCTGCGGGCCAACCAGCGGCTGGAGGAGCTGTCGCTCACGGACGGCCTCACGGGCCTATACAACCACCGGTACTTCTGGCGCCACCTGGAGGCCGAGGTGGCCCGCGCCGAGCGATACGGGACCAGCGTGTCCGTCATCTTCGCGGACCTCGATCACTTCAAGCGCGTGAACGACCGCCACGGCCACCAGGCCGGGGACGCCGTGCTCCGTGCCGTCGCCGAGGTCTTCTCGGACACCGTGGAGGGCGAGGGGGCGCTCACGCGGCTGCGCCGCAGTGACGTCGTCGCTCGCTACGGCGGCGAGGAGCTCGCCGTCATCCTGCCCACGACCGCCGTGGAGGGCGCGACGGCCGTGGCCGCGCGGCTACACGAGGCCGTGGGCGCGCGGCGCATCACCCTGCCGGGCGGGGAGGAGGCGCGCATCACCGTGAGCCTCGGCGTCGCCACCTATCCCGACCACGCGCGCTCCGCCGAGGAGCTCCTCGCGGCCGCCGACCGCGCCATGTATCACGCCAAGAGTCACGGGCGGGACCGCGTCTGCGTGGCGCCGCGCTTGGAGGACGCGCCGGCGCCCGTCGGAGACCACGGCAAGCCGCGGGCCGGCCGGGGCGCCAGCGCCCGGCGTCCCGCCGTGACCGCGCCATGAGTCGGCGGGATCGGTTCGGCCTCCCCGGCCTTCCCATCGGCAGGCCGTAACGGTTCTCGTGGCTGGTGCATCCAGGAGCGTGATGGTCTTGTCCCTTCCGAGAGTCCGCGGGGCGCTGGGCCGCGGGGATGGCGCGGGGCGGCGGCGTACGTCGGCTCCGGGCACGCAGGGAGCCGCTCGCGCGAGGGCGGTGGAGGGGGGCGCATGACGACGGTCATGGCCGTGCTCCTTGGCGTCGTGCTCGTGGCCGTAGTCTTCGGGCAGCTCCGCGCCTCGGGCGTGGCCCGGGAGGCCCAGCGCGCGCTGAAGACCGGCGACGTGGAGCCCCTGGCCGAGCACATCGCCCAGCTCCCCGCCGACGTGCAGCCGGACGCGTGGAACCAGGCCGTGCAGGTGGCCTGGAACAGCTACGAGCGCGCCGTGGCCCTGCGCGTCATCCGCGCCATGGCCCGCGCGGTGGCCGGCGCATCCATCGCCCAGTATTGGCTTCGCCAGGCCCTGGAGATCGAGCCCGAGCTCGCCCGTGATGTCTTCGACGACGACTTCCTCGCCACCTACTACCAACCGGAGGTGGCCCGCGCTTGCGGCAAGTTTGGCTGAGGCAGCTAGATAGGGCGCGCCGTGCGCGCGCCCTCATCCCCCGCGGGGGAGGCGGCCGCCCCGGTCGAGGCGGCCGCCGTGCGCTCGCTCCCCTCAGCCTCGCTGGACCTCGAAGTCCAGCTCACCTCCTCGCACCACGAGCGAGACCGTGTCGCCGTCTCGCACCTCCCCGGCGATGATGCGCCGGGCCAGCGCCGTCTCCACGTGGCGCTGGATGTAGCGCTTGATGGGACGGGCCCCGTAGACCGTGTCGTAGGCGGCGTTGGCGATGAAGGTCAGCGCCTCGTCCGTGGGCGTGAGCGTGACGTTCTGCTCGGCGAGCCGGGAGGCCAGGTGGGAGAGCTGGAGGCCGACGATCTTCTTGATCTCGGTCTTGGTCAGGGGCTTAAACAGCGCGATCTCGTCCACGCGGTTCAAGAACTCCGGTCGGAAGGCCCGCCGCAGCTCGCCCATGACCTGCTGGCGCGCCGACTCCTCGATGTGGCCGTCCTCGCGGAGGCCTTCGAGCAGGTGCACCGAGCCGATGTTCGAGGTCATGATGACCACCGTGTTCTTGAAGGACACGGTGCGCCCGTGGCTATCGGTGAGGCGGCCGTCATCCAGGAGCTGGAGTAGGACGTTGAAGACGTCCGGGTGCGCCTTTTCCACCTCGTCGAACAGCACCACCGAGTAGGGGCGACGCCGCACGGCCTCGGTGAGCTGCCCGCCGTCGTCGAAGCCCACGTAGCCCGGAGGCGCGCCGATGAGGCGGCTCACAGCGTGCTTCTCCATGTACTCGGACATGTCGATGCGGACGATGTTGTCCTCGCTGTCGAACAGGGACTCCGCCAGCGCGCGGGCCAGCTCCGTCTTGCCCACGCCGGTGGGGCCCAGGAACAGGAAGGACCCGATGGGCCGCCTGGGGTCGCCGATGCCGGAGCGAGCGCGGAGGACCGCGTCGGCCACGGCCTGCACGGCGTCGTCTTGGCCGATGACTCGCGCGTGGAGGACCTCGTCGAGGTGGAGCAGCTTCTCCCGCTCGCCAGCGAGGAGCTTGGACACGGGCACGCCCGTCCAGCGGCTCACGACCTGCGCCACCTCGTCCTCCGTGACCACCTCGCGGAGCAGGGCCTTGCCCTGCTGTCGCCGCTCCAGGGCCTCCTCGGCCGCCTTGAGCTGCTCCTCCAGGGCCGGGAGCTTCCCGTAGCGCAGCTCCGCGGCGCCGTTGAGGTCGTAGGTGCGCTCCGCCTCCTCGATCTGGAGCTGGGTCTGCCGGATCTGTTCCTTGATGTCGTGCACGGCGGTGATCGCCTGCTTCTCCGCCTCGTACTGGGAGCGGAGCGCCGCGGCCTCCTCGCGCGCGTTGGCCAGCTCCTCGCGCAGGGCCTCCAGGCGCCCCTTGGAGGCGTCGTCGCTCTCGCGGAGCAGCGACTGCTCCTCGATCTCGAGCTGGAGGATGCGGCGCGTTACCTGGTCCAACTCCACGGGCATGGAGGAGATCTCGGTGTGGATGGTCGCCGCGGCCTCGTCGATGAGATCGATGGCCTTGTCCGGCAGGAAGCGGTCGGTGATGTAGCGGTCGCTCAGCGTCGCCGCGGCGACGAGGGCGGCGTCGCGGATCTTGACCCCGTGGTGGAGCTCGAACATCTCCGAGATCCCGCGGAGGATGGAGATCGTGTCCTCCACGGTGGCGGGCGCCACGTGGACTGGCTGGAAGCGGCGCTCCAGGGCCTTGTCCTTCTCGATGTGCTTGCGGTACTCGTCCAGCGTCGTCGCGCCGATGCAGTGCAGCTCGCCCCGCGCCAGCATGGGCTTGAGGAGGTTGCCGGCGTCCATGGCGCCGTCGCCCTTGCCCGCGCCGACGATGGTGTGCAGCTCGTCGATGAACAGCAGCACCTTGCCGTCGGAGGCCTGAACCTCCTTGAGGACGGCCTTGAGGCGCTCCTCGAACTCGCCCCGGTACTTGGCGCCCGCGATGAGCGCGCCCATGTCCAGGGAGAAGATCGTCTTGTCCTTGAGGCTCTCGGGCACGTCGCCGCGCACGACCCGGTGGGCGAGGCCCTCGACGATGGCCGTCTTGCCCACGCCCGGCTCGCCGATGAGCACCGGGTTGTTCTTGGTGCGGCGCGAGAGGATGCGCACCACACGCCGGATCTCCTCGTCCCGCCCGATGACCGGGCTGAGGCGCCCCTCCCGGGCCTCCTCCACCAGATCGCGCCCGTACTTGGACAGCGCCTCGTAGGACGCCTCGGGGTTCGCGCTCGTCACCCGCTGGTTGCCGCGCACCTCCGCCATGACCTGGAGGATGCGCGCGCGGTCCACGCCGAAGGTCTTGAGCACCGCGCCCACCCCCGTGGACGGCGGCTCCGCGGCGAGCCCGAGCAGCAGGTGCTCCACGCTCACGTACTCGTCGTGGAGGCGCTCGGCCTCATCGACCGCCTTGAGCAAGACCTGGCTCAGTCGCTTGGTCACCGTCACGCTGCCGGGGCTCACCCCAGGGCCGGACACGCTGGGGAGCCGGTCCAGGGCGCGCTCCGCCGCGTCGGCCACGGCCGCCGAGTCGTGGCCCATGCGCTCCAGGAGGCGTGGCACGAGGCCCCCGTCTTGCCTGGCGAGGGCTACGAGCAGGTGCTCGCTGTCGGCCTGCTGGTGACCACGACGGATGGCCAGGTTTTGGGCGTCGCTGAGCGCCTCTCGGGATCGCTCCGTGAACTTGTTGAGATCCATGCTCGCGTCTCCTCCTCATGCAAACGGGCGGGGTGCTATCAAGACAAGGGATGTCGCCGGGCGGTGGGCCGGGCCGCGACACACCGCGGCGCGCCCCCCCGGCTGGGGACTCCATTGGTCGGGGTAGCCGGTTCGTCTCGCCCGTGCTCCACGGTTGCCGCGGCGGGCGGTGTGCGCTATCCCAACCGAGCCGGGCCCGGTGACACAGGAATCGGGAAGCACGCCCCCGACCTCGGACAACCCCTTGGGGGCATGACGCCCGGCGAGGTCCCCCTCACGCCCCCTCCCCACCCACCTCCCGGTCCCATCCCTCATGCCGAACCAGCGCGACGACACCGAACTCTCCACGGCTGCTGGCGCCGCTCCTGCCGACGTCGAGCCCCCGGACGGGGACGTCATCGTGCCCGAGGTCATCGACCCGGAGCTGGAGGTCGTGGAACCGGAGGAGGACGCGGTGCTCCCGCTGGCCGTGCCCTTGGGGGACGACGTCGTGTTGGGCGGCGACGTGCAGGGCGAGGACGTGGAGGGGCCCGTGTTGGACGTGGCGCCCGCCTCGACCCCCGTCCTCTTTGGGGGCAAGCGGCTCCCGGACACGCTGAGCGCGCTCAACGTCTATCTCGCGGGCCTCAAGGACGTGGAGATCCTGCCCATCGAGGAGCAGACCCGGCTGGCCGCGCGCTTCCAGCAAGAGGGGGACCGGGAGGCGGCGGCCAAGCTCGTGGCGTCCAACCTGCGCCTGGTGGTCAAGATCGCCTTCCAGTTCCGGCGCCAGTGGGCGGACGTCATGGACCTCGTGGCCGAGGGGAACCTGGGGCTCAGCGAGGCCATCCGAAAGTTCGATCCCGAGCGCGGCATCCCCTTCCCGAGCTACGCTCGGTTCTGGATTCGGGCGCGGATCCTCGCCTTCATCCAGGAGAACAAGCACCTCATCCACGCGGGGTCGCGGGCGGCCCGGAAGCTGTTCTGGCGCCTGGAGCGCGAGCGGCGGCGCCTCATCCAGGAGGGCCACGAGCCCGCCCCAGCGCTCCTCGCCGAGCGCGTGGGCGTGAAGAAGCAGGACGTCTTGGAGCTGGCGCCCATCCTCGACCACCGCCCCGTGAGTCTCGATCTCCCCGCCCACGGTGACGAGGACGGGCGGTCGCGCGGGGAGATCCTGGCGGACGGTTCGGCGCCCACCCCCGAGGAGGCCGTGGGGGACGGCGAGATCCAAGATCGCATCCACGCGGTCTTCGCGGACTTCCGCGAGACCTTGGGCGAGCGAGATCGGGCGATCTGGGACCAGCGGCTCGTGAGCGAGAGCCCCGTGCGGCTCGAAGACCTCGGCGACGAGTTCGGCGTCTCCAAGGAGCGCGTGCGCCAGCTCGAGGCGCGGATCAAGAAGAAGCTCCAGGCCTACGTGAAGCAGCACCTGGGAGAGGACGTCATCGTCCAAGCCTTTCAGTAGGTTCTCGGTGTCGTGGGGGGGCGAGCGGCGGGGCGGTTTCGCCCCGCGGCCGCGTCGGTTAGGGTGGGGCCCTGCCGAGGTGCAGACCCCCCTCGTGGGGCCATGGTGGCGGGCTGAGGCGCGACGCGCGTCGTGGGCAGAACCGAGAGGGGAGGCTGGATGCGGATTCGTGAGGTCGCGGCGGTCACCGACATGGGACCCAAGCGCCGGGTCAACGAGGACGCGATCCTCAACGCCCCCGATCTTCCCCTGTTCGCCGTGGTCGACGGAACGGGCGGCCCTCAGGTGGGGAAGTTCGTGTGTCGCGTGCTGGAGCAGGCCGGCGACGTGCTGCGGCGCCACGGGCGGCGCGTCCGTCGGGACGGCAGCACGGCGAGCCGCATCGCGGTGGGGCAGTTTTTCGAGAAGGCCTTCGAGAAGGTCTCCGAGGCCATCCAGGAGGAGCGGTCCCGCACGGGCGGGCAGACCATGGGCGCCTCCGTCGTAGCGGCCACGGTGTTGGGGCAGCTCGGCTACGTGTCCCACGTGGGGGATACGCGGGCGTACCTGCTCCGAGACCGGAAGCTCCGGCGCCTCACCGCCGACCACACGTTGGCTATGCTCCAGCTCCAGCGGGGGGAGATCACCGAGGACGAGTTCGAGGGGAGCCCCTTCAAGCACACGCTGAGCCAGGCGCTGGGCGTGACGCCGCGGCTGGAGGTGGACACGGCGGAGATCCGCCTCCAGGACGGCGACGTCTTGGTGCTGTGCTCCAACGGGCTCACCCGGTCCATCCCCGACGACTACCTCCAGGGGCTCCTGCTGCAGCCGGGGCTCCAGCGAGCCGCCCGCGGGGTCATCGACGCCGCCCGCGCCCGCGGCGCGCGGGACAACGCGACCATCGTGCTCGTGGAGGTGGGGGCCGAGGAGGACGACGAGCGCACGGCCCCCGCCACGGCCAACGCCGTGGACACCGTGCGCAAGGTCTTCCTGTTCCGCCTGCTCACCGAGCCCCAGTGGTTGGCCGTGGCGCCGTTCATCGAGGAGCACACCTTCGAGGACGGGGACGTGATCTACGACGCGGGCGACGAGGGCGACCGCTTCTACATCCTCGGGCGCGGCCGCGTGCGGGTGCGTGCCGAGGGGCTCAAGGTGCGCGAGCTGGGCCCGGGGGGCACCTTCGGCGAGCTGGCCCTCGCGGCGCCCTATCGCCGCCAGGAGTCGGTGTCCTCGGTGGGCCGCACCGTGGCCTTCAGCATCTCGCGGGCGAGCTTCCGTCACCTCGTGAACCAGAAACCCGTGCTGGGCTCCCGCTTGGCCTTGGGCCTCATCCGCGGGCTCGGCGACCGCGTCGTCGCCCTCAACGGCAGCATCGCGAAGGTGCGCCGCGCCATGAGCCAGCTCGGGTAGTCGCACCCCGGCCGGCGCGCGGCCTCCCTCCCTCTCTGCATCGCCTCTTCCATCTCCCATGTGCGGCCTCGCCGCCGCCCCCTCGTCCCGGAGCTTCTCGACATGGTTGACTTCCTGCATGTGGACGCCAATGACCTGCTGGTGGACGCCTTCCGGCTGGGACGCAAGGTCTATGAGGACGGGTTCCGGCCCAAGCACGTGATCTCCATCTGGCGGGGCGGGACCCCCATCGGCCTCGCCGTGGACGCGTACTTCCGCTTCCAGGGCGTCTACACGCACCACACCAGCATGGCGACGACCAGCTACGTGGGCATCGGCGAGCAGGCCGACGTGGTCGTCAAGGGGCTGGAGCACCTCGTGCGGTCCGTGTGCCGAGAGGACGGGCTGCTCATCATCGACGACGTCTACGAGTCCGGGCGGACGATCCGGAAGATCGTCGAGACCCTGCGGCGCGGCGCCCGCCGCAACGCGCCCCGCGACATCCGCGTCGCCGTCGTGCACCGCAAGGACCGCCCCAACCAGTACGACGAGCTCCCCGTCTACCACCTCCACGACGTCGCCGAGGACGTGTGGATCGACTACCCCCACGAGCTCGCCGACCTCGTCCAGTACAGCGACCCGGACGACGGGTTCATCCTGGACAAGTCCCCCGCCGTGCACGCCCTGCTGCGGAACCCCCTGGACGGAGTCGAGGACGAGTCCGGCGGCCCCCCCTACCGGTACCTGTCGGCGGGCACCGTCCTCCACGACGCCATGCGGCTGGGGGTCCGTATCGCCCAGCAGGGCTACCTCCCCGACTACCTCCTGGCCCTGTGGCCGGGCGGCGTCATCGCGGGGCTCGGCATCCACGAGGTCTTCAAGTACTTCCACAAGAAGGAGGGCCGCACCGAGCCGCGCCCAGACCATGTGCCGCTCAACACGACGAGCACCCACCTGTCGTACAAGACCAACATCTTGGGGCTCGACTACCTCCTGGAGCGCGTGGAGCACCACCACGAGATCCTGCTGGTGGACACGGCGTTCCGCAGCGGCCGCATCACCTCCGACGTCGTGCACGTCCTCAAGGAGGCGCTCCGTCGCAACCTCGATCTCGACAAGATCAAGATCGCCAGCGTGTACTGGAACCCTGGCGACGAGAGCACGTGGACGGTGCGGCCCTTCAAGCTCGAGCCCGACTTCTACCTCAAGAAGGTCGACCACTACGTCGTCTACCCCCATGCGGTCTATCGCCTCAAGAACCCGCGGCGCGAGCTCTTGGAGCAGAACCCCGAGCTTCGAGAGGTCCTCTTCGGCTGACGGGGCGCTCGTTGCGGGGCGCTCGGGGGAGCGGCGGGAGCAACCAACGGGCCCCAACCGTGCCAGCGAGAGGGGGCGGGCGTACCGTAAGGGCGTCTCTATGGCCTCGGAGGACCCATGCGCCCGCGCGTTCGTCGCGCCACCGCCGCCGACATCCCCGCCCTCGCCGCGGTTCAGCTCGCCTCGTGGCGCCGGGCCTACGCCGACCTCTTGGACGCGGACTACCTCGCCCGCCTCCGCGTGGCCGCGCTGGCGGAGGCGTGGCGCGAAGCCTTTGCGCGCCTGAGCAGCGCACCGCCGGGCGAGGCCATCCTCGTCGCGGAGGCGCGGGGCGTGTGCGGGTACTGCCACGTGGGGGCCGCCCCGGGCGATCCCACCCGGCTCCCGGGGCGGGAGAGCGGCGAGGTCTTCTCGATCTACGTCCACCCGCGTCTGTGGGGCGAGGGGGTCGGGCGCGCCCTCCTGGGGCGGGCGGAGGCGGCGCTCACGGAGGAGGGGTTCGCCTGGGGGACCCTCTGGGTGCTCGAGGACAACGCCCGGGCCCGCGCCTTCTACGAGGCGGCGGGGTGGCGCGTGGACGGCGCCCGCCAGTTCGACTATCTGGGGGGGCGCTCCTATCCCCTCGTCCGCTACGCCCGGGGGCTGCTCCGGCCGCGCGCTCGTGATGCCACGCCGCCCCGCGAGCGGGGCGTGTCTGGGGACGGACTCCCTCGGGCGGCGTCTTTCGTGTAACACTTCGACCCGCTGGTGGCTCTAAGGATGCCCGCCCCCTTACGGGCGCCCCGGTGCCCTCCGAGGGGAGAGAGCCGCTACCTGGCCGGTCATCCACCAACCGACCTCAGATCTGGAGCAAGCTCCCATGCTCGACGTGTCTCCGAGCGCCCTCAAGGCGCTCGCGCCCTACCTGGAAGACGAGCCCGAAGGGACCAACGCGATCCGTGTCATCTTCCAGGGCTTTGGCTGAGGCGGGCCCCGGCTGGGGTTGGCTCTGGATGAGCCAAGAGAGACCGATGAGCGCGTGACCGTGGACGGCATCCCCTTCGTCGTGGACGAGGACATCCGGTCCTTCGTCCCTCCGGGGACGCCCATCCGTATCCACTTCGACGAGCGTTGGCAGAGCTTCTATGTCGCCATCGCCGGGATCACGAGCACCTGCTGAGGGCCTACCGCGCCGCGGGCGCGGGAGAAGCCCGGGTTGGGCGACGGGGCCCTCCAAGGCACCTCCTCCTCTCGCAGCCTGCGTCACGGTGAGCCCCGAGGCGGCGCCGATCGATGCGAGGCGTTGGAGGGGTCCGCCTCGGGGCTCCTCGGGCGCTCGTCGAACACCCGCACGGACCTCGATGCACCTCCGAGCGAAGGGACGCTGCGATTTCGGGTGCGCACGGGGACCGTCACGGCGCGCTCTGCGCGTTCGGCGAGCCCGGAGGTATCCTCGATCGAAGCCCGACATCAATCGAGCCTCCCGCGGGGCTGGCTCCGCGGTCGTCCGCTGGGGCGAACGGGCCCGGAGGCCCCCCCCTCGAACGGATCTTCGGATCCGCGAAGCCTCGGGGCACCTCGACCCGTTCTCCCCGTGCGTTTCGGGTTGCCTCGGGGCTCCCGCCGCGGCCGCTGGCTCCTTGGCCCCGCCCCCCCGAGAGGGCGCTCGTCGTCGCCACGACCGCCGCCCGACCGCGCAGGGGGGGCGCGGTGGCGCCATCCCGGCAGACGCCTGAACGCACGAGGTGTGGGGCTCTGCGTGGCTCCTCGCGGGCGGGATCGGTATACTCCGCGGGCGCCGCGCGCCCGGCCGGAGTCGCTGGCGGGGGGGGGCCACAGGCGCGGGCGTGCGGACGCGGGAGGCGGCATGAGGCGGTGGAGGGCGAGGGAGGCGCGCGCGGGGGGCCTGGGGCAGACGGGCTCCGCGCTGTTGCGCGTGGGCCTGGTGTTGGGCTGGGCGGTCATGGCCCTGGTGGCCTGCTCGGGGCCCGCTGACGAGGGCGGCGGTGACGCGGGCGCCTGCGCGGGCGACGCCTGCGCCGACGACTCCCTCGTGACGGGGGACTGCGCCAAGGAGGCGCCGCCCGGGGCCCAGTGCAACCCCTACTGCCAGACGGGGTGCCCCGCCCAACGGCAGTGCGCGCTCGTGGGCGCCACGTTCCAGTGCGTGGGCGTCGGGGATGGGCAGGTCGGGGACGCCTGCGTGGACGCCGAGGGCTGCCTCGCTGGCGTGTCCTGCTTCTCCATCCAGGGGGAGCCCGAGCAGCGGTGCCGCAAGCCCTGCGTAGGGGATGCCGACTGCCCCGACGGGCGGACCTGCAACCTCAGCGTGAGCTTCGGCGACGGCACGGCCGTCACCTTCTGCGGGGAGCTCACCGCCACCTGCGACCTCTTCGCCGCGGACGACGGGTGCTCCGAGGGGGCGCGCTGCACCTTCTCCCAGCAGGCCTCGTCCGCCAAGTGCATGGCGCCGGGGACCTTGGGCCAGGGGGACCTCTGTTGGGGGCTGGCCCCGGGCGCGTGCGGGCCGGGGCTCCAGTGCGTCGTCGCCTGCGTGCCCGTGTGCTCCACCGACGGGGCCGGGGTGGGCGAACCCAAGTGCGCCGAGAGCTGTGAGGGGCCCTCGCTGGAGGTGAGCGCGCCACACCACCTGGGGATCTGCGTGGGCGCCGAGCCCCCGGCCCAGTGCGACCTGTGGTCCCAGACGGGGTGCCCGGCGGGGCAAGCTTGCTTCCCGGTCACCGGGGGCATCGCGTGCCTGGCCCCGGGGGACGTGGACGACGGGCAGAGCTGCGCCTTCATGAACTCCTGCCACGCTGGGTCGGCCTGCGTGGGGGGCGTGTGCCGCCCCTTGTGCGACGCCGCGGACGTGGACGGGCCGAATGGGTGTGCGACACGCTGCGAGGCGTCGGGCGTCCTCAACCCCGCCGCGTGGAACCTGGGTGTATGCACGGCGCCGTGAGGCGCAGGGGCTCGCCCGTGGGGTCGGTACGCCGTGGTGGCGGCGACCCCACGCGGCGGCGTGGGGTGAGGTTCGAAGGCCGATGGAGGTGCGCTGTGACGCGATCTTGGGTGAGCCGGGCGTTCGTGGGCGCCGTGACCCTGGTGGCCGCGGGCTGCGGCAGCTCCTATGAGCGCCGCGTGGAGCTGTTCCAGGGCGCCGTGAGCGCCCGCGGGGTCGCCGTGGCCTTCTGGCGCCACGACCAGCGGGTGGACGACTGCGGCCCCGGCTGCGAGCAGGTGGGCTACGAGGACTGGTCCATGGAGGCCGGCCTCCTCGATGCGGGCACGCCCCAGGAGATCGCCCTGGGGGTGCTCTCCGCGGCCGCCGACGACGACGCGGAGATGACCGGCTTCGAGGTGCGCCTGCACGACCTGGAGCGCTGGGTCTTGTGGACGTACCGCAGCCCCGCGGACGCGGAGGGCGGCCGGTCCCACGCGCCGCGCGTCTGGCGCGACGGGGCGGGCGCCCCCGCGGCCCCCGTCACGCTGGAGCGGCGCGCTTGCGCGGCGACGCTGACGCTGCGCGCCGACGGCGCGGGGCTCCTGGCCATGCGCACCGACGAGGGGCAGCTCCGGCTGCTCCGGCTGCGCGGCGATCTGAGCGTAGCCCGCGACACCGAGCTGCGCCCCTTCCGGCTCCAGGAGGGCGACCCCTGCGACCGCGTGCGAGACGGGCTGGCCCTGGCGAGCGCCGACGCGGCGGACGGGCCCATGGTCGCCGTGGCCGCCACGCCCGATCCTCCCGCCCCCGAGGACGGACAGCCCGCCGCGCCCCGCCAGGTGGCGGTGTACGTGGGGGCCGACAACGGCGACGGCGAGGTGGGGGAGGGCTTCGGGCCCGGCGACGCCCAGGCGGTCTGGGTGGGGGCGGACGGGAGCGTGGCCGTGGTCGTGCGCGGGGAGCCGGTGGCTGGAGATGCGGATCCGGGCCTGTTGACGCTCGTCCGGCGGGACGGCGGAGACCTCGTCGAGGGCAGCGCCCAGGTGAGCACGCCCCTGCCGCCCCACGGACGGGGCTGTGACGCCTTCGCCTTCGACCCCGCGGGGCGGCTGCTCGCGCTGCACACCTCCCGCGAGGGGGTCTTCGCGGACGTGGAGCTACCTGGCGGTGGGTTCACCGAGGTGGAGCTGCCCGCGGGCTCCGGACCGGTGGGCTGCGCCGTGGGACATGACGGCGTCCGCCCCCACTTCCTGTGGACCGAGCCGGAGCGGGCGACCGGTGAGGTCCGGACCGTGCTGAGGCACTTCACCTTGGAGGGAACGCGCCCCGCCGAGCTCGCGGAGCCTGTGGTCCTCACGCCCGACCGCCTGGACGAGCGCCCCTGACGCCTCTCCTCGCGGTGACCGGACTCGAACCCATGCCCCCTCCCAAGCACGACGAAGGAGCGATCTCTCTGCCGGTCCTCTCGTCCGCGACCCGACGTGCGCTCCTCGCCGCCCTCGCGCCGGCGCCCTCCCTGGCGCTCGGGGTGGGGTGCCGCGGGGGGAGCGGCGGGCAAGCCGAGGCCGAGCCGGCCACCCACGAACCCAGTCCCACGGCGCCAGCGACCGAGCCGATGGCCCACCAAGCCAGGGGCGGAGATTCCAAGGTCCACGGCGGACGCGACCCGGCCCACCCGCCCATCGACTGCTCGCTTCGCAAGCGCGGCATCGACCCCACGAAGAAGCGTCCGCGTCCCTTCGAGGAGGTGGAGACGTACATCGCCTTCCTGGAGTGGCCCGATCGCGCCGTGTGGCAGAAGCCCGATGAGGTGGTGGCGGCCCTTCACCTCAGGGGACCGAGACGGTCTTCGACCTCGGGGCCGGCTCTGGCTATCTCTCGTTCCGGTTCGCCCGGGCGCTACCCCTGAGCCGGGGCGGGCACTTCGGGGACGGGCGTCCCCAGGGTGCGCCACAGCCCCCAGCCCAGGGCGGTCCCCGCCGCCATGAGGCTCACGCCACCCGCGCGGACGAGCCACGCGGCCCAGCCCTCGTGGGGTGCCCAGGCCCCCGCGGCGACCAGGGCGACGGCGACCGCGTGGGCGGTGAGGCCGACGCGGAGCAGCCTCGCGGGCCATAGGCGCCGCATGGGGGGGATGGGGGCCCGCCCGGCGAGGGGGGACAGGCGGTGGAACCAGACGAGGAAGGGGACGATGCGCGAGAGCATCCCGTGCATGATGAGCCCCGCCCAGCCCCAGACCGCGAGCCACCCGAAGAGCACGGGGGCCTGGAGAGAGGCGCTGGCCCAAGCCCAGGCCCCCGCGCCGAGCACCACGGGGGCGACCGCCAGCCCCCAGCGCCAGGCGCGGAGGCTGTCGTCTTCGCGCTTGCGGCGTCGGCGCTTGAGCGCCAGGAGCCCCCACGCGGGGTGGGCGCCCCAGATCGCTACGGCGGCCGGCGCGGCCAGGGAGAGCAGGACCCAGGGTGCGGCGCCAGCGAACAGGGCGAGGGGGAGGCCCGCGATGAGCAGGGTGAGGGCGGCCAGCGTGAGGCGGCGCAGCCAGGGCGGCGCCTCGGGGCTGAGGTAGAACATGGGGAGGATCTTCCACGACACGGCCACGAGCAGGCCGCCCACCCACCCGACGAGGCCCAGCGCGGCGTGGCTCGCCACGAGGGAGGCCGGGGGCCCGAGCGCGATGCCCGTGGCGCGCGCGAAGGCGAGGCCCGTGCCCAAGGTCGCCGTGGCGGCGAGCGCGGCGATGGCCCAGCGGATACCCCGAACCGTGTCGTCGCGGGTCTTGGCGAGGTGCAGGGCGACGCCCACCTGGGTGAGGAAGACGAGACCGCCGCCCAGCAAGAGCTGGAGCGCCACCCAGTAGAGCCAGGTGGGCGCGCCCGCGAAGGCGGCCAGCAGCGCCGCGACCCCTCCGGTGAGCGCGGCTTGCACGCCGTGCGCCGCCCGGGCGCCCGGGACGGCGCGGCCCGCCACGACGGGGATCATCTGGTACAGGGCGCCCACCATCACGGCCCCCAAGAGGCCCAGCGTGCCCAGGTGGGTCGCGGCGAGGGTGGCCGGCATGGAGCGAGACGCCGCGAGGGTCGCGCCCTCGCTTGTGAGCAGCGCCCCCGCGCCGAGCATGGCGACGGGGGCCAGGGCGAAGAAGCCCGCGGGGACCCCCAGGGGGGGGCCTTGGTCCAAAGAGAGCCCGCTCGTGTTCAAGGCACCTCCAGTGCGTGTGCGGTCACGGGTTCAGCGGGTCGCGGCTCGCCCAGAGGCCTCGGGCTGCTCCGGGGCGTCGGTGGGGCGCTCCACCCGCACCAGGGCCTCCCCCGTCTCGGGCAAGACCACCGTCTCCCAGCGGAGGCCGCGCTCGGACAGGCGGGGGAACAGGAGGTGGGGCTCTCGGGGGACCCGGGCCGCCAGGGCTTCGCCGGGGCGCAAGGAAGCGCTCGCTTCGAGGAGGCGCTGGAGGGGCTCGGGGGGTTCCAGGTCCTGGAGCGCGAGGGGCTCGGGGGCCTGGGGGCCGCGCACCTCCACGATCCACACGCCGCGCGAGCGAGGGGAGGGGGAGGGCGGGTCGGCCGCCCCGAGGGGGCGCAGGGTCACTTGGAAGCCGCGCGCCCCCAGGAGCGCCACCAGCGGGCGGGGGGCGAAGGGCGCCACAACGCAGGTCCAGCCCGCGGGGCCGGCGGTCTCCACCTGGGCGAGGATGTCCTCCAGCGGGTCGCGCCCGGCTGCGATGAGCGGCCGCACGTCCAAGAGCGACAGCGGGGTGGCGCGGGGCGGAGGCGGTGCGCTTGGAGGGGGCGTGTCTTCGCCCGCCGGGCCCTTCTCGGCGTGGGCCTCCTCGGTTCGTGGTGGTCGAGGCTCGGGTTGGCGTGTGGTCTCCGTGGCCTCGCTCGATGGGGCGTCGTCAGGGCGCGGCGCGACGCCGCGGAGCCACAGGGCGATGGCGGGCCGCGCCCCCCTGGACAGGGGCCCCTCGCGCTCGTCCAGTTCCCACTGCAGCACGAGCCCCTGGACCGCCCCGACCAGCAGGAGCGCGGCCTCGTCCGGATCCGCGGCGCGCGACAGCGTCCCCTCGCGCTGGCCGGCCCGCACGAGCTCCGCCACGACGGCCCGCTGCATGGACAGGAGGTGGCGCAGGGCCCCCCGGACGGGTCCCGACGCCGCGCGGTCGGCGGCGGCGTCCCCGAACAGCAGGCGCGGGACGCCGGGGGTCTCCTCGACGTGCTGGAGCACGGCCTGAACGAGTGCGAGCAGGCGCGACGGGGCGTCGCCGGGCGCCTCCAGCGCCCCTTGGACCTGCTCAGCGAGGCGCTCGCGGGTCTGGGCGATCACCGCCAGGAGGATCTCGTCGCGGCTCCGGAAGTGCCGGAACAGGCCGGGCTGGCTCAGCCCCGCCAGGCGGGCGATACGCCGCGTGGACAGGGCGTCGAGGCTCGTGTCCCCCAGCGCGGTCAGGGCGGCGTGGACGATCTGGGCCCGCCGGGCCTCGGTCTTTGCGCGTCGCGACATGGGCAGTATGTTATCGCCTGATTTCATCGGGGGCCAGCGCGAGGACGCTGCCCCCCCGGCGGCCCGCCCCCGTTGCGGTGAGGCGGCGGCACAGGAGGAACGATGGCGAGCGCGATGGGAGACGGACCCAAGGCCTTCTTCGAGGGAGATCACCGGCGGTGTGACGCCCTGTGGTCCCAGGTGGAGGGCGCTGTGGACGCGGGGGCCGACGAGGGGGCCGCCTGGAGGGCCTTCGCGGACGCCATGGAGCGGCACTTCCAGATGGAGGAGGAGGTCCTGTTCCCACGCCTGGAGGAGCGCACGGGGATGCCGCCCGGGGCGGGACCTACCGCGGTCATGCGGGCGGAGCACGCCCAGATGCGGGGGCTGTTGGCCCAGATGGAGGAGGCCGCTCGGGGCGGCCAGTGGGAGGATCTCGCGGACCAAGGTGACACGCTGCTCATGCTCACGCAGCAGCACAACGTCAAGGAGGAGGGGATCCTCTACCCCATGGCCGACCAAGCGTTGGGCGCGGACTGGGAGGGCCTCCGAGCGGAGCTGGCTCGGTTCGGCGTGGGGGACTGAGCGGGGCCACCGTCACGCCGGCCCCGACGTCAGGTCCCCTCGTCCCCACGGGGTGAGGAGGGCCTCCAGGGACCGAGGGGTGGGCAGCAGGGCGTCGTCCGCGGGGAGCAGGGTCGCCTTCAGGGCCGCCCTCACGGCATCGGAGAGAGGCGCTCCCTTGGCTAGTGCGGCGGCCAGGACGCCGTCGAAGGTGGAGCGCCGCCGGCCTCCATCCGCGGGCCGTGGGGTGCCGGACAGGGGGACGCGCGCGGGCTCGGCCCCCGGCTCTCCCGAGGCGACCGAGCACGCCACCTCGGGACCGGGCTCCCCGGGGTGGGGGGCCTCGGTCGAGCCCGCGGGGGGGCGTCCCGCTCCCGGTACGAGGGTGTCCGCGGGTCGCTTGCGGTTCGGGCTCTCCCGCACGACCACGTGGGGGATCCCCAGCGCCAGGGCCGCCTGCAGCGCGGCGTCGGGGGCCGGTTGGCCCAGGAGGCGCCCCGCGCCGTAGGGGGCGCTGACGACCAGGGTGTCCAGGGAGGGGATGAGCTCCTCCAGGGCGCGGCGTGGGGCCTGGTCGCCCGCGTGGGCCCACAGGGAGGGCGACAGGGCCGCGTCGTAGACCACGCGGACGCCCGCCGCGTGGGCCTCGGACGCCGCCCGGGCTACCGCGGCGCGGGCCTCGGGCCCGGCGGCCTGGGTGGCACCCGTGAGGAGCAGGACCCGCGCGAGGCTCCAGGGGATGCGGCCCACGTCCGCTGGCGCGAGGGTCCCGGCCGCGGTCTGGGGGAGGGGGAGCGGTGTGAAGCGGTGCAGATCCGCCCCCACCACCGCCAGGGCGTTGGGGCGCGCGACCTCGCGGGTGAAGTCCAGGTGGAGGCCCTCCGCCTCCCAGCGCTGGATGAGCCAGCGCCCGAAGGGGTCATCGCCCACGTGTGTGGCGAGCGCGGTGACGGCGCCCGCGCGGGACGCCGCGAGGGCCGCCACCCCTCCGTCCCCGCCCACCGCGCGTCGGAAGGTCGTCGCCTCGTCCAAAGGGGCGTCCCCTCGGAGCTCCACAACCGCGGGGCCCAAGACGACGACCTCCAGGTCGAGGTCCTGCCAGGCGTTGCTCATACCCGACCTCGGCGTGCGCGGTTTGGAAGGCAGCGGTTTTGGCGAGTGGTGCTGTGCGTCTGTGTGCGGCGACGGCCCTTCATGGGGACGACGCTACCACACCGGGCGATCCGGGCGACTTTCCTACGCCGTTGGGGCGGGGGTCAGTATGGGAGGTCCGCGGGCCGGGCCTCGCCGGGGGCCGCCAGGGCGAGCAGGCGCTCCTCCGCGGCGCGCATGAGGGCCGCCTCCTGGGGCTCCGCGTGGTCGTGTCCGTGGAGGTGGCAGAGGCCGTGCACGAGGAGGAAGACGACCTCGGACTCCAAGGACCGACCTCGGGCCGCCGCCTGGCGCTGGGCGGTCTGGACGCTGATGACCACGTCCCCCAGGGGGGCGGCCTCCTCCGGTACGCCCGGCTCGGGGGCGCCTTGGGGGAAGCTCAGGACGTCCGTGGGCCCCTCGACGCCTCGCCACTGGCTGTTCAGGGCGGCGATGGACGGGTCGTCGGTGAGCACCACCGCCAGGTCTCGGGACGACCCGCCCATGGCGGCGGTGGCGGCCTCCTCCACGCGCCGGACGAGCGCCTCGTCGGGCGCCTCGCCGCCCTCCCAAAGCACGTCGATCACGGCTCGTCTCCCGAGGGGCTCGGTGGGGCAGGGCGGGGCGCATGGGCGCGGTCTTCGCGGGCCGCTCCTCCGCGAGCCCTGGTCTCGGCGGGGCCGCGCCGGGCCGTGTCGCGCTCGTAGGCCTCCACGATCCGGGTCACCAGTTCGTGGCGGACGACGTCCTCGGCGGTGAAGCGCTGGAAGGCGATCCCGCGGACGCCGCGCAGGACGTGCGTCGCGTGGACGAGCCCGCTCCGCCCGGGCTCGGTGAGGTCCGTCTGCGTGATGTCCCCGGTGACCACGGCCTTGGACTGGAAGCCCAGGCGCGTGAGGAACATCTTCATCTGCTCGCGGGTCGTGTTCTGGGCCTCGTCCAAGATGACGAAGGCGTCGTTGAGCGTCCGGCCCCTCATGAACGCGAGCGGGGCCACCTCGATGGCGTTCTCGGCTATGAGCCGCTGGACGCGCCCGAAGTCCAGCATGTCGTAGAGCGCGTCGTACAGGGGGCGGAGGTAGGGGTTGACCTTCTCGGCCATGTCGCCGGGCAGGAAGCCCAGCCGCTCGCCCGCCTCCACCGCCGGACGCGTGAGGATGATCCGCTTGACGGCGTGGCCCACCAGCGCCTGGACCGCCATAGCCATGGCCAGGTACGTCTTGCCCGTCCCCGCGGGGCCCACGCCGAAGGTCAGGTCGTGCTCGCGGATGGCGTCGATGTAGAGCTTCTGGTTGAGGTTCTTGGGCGCGATGCGGCGCTTGCCGGAGGTCACCAGCACCGTGTCCAGGAGGACCTCTGCGAGCCGGGCGCGCCCCGCGGACACGATGCGCACGGCGCGCGCTACGTCCGGGGCGAAGACGGGATAGCCCTGGCGGATGAGGTCGTAGAGCTGCTCCAGGGTGGAGGTGGCGACCGCCACGGGGTGCTCTTCGCCGCGGACGCGCAGGGTGTTCCCCCGCGCGCGGATCTGCACGCCGAGGCGCCCCTCGACGAGGCGCAGGTGGGCGTCTTCGGTGCCGCAGAGGCTCAGGAACGCGCCCTGGTCCGCAAACTCGAGCGTTTCGCCCTCACCCCGCGTCACGGCGCCGCCCCACGTGTGAGCACGAACCCGTCCTCGGCGGGGGCGTACCGCAGCCCCTTGAGCGCCTCGGCCACACCCGCGCCGATGTAGCCGGCCTCTCGCAGATCCGAGAGGCGCTCGGGGTAGGAGCCGCGCTCCACCTCGTAGAGCTGGAGCGCCGTCGCCAGCTCGATCGCGTGCGTCTCGGCCACGAGGGCTCGAATCTGCGGCGCGCTCGCGGTGAGCGACAACCGGATCGTCCCCGCGTGCTGCCACGTCCAGTCCACGCCCAGGGCCAACAGCGCCGCGAGGATGAGATAGGTGAGGACGCTCACGAGGCGCACCAGCGCTACCGCCGGGTGCGTGGGGCGCTCGCCCACGCCCTCGTGCGTCACCAGCTCCACGAGATAGGCGTCCAGCAGCTCGCCCAGGGCGCGGTAGGTCTCGAACACCCCCAGGCCGCTCGCGCGGGCCACCTGCTCCACCGTCTTGCGGCCGTTGACGTGGAAGAACACGACCCGCGCCCCGGCGCTGATCTCGGGGATGGGATCCTCGCTGTCCGGCTCCACGTAGCCCAGGAGCTCGGCCAGCGTCCCCGGGTCCTTGGTGTAGATGGCGCGCATCCCGCCCACGCGCGCCCGGAGCCCCGGCCACAGCTCAGCCCGCCGCTCGGCCTCCTTGATGACGTAGCTCACGGGCAGAGCCGTGATGAGCCGGGGGCTCTTGGGCCGCTCGTCCAAGAAGCGGAGCCCCAGGCGCGGCTGGCGGAACAGGGGAAAGAGGACCTCGGCCACGTGGAGATCGCCGTAGCGCTTGACCAGATCCTCGCTCACGAGCTTCCGGTCGATGAGGTACTCCTCCAGGCTGAGGCCCATGCGGTCGGCCTCCTCCTTGGCGTCGAGCAGCGCCTCGGAGCGCAGGGCGCCCCCCTCCACCAAGAACTCGCCCAGCGCCCAGCCCTGCCCGCCGCTCGTCTGCTCGGCGTAGACCACGCTGCCTCGCCGCAGGTGGATGCGCGCCGCGGTCGTGGGGGTGGTGACCTCGAGGATCCCGGTGCGCCCCTGCTCTCCCAGGAGCGCCAGGGTCCGCGTCAGGGTCCACTCCTCCTGATTTCCAGCGGCCTGCTGGGGTGCCTGGGGGCCCGTGTCGCTCATGCCCTGCTCCTTCCGCTGTGTGCGTCCAGCAGGGCCAGCAGGTAGACCACGCCGCCCACCGTGGCGGCGAGGAAGATGCGGCCCATGCCGGGAGAGACCGGCACGTGGGGATCGGTCGAGACCTCGTTGAGCCCCGCGCCCAGGACCACCGCGAGGAAGGTCACCCCCAGGAAGAAGGTGCCCCGGAGGGGGCGCCCCCGGAGGAGCTGCCCGAGGCCAGGGAGCACGAAGGTCACCAGGCGCGCCACGCGCTCCCGCCGCTGGACCTCCTTGTGAACCCGCTGCTCCCGCGCCCATTGCTCCTTGGCGTCCCCGATGCCGCGGTTGATCTCGCCGAGCAAGCAACTCACACAGACCGCCTCGCGGCCCAGGTCGAGCCGGGTCTCGGGGGCCGCGATGCCCAAGCAGTTTCGACAGATGCGGGACGTGGACAGGGCCCCACCCAGGATCCACAGCAGCACCACGAGGACCGCTCCGGCCAACCCCAGGAGCCCCAACACGGGCACGGACAGCCGCCCGAGGAACAGGCCGGCGAAGGGGACCACGATCCCATCGTGGGGCACCCCGCGGCGCAGGACCCGCCGCCGCAGGGCGTCGGTGGGGAGCGACGGGTCCATGAGCTGTCGGTTGACCTGGGCCCCCACGACGCAGCGGGCCCGGTTGTCCTCCTTGGACACCGCCCGGTCGAACTCGGCCACGCGCTTGGGCGCGACCCGGCGTGCCTTGTCCAGCGACGCCTCGCCCTCGTCCTCCTTGTTGAGCTGGATGAGCGCGATCCCGCGGTTGTAGAGCGCCTCCGGGTTGTTGGGCGCCTTGCCCAGCGCGCTCTCCCACGCGGTCATGGCCTCCTGGAGCTTCTCCTCGAAGGCCAGGGCCGAGGCTCCGTCCTCCTCGCGCACGCCCGGGCAGTGCCGCAGCGCCTCCGCGTAGTGGAGGTTGCCCTGGAGCACAAGGGTCTCCGGGGTCTCCTCCGCGGCTGCTGCCAGCCGCGTCAGTCGCCCGGGCTCGGCGTAGCCCTGGCTGCCCGGGGCGGCGGCTCGCTTGCCTACGAGGGCCATCGTGAAGGCGGCGTCAGCGCGCAGGGGCCCTGGCTCGGCCGCGAGCCGCGTGAGCGTCGCCCGGTCCGCCGCGGAGCACAGGCTCTGGTTGCACCGATAGAGGGCCATCTCCTCGCTCGATGGGGCCACCATCCCGCGGACCTGCACCGTCGTCGTCCAGGGCACGAGGCCCAAGCCTCCCAGGAGGAGCACGCTCACCACCCGCTCCCCGGCGTGCTGATAGAGCGCCGTCCCGACCAACCACAGGGCCGCCGTCCCCAACACGCCGAGGCCTGCCAGAAGCGGCGCCAGGAGCACGGTCGCCAGCACCACCGAGGCCTGGAAGGAGTTCACTCCGGGGGGCAACACGCGGCGGATGTCGTGCGCCCAGACCGCGCGATACCGGAGCACCGTAGCCAGGGCGAATATGCCTAGTAAGAAGATCGTGACGAACAGCAGGGCCGTGGCGCCGTTGGCCGCGAGCTGGGAACTCGCCGCCAGGTCGCTGGGGACCCGCTCCGCCCCCGCGCGCAGGGCTCGGAGCTGGGCCGCCACCCCGAAGGGGGCCTTGTCAAAGGCCACGGCGGCCTCCTCGAAGCGCGCCGCGGCCATGCCGGGGGAGAGCTTCACGGCCGCCGCCGCCAGGCTCGCGGCGGCGTCGGCCGCGCCCGCCGCGCGGGCCGAGGAGGCGGCGTGGAGCAGGGCGGCGGACAGGGGGAAGACGTTGGGCAGGCCGAGGTCGTCGCGGATGCTCAGGAGGTGGTGGACCTGCCCAGCGGCCTCGGTCCAGGCCTCTCGCCGGAGATCGGACTGGATCTCCGACCAGGCCGTGGCGAGCGGGGCGTAGTCCGGCAGCGCGAGGAGAGGACGGCGTCGCAGGGGGCCCGTCGTGATCGTCGCCGACCCGCCGCGCTCGCCGCTCGCTGCGGGGGCCTCGCTGTGCTCACCGGGCTTGGCGTCGACCGGCTTGCCCGATGCAGGGGCGTCAGGGGCCGCCGGCGGCGAGGTCTCGGCCGGAGAGGCCAGCGTCCCCGTCGCGGGGGGGGGCGGTGCGGCCGCCCGAGCGGACCCCGCGAGGGCCAGCCCCCAGGCGAGGAGGAGCGTTGCGAGTGTCCGGGGCGCGCCGGGACGCCCCACGGGACCGAGGGTCGACTTCATCGCCGTCACGCTACAACGGACACCGGCGCCGCGCAACGCGGGCCTCTGAGCCCAGATCCGCCACCTACTCTGGGATTCGGCTTTGGATCCCGCGTGTGGGC
>CAYZID010000039.1:0-28531 GCA_964478315.1 uncultured Myxococcales bacterium | reverse complement strand
CTGGTAACCCGCGGCGGCCGGGCGGGGGCGGGCCTGGTACACTCCCGCCGCGCCGCGCGCTCGGCTGCGCCCACTGGGCCGACGGCAGGCGAGCCGCGGCGCCCGGACGACGGGAGCTACAAGGCTCCGCCGAAGACCGTGAGGCCCACGGCGGGCGCGCTCGGGTCGGTAGAGAGCTTCACGTTGGGTACACCGAGGCGCACGACGCCGTCCCGACCCAGGTCGATGAGCGCGCCGGAGGTCGCCACGGGAGCCGGGTGCGCCTGTGTGTCGCGCGAGAGGTAGTAGCCGGCGGTACCGGCGAGCGAGGGGAGGATGGCGGCCATCGCAAAGCTCGCAATCATGCCTTCATCTTCCCCGTGGGCGGCCATGAAGACGCCCGCCGTCGTCGCCATGCCGAGCGCGCTTCCGGCCAATGCCCCCCAGTAGGAACCATGGTGGCCGCGAGCCTCTCCGTACAAGTAGATACCGGTCGCAGCACCAACGGGAGCGAGCGTGACGAGGCCCACGGCACCCTCCGCGAAACCGTGGAAGCTGCAGTGGTTGAGGCCGTACTCGTCGGGCCGAGGCGTGCAGCTCCCAGCGAGAGCGGCGCCTAGCATGAACCCACCGAATCCGCCCGCAGCCAACCCGGCGTCGCCAGCGAGCGTCGAGAGCACCCAATCCCCCGCGGTAAACCTCGGCGGAGGGGCCAACCGGCCACGTTCGTACGCACGCTCGCTCGTGGGCGCGGACGCCTGGTCGGACTCGGTGGAAGTCCGCTGCGCGGAAGCCGTGGAAGCCGTGGTGGGGACGAGGGCGAGCATCAAGACGGTGAAGAGCAAGGACCTCATGGGGAGTTCCCTCCGTGGTCAGGGTTGCACGCCCCAAGGAGCTTGCAACCCCCGGGCCAACCCAAGAGCATGACTCACAAGGGCGGCCCGAGCCAGGCGCCAGGTCGTGACTTCAGGCAGTTTCGTGAGAAGGGAGCGTGCGGGAGGGACCTGACCGACGAGCGGTACATCCTGGAATCACAAGACAACCCTGGCGACGGGAGACGTTGTGCATCATGCTTCTCCAAGCATGGCCCAGAACCCGGACCGAGCGGGCGCGAACGAGGGAAGTGCGGCCCTGGTCGCCCAAGCACGAAGGACTGGCCGTAGTCAATTCGAGGGCTTGGGCGGCCGCGGACGCGCCGCGATCGCCGCGGTCCCCGACGGGAGGGGGCTGTGAATCATGCTTGTAGAGCCCACGCCCTGACGCCATGTTGCGAGGACGCATCGGCGCGGTTGGCGCATACTCCACCAGCCCTGGCGCATAGTTCTCTACGCACTGTCCCGTGGGCTCAGGGCTCGCGGGGGCCTCCCACGTGCAGCCGGTGGATGTCAAAGGGGCGTGCTGGTAGGCTGCTGTCGCGGATTGCGGAGAGATGAAAGGAGGCAACGCTGTGGAGCGGGTAGGACATGGCCGGGACGAGGAGGGCTGGAAGCGCGCCGGGAGGAGCGTCATGGGGGAGCCCCACAACCCCACAACCCGGCCTCCGCCTCCCGCACCGCGGCCTATTTGGCCGCCTCCGAGGGCGCCGACGAGCCGTAAGCGCCTGAAAACATGCGTTGCAAGATCGCGTCGCGCTGCACAGAGACGCCTTGGACGCGCGACGAGATTCCGTCGCACTGCACAGAGACCAGTTGTACGCGCGACGAGATTCCGTCGCGCTGCACAGAGACGAGTTGTACGCGCGACGAGATTCCGTCGCGCTGCACAGAGACGAGTTGTGCGCGCGGAGAGATTCCGTCGCGCTGCACAGAGACCGGTTGTACGCGCGACGAGATCTCGTAACGTGAAAACCTGGTCGAGTGTACGCGCGACGAGATCTCGCAACGACTTTTCGGGCCGTGAGGGATGTTCTGCGGGAACGCGCGGCGCTTCGAGCGCTCCCGCGCACCCTCCTCCGCGCTCGCGAGCACGCCGCTGCGCCTCCATACGACACGCGACGAGAACGCGAAGACGCCCGAGCGGCTCGCCGCGCCCAACCCCAACCCCGCGCGCCCTCGCCCGACGCCTCACGCGCGCTGCGGCGCGCCTCGTCAGGACGCGGACGAGCCCGTCTCGCGCACGATGACGGCCCCGGGCCCATGCTGCAGGTCTTGGAGCTGGCCGTCCGCATCGAAGCCGGCTGCACAACCCGCTGACGCAGCCTAGAAGCATGATTCACAGGGGCGGACCGAGCCGGGCGCCGCGTCGTGATTTCAGGTGGTTCCGCGAGGAATCACAAGAGCAAGCCTGGCGACGGGAGACGTTGTGAATCATGCTTCTAGGAACAGGAGTCCTACGAGGAATGCTCATACACGACTTGACGGGACACTGGCCACCCCGCCCTGCTCGTTCCCCTGCGGTACTTCCGCGTCTCCTCTCGGCAGGGTTCAGCCACTCGCGAGGCCTGCTGGTAACCCGCGGCGGCCGGGCGGGGGCGGGCCTGGTACACTCCCGCCGCGCCGCGCGCTCGGCTGCGCCCACTGGGCCGACGGCAGGCGAGCCGCGGCGCCCGGGCGACGGAGGGGGAATCATGGGAGTCCAACGAGACAGGGCCAGCCGCTGGGCGCGCGGACGCGCAAGGGCGCTCGGCGGGGTCGGGCTGACCGCGCTGTTCTTGGGCGCGGCGGTCGTGGGGCTGGGAGCCGGCTGCTCGAACGCCCCCCCACGCGAGGTCTGCGATGGCCTGGACAACGACGGCGACGGCCTCACCGATGAGGCCCAAGACCTCCGCGACCAGCCCACGTGGGGCGACCAAGGGGTGTGCGCCACGGCCGTGCCCGTGTGCGCCGGCATCGAGGAGTGGAAGCTCCCCGCCACATTCGAGGCGGAAGAGAGCGACTGCGATGGCCTGGACAACGACTGCGACGGCGTGACGGACGAAGGCTGCCCCCCACCCTGCACGCCCGCGTGCACCAACCGGGCGTGCGGGCCCGACGGATGCGGCGGGACCTGCGGCGCGTGCGCGGACCACGAGCGGTGCGACGAGGACACCGGGCAGTGCCTCTGCATCCCCGCGTGCGACGGCCGAGAGTGCGGCCCCGACGGATGCGGCGGCGTGTGCGGATACTGCCCCCCCCTGGGCGTCTGCGACGACGAGACGGGGCGGTGCCAGTGCACGCCCGCGTGCGACGGGCGAGAGTGCGGGCCCGACGGATGCGGCGGGACCTGCGGGTCGTGCTCGGCACCGGACGTCTGCGACGACGGCACCGGGCTGTGCGTGTGCGTGCCCGCCTGCGAGGGCAAGGAGTGCGGGCCGGATGGCTGCGGCCACTCGTGCGGCTCGTGCCTGGACGGCTACGCCTGCGACACCAAGACGAGCCACTGCGAGTGCGAGACCCTGTGCGACGGGCGAGAGTGCGGGCCCGACGGATGCGGCGGCTCCTGCGGCACCTGCGACGAGGGCTACGTCTGCGACATCGTGCCCGGGCTGTGCGTGTGCGTGCCGGAATGCGAGGGGAAGGCCTGCGGCTGGGACGGATGCGGCGGCTCCTGCGGGACGTGCGTCCCGGGCACGGTCTGCGACCAGGGCACCGGGCAGTGCGCGTGCGAGCCGTCGTGTGACGGCAAGAAGTGCGGAGCCGACGGCTGCGGCGGCTCCTGCGGCGCGTGCGACGCGGGCATGGCCTGCGACGAGGCCGCCGGGCAGTGCGTGTGCATCCCCGCGTGCGAAGACAAGGCCTGTGGCCCCGACGGCTGCGGCGGCTCCTGCGGGACGTGCGAAGAGGGCGCCATGTGCGACGAGACCGTGGGCGTGTGCGTGTGGCTCCCCAAGCCGGGCTTCGTCTACATCCCGCCAGGGACGTTCACCATGGGCTCCCCCGTGGGCGAGCCCGGCCGCGACCTGGACGAGGTGCAGCACGAGGTCACCCTGACCCACGGCTTCTACATGCAGGCGACGGAGCTCACGCAACAACAGTGGCAAGGGGTGATGGGGACCACCCCCTCCTGGTTCGCGAGCTGCGGGGTCGACTGCCCGGTGGAACGGGTGAACTGGTGGGATGCGCTCGCCTACGCCAACGCGCTGTCGGAGTCCGAGGGGCTCGCGCCGTGCTACAGCCTGAGCGGCTGCACGGGTACGCCCGGCGTGGACCTGGACTGCACCGGCGTGACCGTCCAGACCTCGGGCCACAACCCCTACGCGTGCGAGGGATACCGCCTGCCCACGGAGGCGGAGTGGGAATACGCCTACCGCGCCGGCACCACGACCGCCTTCTACAACGGCCCCATCCAAGACATCGCCTGCGACGACCCCAACGCGAGCGCCATCGGCTGGTACTGCGCCAAGTTCGGCGAGACGACCCACCCCGTGGGCCAGAAGCTGCCCAACGGCTGGGGGCTGTACGACATGGCCGGCAACGTCTGGGAGTGGTGCTGGGACTGGTCCCACGCCTACCCCGACGCGCCGTCGAGCACCGACCCCATCGCCGCCGGCCCGGGCATGTTCCGCGTGGTGCGCGGAGGCGGGCGAGAGGCCCAAGCGCTCGATCTGCGCGCGGCGGCGCGGTTCAACCACGCGCCCGAAAACCGCAACTACAACCTAGGCTTCCGGGTGGTCCGCTCGGCCTTCTGAGGGCGCGGCCCGCGGCCTGCCGGGGGGCCGGCGGCTCCCATCTCCCGAGGGGCCCGAGGTTGACACGGGGCCACGGGCGGCGCATCACCGGCCGGCGCGCGCCGTGGGGCCCTCGCCCCTGCGCCGCGCCCCCTCCCCCGCCCCCTCCCTCGCCGACGCCGAGGTCCCACCATGCCCGACGCCAAGCCCCCCCCCGGGTCCACCCCCAAGGTCTTCCTCGTCTCCCTGGGCTGCCCCAAGAACCGCGTGGACTCCGAGGTCATGCTCGGCGAGCTCACCGCCAAAGGCTACGACATCGCCACCGACGCCGACGACGCCGACCTCCTGCTGGTGAACACCTGCTCGTTCATCCACGACGCCCGCGAGGAGTCCGTGGACACCATCCTGGACCTGGGCCGCGTCAAGGCCGAGCACGGCGGCCACCCGAAGCTCGTCGTGGCCGGCTGCCTCTCCCAGCGCTACGCCGACGAGCTCCAGCGCGAGCTCCCCGAAGTGGACGCCTTCCTGGGCACCGGCGACATCGCCGCCCACATCGACCGCGTGGCCGACCTCGCGCGTCCCGCGCCCGCCACGGCCGACATCCTGGCCGCCCCCGTAGCCACCGCCCGCGGGGAGATCCTCGTGGGCCGCCCGGGCTTCAACTACGACGCCCACACCCCGCGCCTCCAGACGACCGCCCCGTGGACCGCCTACGTGAAGATCGCCGAGGGATGCAGCCAGCGCTGCGCCTTCTGCATCATCCCCCAGCTCCGCGGCGGCCAGCGCAGCCGCCCCGTGGCCGACGTCGTCGAGGAGGTCCGCGACCTCGTCGCCCACGGCGTGCGCGAGGTGAACCTCATCGCCCAGGACCTCACCCACTACGGCACGGACTTCAAGCCCATCGGCGACGGCCAGGCCCTGAGCAAGCTCCTCCGCCAGCTCGGAGAGATCGACGACCTCCGCTGGGTGCGCCTGCTCTACAACTACCCCCACAACTTCACCGACGAGCTCATCGACGTCCTCGCCACCGAGGACAAGGTCCTGCCCTACGTGGACATGCCGCTGCAGCACATCACCGACCACGTGCTCACCCGCATGCGCCGCCGCTTCTCCGAACGCGACACCCGGGCGCTGGTGGACAAGCTCCGCGCCCGCATCCCCGGCCTGGTCTTCCGCACGACCTTCCTCGTGGGCCACCCCGGCGAGACGGACGCCGACTTCGAGGCCCTCCTGCGCTTCGTGGAGGAGTCGCGCTTCGAGCGCGTGGGCGTCTTCGCCTACTCCCGCGAGGAGGGCACCCGCGCCGCCCGCATGGACGACCAGGTCCCCCCCGAGGTGGCCGCCGCCCGCCGCGACGCCCTCATGGCCGCCCAGCAACCCATCTCGGCCGCCCAGCAGCAGGCCCTGATCGGCCGCGAGATCGAGGTGCTCGTGGAGGGCGCCAGCGACGAGACCGACCTGCTGCTCCAAGGCCGCACCTACGGCCAGGCCCCCGACATCGACGGCGTGACCTACATCAACGAGGGCTGGGCCGAGCCCGGCACCTTCGCCCGCGCCGAGGTCGTCGACGCCGGCGACTACGACCTCGTCGCGCGCCTGCTGGACGAGCAAGCGTAACCTCCCCGCCCACGTCGCCCCCCTGAGAACCACAACGGGATCGTGTTTCCCGGGTGTGGTGATTCTCTACACTGGCGCGCTGTGTCGTTGGGTCCTCGCCCCCCTCGTCGCTGGAGCGCGCGCCGTTGGCACGCGACATGCTACTCCAGCCGCTGTCCCAGCCAACGTCGGGCGGGCGCCGCGGCCCGGCGCTTGTCAACGGGCGTCCACCGCGCGACGCGGTGGACCACGCGACACCCCACGAACATCGGGAGGCTCTCATGCGCTTCACCTTCCCCCGCACCGCCCTGGCGCTCATGGCCCTGGCCCCCTTGGCGCTGTCCGCCAGCGCCGGCTGCGACAGCGCCAGCGAACCGACGCCGTCCCAGAGCCTCCACGAGGCCAAGAGCGCCCTCCAGCGCAACATGAACCCCAGCGTCCCGGAGGCCGACCTGGACGCGTTGGTCCAGGCGAACACGACATTCGCCTTCGACCTCTACCACCAGCTCGCCGCCGCGCCCGCGACCGATGGCAAGAACATGGTCTTCTCGCCCCACAGCGTGTCGGTGGCGCTGGGGATGCTCTACGCGGGCGCGGCCGGCCAGACGAAGACCCAGATGGCCGACGCCCTGGCCTGGGCCCAGAGCGGCCTGTCGGACGAGGCCCTGCACGCCGCCTTCAACGACCTGGACCTGCTGCTGTCCAGCCGGGGCGAGGGCGCCCAGGGCTCGGACGGCAAGCCCTTCCGCCTGCGCGTGGTGAACGCGACGTGGGCCCAGGAGGGCTACACCTTCCTGGACAGCTTCCTGGACACGCTGGCTGTGAACTACGGCGCCGGCGTGAACCTGCTGGACTTCGCGGCCCAGCCCGAGCCGTCGCGCGAGACGATCAACGCCTGGGTGGCCGAGCAGACGGAGGACCGCATCCCCGAGCTGCTGCCCCAAGGCTCGGTCACGAGCGACACGCGCCTGGTGCTCACGAACGCCGTCTACTTCAACGCGGCGTGGGCCTCGAAGTTCGACCACGACATGACCCAAGACGCCGACTTCCACCTCTTGGACGGCACGACGGTCCAGGTGCCCACCATGAACCAAGCGGAGTCCTTCCGCATGGCCCAGCTCATCGACGTGGCCGGGGGCGTGACGGCCGTGGAGCTCCCCTACGACGGCGGTGAGGTGGCCATGCTGCTGCTCAAGACCGACGGCGACTTCGCCGACCTGGAGGCCGCCCTGGCGCCCGCGCTGCTGACCCAGGTGGACGGCGCGCTGGCCGCCAACCAGGTGCAGGTGCTCCTGCCCAAGTTCGAGTTCCGCGAGAAGGCGAGCCTCGTGCCGCTGCTGGAGGCCCTGGGCATGACCGACGCCTTCGAGGCGGGCGCGGCGGACCTGTCCGGCATCGACGGCACCAAGAACCTGGTGGTCACCGACGTCATCCACGACGCCTTCATCAAGACCGACGAGGACGGCACCGAGGCCGCCGCCGCCACGGGCGTGGTCGTGGGCGAGACCTCCGCGCCGCCGCCCCCCGTCCCCGTGGCCTTCGACCACCCCTTCGTCTACGTCATCCGCGACGTGGAGACGGGCGCCGTCCTGTTCGTGGGGCGCGTCCTGGACCCGCGGCAGGAGCCGTAGCCGGTCTGCTCGGGCTCACGGGACGGCTCCCCGAGGCGGCGCGTTCTGGGGCTTGCGGGCCGTGAGCGCCGCCAGCACCGTGAGGGCCAGGAAGACGCCGAGGGCCGTGGCCTGGGCGTGGGCGCCACCCAGGCGGAGCCCCTGGTTCCCGGCCAGCCCGCCGCCCACGCGCATGAGGAGGCCCATCTCCAGGAGGATCAGGTGGAGGTAGAACCACCGTGTGAAGGGGATGGGGCGCCTGAGAATGGCCGGGAAGATGATGGGCGCGTGGCCGAAGATCATGGCGATGACGAAGCCCACGAAGAGCGCGTGGAGGGTGGCGTCGTAGACGAGCCCCGAGGGAGGCACCTCCTCCACGATCAGCAGCACGGCGGCCAGCGTCACCCACGCGTAGCCGCTCACGAGGCACAGCGCCGCGAAGCGCGGCAGGCCCGGACGACGCACGGTCCGCAGCGCCGCATCGGCCGTCCACAGCCAGGCCGCGAGGGCCACGAGCCCGGCCCCCATGATGGGCGGCCAGGCGGCCGGGAAGACGAGGGCCGCGAGCCCCGCCGTGTACATGGCCAGCGCCCCGAAGGGGAGGAGCAGGTGCACCGCCGGGCTCACCCCCGCCCGCCCCTCGGCGACACGCACCTGGCGGCTCAGCTCCACGCGCTCGCCCACGATGATGAGCACGAGGAAGGCGATCCACCAGGGCACGACGGCGTAGAAGGACGCCCCGCCCAGCCACACGCCGCTGCCGATGGCCCAGGCGAGCGCGCCGCTGGCCTCTACGGCCGAGGCCCCGCTGGGGCGGCGCGACAACACGGCGCCGTAGACGCCCACGAGGGCCAGGCTGGCCGCGGTGAACAGCGCAGGGGCGATGGGCTCGGGGGCGCCCACGACCAAGGCCAGGGCCCCCAGCGCCGCGAGGATGGGCACGGCCCAGCTCCAGCGCCAGCCCACGCCCACGGCGCGCTCCAACCCGATGACGGTGCCCAGGAAGCCGCTGACCATGAGCGCCCCGTGGTTCGCGATCCAGCCCGGGACGGGGAGGTTCCAGCCCGCCCCCGCGCGCGCCAGCCCGGCGATGACCCCCACGACCAGCGTCGCCAGCCCCACCGCCAGGAAGGGCGCCCGCCAGAGGGCGCCGCGCGGACCCTCGGCCAGCAGCCCCACGCGCGGGGCGCCCAGGGCGGCCGTAGCTTGAGCCTCAGCGCCCCCGCCGACCGCCACGCCCAGGCGAGACACGGGCGCGGCCCCCGCCGCTCCGAGGCCGCGGTCCAGCTCCACGCGCACGGGAACGCCCGGGCCCACGGCCGCCTCCACGGCCGCCTGGGCCTCGCGGCGCAGGGTGTCCCCCACGGGGCAGCTCGGGCTCGTGGGCCGCAGGCGCACGTAGACGCCGCCGCTCCCCCGGCCCTCTCCGCCGTCGGCGTCGGTCACCTCCACGGCGGTGATGAGCCCCAGGGACACGATGTCCACGCCCAGCTCGGGGTCCATGACCGTGCCCAGGGCCTCGCGGATGGGGTCGCCGGGAACCGGGGCGCCTCCCGCCTCCGCGTGCGCCCCTCGGTCCATCGCCTGGCCCGCGCCGGACTCCGCGTCCACCGCCACCCGCTCGGCCTCACCCTCGTCCGGTCGTCGCGTCGTCATCGCCACACCTCGCTCGTCGCCGCCCGCGCGTGGGCCTGCCTCACGCCGAGGCACCCCACGCGGGGCGAGAACGCTACAGCGGCCTCGGTGTCCGGCCTAGCCCCGAGGCACCTCGCGCCCCGAACCCAGGCGCGGACGAGCCAAGCCCTGCACAGATCTCATGGCGCTCGCGACAAACCCTGCACAGATCGGTTGACGGTCGGAAGGAGCCCTGCATAATCCGAACGTGGACGCCGATCTCCTGACGACGCTGGAGCTCTCGAACCCCTGGCTGCGGACCCCCGACCGGTTCCCCGAGGCGGCCACTGCCAGGCTCCCCGAACGCTGGGTGCCCCGCGCGCTGGAACGAGACCCGTCCTGGCCCGTCCTCGGAAAAGCCAACCTGCTCGTAGGCGCCCGCCAGGTGGGGAAGTCGTCGCTGCTGTGGCGTCGCTGCGTCACGCGCGGCACGCCCCCGCTGTTTCTGAACGCCGAAGAGCCTGCGGTCCGCCGTTGGAGCACCTCTCCGGTCCGCGCCCTCGCCGACCTCCACGGCCTGCTGCGCCCTGGGATGGTCGTCTTCGTCGAGGAAGCCCAGCGTCTTCCCGACGCCGGGTTGTTCCTCAAGGGTCTCGTGGACGGCGGCTTGAAGCACGAGCTCCTCGTCACCGGCTCGTCCGCCTTCCACCTCCAGGCCCACACCCGCGAGTCGCTGGCGGGCCGCGCCGCCCGCGCCGCGCTGGGGCCCTTGGCCCTCCGCGAGCTGGCCGCCGACCTGCCCGAGGACGAGCCCCCCTTGCTCCGAGCGCGGCGCCTGGAGGAGCTGGCCCTGACGCTGGCCGTGCGCGGAGGCTACCCGGAGGTGTGGACCGCGGACGACCCGCGGCTGCCCCTGCGCCACCTCATCGAGGCCTTCGTCATCCGCGACGCCTCCGACCTATTCCAAGTCCAACACCTCGACGCCTTCCGCCGGCTGCTCCAGCTCATCGCGGGCCAGGTGGGGAGCCTCGCCAACCACGCCGAGTGGGCCTCCATCTGCGGCGTCTCGTCCGACACCGTGGCCCGCTACATCGACCTCATGGTGGAGACGCACGTCCTCTACCGCGCCCTCCCTTTCGCCGGAGGGCGCCGCGCGGAGCTCACACACCGCCCCAAGGTCTACTTCGCGGACACGGGCCTACGGAATGCCCTCTTGCGGCGCCTCGAGCCCCTGTCCCAGCGCGTGGACCCCGTAGACCGTGGCGCCGTCTTCGAGAGCTGGGTGGGCGGCGAGCTGCGAAAGCTGCTGTCGCCCCTTCAGCCGGGTGATGAGCTGCGCTACTGGCGGACCCGTTCGGGCGCCGAGGTGGACTTCGTCGTCCCACGCCCGGATGGGCTGCTCGCCTACGAGGTGAAGGCCACGCGACTCCGCCGCCCCAAGCTCACCCGGTCGGCGCGCAGCTTCGTAGACGCCTACGGCCCCAGGCAGCTCTTCGTCGTGAACCTGAGCCTGGAGCACCGCGAGCGCGTGGGCGGCACGGAGGTCTGCTGGGTGACCCCGGCCGCCTTCGCGGACCCGGCGCAGGTGGGGCTGGAAGCATGACGCACAACGTCTCCCGTCGCGAGACTTGCTCTCGGGATTCCAGGCGGTTCCGCCCGTCGGTCACGTGCCACCAGCACCCTCTCTCCTCGCGAAACCGCCTGAAATCACGACGCGGCGCCCGGCTCGGTCCGCCCTTGTGGATCCTACTTCCAGGAGGCTGAGGCGGCCGCGGAGCCCAGGGCTCAGAGCGGCTCCGGGCTCAGAGCGGCCCAAGGCTCAGAGCGGCTGGATGAGCTCGGTGAGGTCCAGGGTCGTGAAGGGGCTCCGGGACGCCGGCTTCCAGGCGTCGCCCGTGCCCGTCTCGTAGGAGATCCTGAGCTTCAACGCCGTGGCGTCGTAGACCACCGCCAAGATGTTCGACGACATGGCCGCCTGACGCGCGATCTGCTCGCCCTGGGCCAGCGTCAGGGGCGTGGGCGTGCCGCCTTGGTCGGGGATGACCGGCACGCCGTCGCCCACGTCCTCGCCCTGGTACTCGGTCCCGTTGGCGTAGGCCTCGATCATGTCGTGCATGACCAGGTAGCGGCCCTTGTACGACCCGGAGTTCACCATGACGCCCTTCCCGTCCCCGCTCCAGGGCCCGTTGGCCGCGTGCTGCCAGCGGCGCACGGCGTGGCTCATGGCCTCGTCGCCGCGGAACAGGGCGCAGGTCAGGGGCTTGCCCACGGGCATGGGCTGGCCGGTGGGATCCTCCACGAAGGTGCCGCCGTCGGGGAGGAAGTTCCCGTCCCCATCCACCGCGAACCGCCGCGGCTGGCCGTCCTTGCCCACCTCCACGGCGTCGGCCTCGGTGTTCACGGCGTCGGGCGCGTCCGCGTGGGTCTGCACCTGGGCCAGCGTGCCGTCCTCGGCGTACGAGTAGAGGGCCGCGTCGCGCGCACAGGCCGGCGCCGGTCCCTGGTGGAAGACGGCGTTGAGGGCCCCGTTGCGTTCGATGGCCGCCGCCTGGGCCTGGGCCCCGCCCCCAGCCGGGTCGCCCCAGGCCACCATGACGTTGCCGCCGATGGACGTGGGCCGGTTGAAGCCGTCGGGCGCCGTGTTGGTCACGTAGCTCAGGGCGCTCTCGAAGTCCGTGGCATTCTCCAGGAGCTCGCGGATGGTGATGAGGCCCGAGGCGGAGTTCAGCCGCTCCAGCACGCTCCACGAGCCCACGGCCCCCACCGCCAGCCCGTGCTCGCTGAGGCCCGCCATGGGCACGCCCATGTAGCCCACCGTGGCGTAGCGCGCGCCCTCGTCGGGGACATAGACGGTCACCAGCTTGTAGTCGGCGAGCCCCATGTCCCGGTCCCAGTCCAGGACGCGCGAGGCGAGCATGTGGCCGTCGTGCGTGCGGTCGCCCCACACGGCGAAGTACGAGCACGTGGACAGGACCGGGCGCCAGCGCCGGGGCCGCCAGGGGCCAGGTCGCGCGTCGGCCGTCCGTCCACCGTTCCGCGCGGCGTAGTAGCTCGCCAGCTCCTCGCTCACGCCCGTCTGCAGGAAGGTCGCCAGCGCCGCCACCCCGTCGTTGAAGGCGCCCGTCTGCGACACCTCCAGGATGGTCAAGCCCCGGCGCACGATGCGCCCCACGTCATCGGTGACGCCCACCTCCGCGGCGCCCTCGGTCATGGCCGCCAGCTCGTCCAGGTAGGCTTTGGGGACGTAGGGCTCGTAGAGCTCCCACGCCTGGTCCAGCAGCCCGCCCATGACGAGGTCGGCCGCCTGGGCCGAATCCAGCTCGTCGAAGCCGTCGGCGACGCGCCCCATGAAGACCCACCACATGTCGGCGACCTTCTGCCCCAGCAGGCAGCCGAACTGACGCCCCATCTCGACGTGTGAGCCCTGGAGCCGAACGACCGTGATGTCCCCCGCCTCCGTGGGCACGGTGGCCACCAGCCCATCGCCGCAGGTCCCCGTCACGGTGCCCAACGTCCACTTGGACGGGTCGATGCCGGGGCCCGTGTCGGCGGGGCCAGTATCCGACGCCGTGTCCGTGTCGGGGGCCGTGTCGGGGGCCGTGTCGGGGGCCGTGTCCGAGACCGCGTCCCCATCCGTATCCCCGTCCGCGCCCGACGCCGTGTCCACGCCCGTCGCCGCGTCCGCGTCCGCGTCCGCGGGGCCTTCGTCCCCGCAGCCCGCGCCCAGCCCGGCCATCCCCAGAGCCGCCGCGGCGACCAGCGCCACACCCCACGCCCATGCCAACCTCATCGCGTCCTCCTCCTGGCGTCGCGCGCCCCCTCGTGGGCCTCTCGCCGGGGCCCGCGGGGCCCCCGCCGACCGCCCGCGCGGCCGTCCGGCCCCCTCACGCGCCACTGTACGCGGGGACGGGGCCGGCACCAACCGCAACCGCCGCGGCCGCCGCCTCCACCACGACCGCGAACAGGCGCCGCGCTCAGCGCAGCCGGGCCTCTCGCTTGAGGCGGCCCAGGTCGATGGTTCGCGCGGCGTCCAGGGCGGCGAAGCGCGAGGGGTGGCAGGTGAGGACCAGGATCTGCATGGTGCGCGCCGCGTCCTCCAAGATCCGCACCATCTTCCCGAACCGCTCGTCGTCGGTCCAGCCCATCGTGTCGTCCAGGATGAGGGGCAGCGCGCCGTGACTCTCGGCCAGCATCCCCGCGAAGGCCAGGCGCACGATGACCGAGAGCTGCTCCCGGGTCCCGCCGGAGAGGCTCTCGAAGCCCTCCTCCACCCCGCGGCGCAAGACCGCCTGGACCCGGAAGTCGGGCGTCATGCGCAGCTCGCTGTCCGGCCGCACCGCCCGCAGATAGGGCCTCGCCCGCCGCACGATGGGCGCCAAGAACCGCCGCTGATAGTCCTCGTACTCCTCGCTGAGCACCTCCCACAGCTTCGCCGCCGCCCGCGCCCGCCGCGTGACACCCGCCAGCCGCCCCTGGGCCGCCACGAGCTCCGCCTCGGCCGCCTTGAAGGCGTCGTACCGCCCCTTGCGCAGGACCGTGTCGAGCTTCCCCTCCAGCCGCGCCAGCTCCTGGCCCCACGCCTCGTCCTGCTTCTGCGCCTTGACCAGCGCCGCCTTCGCCCGCTCGAGCGCGTCGGGCTCCACGAGCGCCGCGGCCGCCTCGTCGCGCGCCGCCGTGGCCTGGGCCAGCGCCTCGCTCCGCTCCTCCAGGGCGACCCGCTGTCGCCGCACGTCCTCCTCCAGCGCCTCGTCCCCCGCCACGGCCCGCGCCGCCTCCAGGCGCTGCGCGGCCGCCTCCGCCTCCTGCTCGGCCCGCTCCCGCGCCGCGCGCCGGTCGCGCAGCTCGGTCTCCGCCTCGACGCCCCGCTCCCCCGCCTGGGCCTCCTCCCGCCGCGCCGCCTCCAACGCCTGCTGGGCGCCCCGCTCCGCCTCCTCGGCGTCGGTCGCCGCCCGCCGCGCCGCCTCCAGGTCCGGGGCCTCGCCGTCCGCGGCGTCTGGGCCATCCGCCCCGTCCAGACCCTCGGCCTCCGGCCCAAGCTCCGCCATCTCGGCGACGAGACGCGCCTCCTGCTCCGCCAGCGCCCGCGCCTGCTCGCGCAGGGTGAGCCCGCGCCTCCACGCCGCCTCGGCCGCCGCGAGGTCCGGCACGCCCGCGGCCTCCAACGCCTCCTCCCACCGCGCCAGGGCCCGCCGCGCCAGGGCGTCCTCCGCCGCGCCTCCCTCCCCGGGCTCCACCCACACGGCTCGCCCGGCGCCCCCCAGGGCCGCCTCGCCCGGCTCCGCGAAGCTCCACGGCCCTTCGCCGCCCGCCTCCCCGGCGGACGCGCCCTCCGGCCCCGGCGACACGAGGGCCACCTGGGCGGACAACCTCTCCACGACCGCCCGCGCCTGGGCCACCTCGCGCCCCAGCTCCTCGACCCGCGCCAGGACCTCCGCCGTGACCGGGTTCTCGTCGCGCCGCGCCGCGGCCACCCGCGCCCGCTCCTGGGCCTCGTTCGCCCTCCGCAGGCGCTCCGCGAGCTCCCGCCGCCGCGCCTCGGCCGCCTCCCGCGCGGCCACCAGCCCGGCCAACCCGGGCGCCCCGCCACCCGCGGCTCGCCCGCCCTCTCCTCCCTCGCCGGGCGCCAGCTCCTCCAGCGCCGCCTGCGCCGCCTGGGCTTCGCCGCGCGCCGCCTGGTACGCCCTCTCCCGCCGCCGCGCCTCCTCCAGCCCGGCGCACCCCTGGGCCGCCAGCGCGTCGGCCAGGCGCCGCTGGGCCTCCCCGACCTCCGCGGCCACGTCGGCCAGGCGCTCCCCCCCCGGCTCCACGCGCACCTCGGCCTCATCGCCCACGCGCAGCGTCGTCGCCCGCGTGAGGTGCCGGCTCAGCGTCTCCTCGCCCTCCAGCGCGCGGCTGTCGTCGCCCCCGTCGCCGTCCGGTCCCTCGCCCGGCCCGTCGCCCAACCACTGCACGCGCGTGGCGCGCAGCGCCCGCACCACGACCCGCGTGGCGCGCGCGTCCCGGACCGCGATGGCCACGTCCAGCCGGTGCTGGAGCCGCTCCAGCTCGGCGAGGATCTCGGGGCTCACGCCGGCCTCGCGCATCCGCGCCTGGGCCTCGGCGATGACGGCCTCCAGCTCTCGCGCGCGCCGCTCGCGCTCGCCCAGGGCCGCCACCTGGGACTCCGCGTCCTGGGCCTGGGCGCGCAGGGTGTCCAGCCCCTCGGGGGCCTCGTCGCCGAGCGTCTCCTGGGCCAGCCGGTAGCGGGTCTCCTCCTCGCTGCGCTGGTCCCGCAGGCGCCGCACGGCCTGGACGGCTCGCGTGGGGCCGTCCGCGCGCGCCGCGTCGCCGAGGCTCACGTGCAGCGGGTGGAGGGCCTCGGCCAAGGCACGCTCCCGCTGGCGCAGGGTGCTCACGGCGTCCCGCAGCCCCTCCCCCGCGGGTGTGAGGCGCAGCGTGAGGGGGCTCCCGGTCTCGTCCGAGCCCGGCCAGACGACGTCTTCGGGGCGGCCCAGAGCCAGAGACAGGGGCCGAGACGCCGCCGAGCCGCCCTCCCCCCCGCCCACGCGGAGCTCGAAGCGCGTCGCCACGCGCTCCAGGGCAGCCCGGGCCTCCTCGTGGGCCCGGTGGGCCTCTCGGAGTTCCTGGAAGGGCGCGTCGGCCAGGGTCGCGCCGAGGTCCTCGTGGACGCCCTCGGCCTGGGCGCGCACCTCCGCGAGCTGCCGGCGCTTGGCCGCCAGGGCTTGGCGTCGGGCCCACCGCTCGGCGCGGCGCAGGGCGCTCCGCGCCGCCTCCAGCGCCTCCCGGGCGCGATCCCGGGCGGCCTCGGCGGCGCGCACGCGCTCCTGGGCCCGGGCGCGCTCGGCCCGGGCGGCGGCGACCAGGGGCTCCAGCTCCGCGACGGCCTCGCGCTCGGCCAGGACGGTGGCCTGGGCGCGACGCACCGCCTCCACCAGGGTGCGGCGCTCGTCCTGCCGGGCGCGCGCGGCGGCCGCCAGGGCGGCGGCCTTGTCGCGGGCCTCGCGCGCGGCGGTGAGGCGGTCTTCGGCCCGACGCAGGCGCTCCTCCTCCGCGCGGGTGGCCTCCACGCGGGCCCGCAGCTCGGGGAGGCCACGCTCGCCGAGGGCGCGGCGTTGACTCTCCAGGCTGCGCACCTGGGCGCGGAGGTCGCGCGTCTCGTCCAGGTCGCGCTGGGCGGCGGCGAGGGCCGCCTTGGCCTGGTGGACCGCGTCCAGGGCGTCCCGGTACTCGCCGCTGGGCTTGTGGGTCTTTTCGGTCCAGTAGCGCAGGTACTCGTCGCGGGCCTTGGCGCGGAGCAGCTCGGCCGCGCGGCCGCCGCCGGTGACCGAGGCCACCTGGCGCTCGATGGCCTCCTGGATGGTGCCGCGGGTGGAGTCGCCCAGGTGCTGGCCGGGGTCGGTGTAGGCGGCCTCGTCCTGGCCCACCCAGAGGAGCCCCCAGAGGCCCATGTCGTCCAGGCGGGCGCCCTGCTTGCCGGGCTCGCTGGAGCCCAGGATCTCCCGGAGGCGGGCCTCGGCCTCGGCGCCGGCGAGGAGGGCGCCGTCGTCGGCGCGCAGCTCGGCCACGGGCTTCACGAGGAAGCGCTTGTGGAGGTCATAGATGCGGCCGTCGTGGCGGAAGGACAGCCACAGCTCGGGGGCGGCGTTGGTGCCGTGGGGTTGGAGGGCGCGCAGGGCCTTGTTCTTGGCCGTGTGGCGCTCGAAGAAGGCGGCGCGCAGGCCGGCGATGAGGGTGGACTTGCCCGTCTCGTTGGGGCCGCTGATGACGGTCAGGCCGTCGGCGAGGGGGCCGAGATCCAGCTCGCCTTCCAGGGGGCCCAGGTTCCGCACCCGGAGGCTGGTGAGGGTGAGGCGCCTGTGGGGCTCGGCGGGGCGCTGAAGGGGGGGGGAGCTCACGAGCTCACCTCCTTGTGCAGCCGATAGACGAGCTGGAGCGCCCCGGCGGCGGCGGGGTCTTCGGGGGCGTCGCGGCGCAGGCGCTCGACCATGCGCCCCACCCAGCCCTCGCGCTCCAGGGCGTCCAGGTCGGCGTCCGTGGCCTGGCTGTGCAGCCGCTCGTCGCGCACGCGCAAGAAGCGCAGGGCCTCGGCGGCGGGGCGGAGGACGTCGTGGTCCAGGCGGGCCCGGTCCGCGAGGCTGAGCGTCCCCCGGAGGTGCAGCTCGACGAGCGTCTTGGACCGGTCGGGGAGGGCCTGGAACCAGGCGTCCAGGGCGTCCACGTCCGCGGCCTCGGTGAGCTCGCGCTCGGTGACGCCGGGCTCGCGGGGCACCCAGCGGTGTGTAGCCACGGGCACGACGTCGACGCGGGGGGGCTCGGGGGACCGTTCGGCGTCTCGGGGTGGTGGGAGGGTCACGACCAGGACGTTGCCCGGGTTGTGCTCGTCGAAGCGCGTGGCCTCGGGGGTGCCCGAGTAGTAGTAGCGGGGGCCGATGCGGAGGAGCCCGTGCCAGTCGCCGGCGGCGAGGTAGTCCAGGTCGGCGTCGTCGGGGAGGCTGCTCGGGAGATCCTGGGCCGCGTCGCCATCCCACGCGCCGTCCTCTCCCAAGTCGTCCCCGAGGCCGCCGCCGGACCCTGGACCTCCGGACGAGTGCTCGCCCCGCAGGGACGCCAAGATGTCCGCGTTGCCCCCGTGGGCCACGCCCACCCGGAAGCCCCGCGGGGTGCCGGGCGCGCGCCCGAGCTGGGCGTCGAGGTGGGCCCAGAAGGGGGTCAGGGAGTCGTGCTCCAGCCAGGGCGCCGGCAGGAGCCACACGGGCGCGTCGGGGAGGGGCCCGGCGGTGCCTCGGGGGTCGGGGGCCACGCGCACAGGGTGAGGCGCGCCCAGGATGTGGACGTTGTCGGGCCACACCCAGGCGGCGGAGCGGTACAGCCCGTGCGCGATGTAGGGGTCGTGGTTCCCGGGGAGGAGGTAGACCGGGCAGGGGTAGTCGCGCAGCGCCTCGATGGCCTTGCGGACGACGCTGGGGGCGACCTCGTGGTGCTCGAAGACGTCGCCGGCCACGACGACGAAGGCGGCGCCGGTCTCCGCAGCGACCCGGCCGATGCGCCGCACGGTCTCCAGGCGCGCCTCGCGCACGGCGGCGCCCGTGTCCCCGGGGAGGAAGCCGGCGCGCAGCCCGAGCTGCCAGTCGGAGGTGTGGATGAAGCGCAGCGCCCCGGCGGGGGCCGCCGGAATCCCCAGGCCGCCCGCCCGCGCCGGCCCGACGCCGGGCTCGGGCCCCTCGCCTCCCGCGCCGGTCTCTTCCACGTCGTCGCTCGCCACGCCCCCTCCTCGCGCTCCCTCGGGCCGGGCGGTACACCGCGCCTCCAAGCCCAGCTCGTGCGCTTACGAGGGCATGCTTCCCCGGCGTGTGCGCGCTGTCAACGTAGGCCCGGCCCGCCGGACCTGGGGTGTCCGCGAGGCGCCACCGGCGGGAGGCCGGAGCGTGCAGAAGCTGCACGGCGACATGCAGCTTCCGCAGATGCGGGACAGGCGCGCCCCCGACCGCTGCGCAAGAACACTGCAACCTCAACAGGTTTCATCGCTGGCATGGCGGATGCTTTGGCAGAGGACGCCCGCCGCCCTCTTTCACCCCGAACGGCGGGCGAGGAGACGCCCATGAACCTCTACACGACCACGCTGATGTTGGCCCTCTCTGCCCCCTTGGCCTTCTCGTCGGCCTCCCAGGCCGGCTGCGAGCCACCCGATGGGGCGGACGGCGCCCCGAGCGGGACCTCCTCGGGGGAGCTCACGGCGCTGGGCGCCACGGCTGGCGAGACGCCGAGCTCCTCCGAGGCGACGCTGGCGGGCGACGGCTCGCTCAACGAGGCCCAGGTGGCCTGGTTGGTCCAGATGCGCGAGGAGGAGAAGCTGGCCCGGGACGTCTACCTGACCCTGGGCGAGCGCTGGGACGTCAACGTCTTCCGCAACATCCCCAAGGCCGAGCAGCGCCACATGGACGCCGTGGGCGCGCTCTTGGAGCGCTACGGCGTCGAGGACCCCATCCAGCCGGGCACCGAGGACGTCGTGGGCGTCTTCACCAGTGACGAACTGCGAGGCCTCTATGGAGAGCTCGTAGCCCAAGGACAGGGCTCCCTGGGAGACGCCCTGCGCGTGGGCGCGGCCATCGAGGAACTGGACATCGACGACCTGGACGACGCGCTGGCGGAGCTGCCCGGCGGCCTCCCGGCGGACATCGCCCAGGTCTACGCGAACCTGAAGCGCGGCTCGCGCAACCACCTGCGCGCCTTCGTGGGCCAGCTCCGCGCCCTGGGTGAGCATTACGAGCCTTCGTACTTGTCGGTGGAGGCGGTGGACGAGATCCTGTCCCAGCCCATCGAGCGAGGTGCGGGCGCCGGCCAAGGCCGCGCGGGCCACGTCGAGGGTAGTCGCCGTGGTCGCGGTTGGCGGCAGCGCTGAGCGCGGCCTCCCCCGCCTTCCCCCGTCCCGAGAGGGCCCGATGAGCACTTCCGATCCCCGCTACGACCGCCCGGGCGCCCGCCTGGTGGTGTGGAGCTTGGCCGCCTGGGCGTCGCTGGCCGGAGCCTGTGCCGCCCCGCCCCCCATCGAGCCGCCCACCGCGGGCGAGGTGGCCGCCCTGCGCCACCTGGAGGACGCCGCCGGGCGCGTCGTGGAGCAGCTCGCCGCCCACGAGGACCTGTTCCAGCGTTCGACGACGGCGCCGCTCACGCCCGACGAGCGGGCGACGCTCCTTCCCCTGTGGGCCAGCATGATCGACCACTTCCTGGCCTTCCGCTCCTACAAGCTGCGGTTCTTGCGGGGCTGGGAGGGGGCCCCCACGGCGGAGGGCCAGGTCCAGGCCCTCACCGTGGGGCTGGACGCCCACGCCACGCAGCTCCGCGAGTTCCTGGAGCTGCTCACGCGCGTCACAGACAACGGGGCACTGCGAGCCACGCTCAACGACGCGGCCAGCGAGTACGGTATCGGCCCGGGCTACCTGGACCGCGCCTCGGTGGAGCTGCTGTCGCCCCAGTCGCTCATGATGGTCCAGATCGCCGAGGACCTCCTGCGCGACCGCTCGCGGGGGAGGTTCCAGGGCGCGTCGGCCATGGACGCCGACCTGCGCGCGGCCGTGGACCACACCTTGGCCGAGGTGAAGGCCCTGGACCGCCTGCTGAACCGCAACGCCATGGGGTTGGTGGGGGACACGGTGGGCGTCATGGCGTCCAACGAGCTGGACAAGGCCGTGAACCCCATCATCCAGGACATCGCGACGTGGCTCGGCGACACCGAGGTGCGCACCAAAGGGAAGAACCTCATCTCGGCGGCCCAGCTCGACGAGCTGGAGCCCATGCTCCGCCCCGGGGACATCCTGGTAGAGCGGCGTAACTGGTTCCTGTCCAACCTGGGGCTGCCGGGGTTCTGGCCCCACTCCGAGCTGTTCGTGGACACGCCCGAGGACCTGGCGGCCGCCCTGGACGACGACCCCGGCGTGCGGGCCGTCTTCCCGGAGGGCCTGACCGCCTACCTCCAGGCCCACTTCCCCGACGCATGGGCTGCCTACGCGACGCCGGGCGAGGGCGAGGACGGCCAGCCCGAGCCCCACCGCATCTTCGAGGCGGTGGGCGAGGGCGTGCGCTTCAACACACTCACCGAGGCGGCGCTCGCGGACTACATCGGAGTCATGCGACCCATGCTGGAGCCGGTGGACCGCGCGCGGGCCATCGCCCGCGCGTTCCCCCACTGGGGCAAGCCCTACGACTTCGAGTTCGACTTCGTGACCCAGTCCACGCTGGTATGCAGCGAGCTGGTCTACGACGCCTACCAGGCCCCCGAGGGCGAGGGTCGGGGCTTGGAGATCGAGCTCAGCGAGGTCATGGGGCGCGTCACCCTGCCGCCCAACGACCTCGTGGCCCAGTTCGACGCCGCCTACGGGACCCCCGAGCAGCAGCTCGACTTCGTGGCCTTCCTAGACGGCGACCCCGCCGCTGGCGAGGCGCGCTTCGCCACGCTGGACGACTTTCGCGCTTCGTGGCGCCGCCCCAAGTGGGATCTCTCACAGTGAGGACCGAACCCGAGATGAAAGATACCCCGCGACTCTCACGCGCATCCGGTACCCGCTTGCTGCTCGCCTCGGCCTTGGCGGGCCTGGTCTCGGCGGCCTCGGGCTGCTCGTTCTCGACGCTGACGACGGCCAGCAACATGACCGAGGGCGAGAGCCAGTTCATCGTGGCGCCCGGCGTCACGCGCTACCAGCGGAGCGGCGGCGAGCCGCTCTGGGTCCCGCAAGTGGAGCTCGGGGGCCGCTACGCCCTGAGCGACCAGGTGGAGGTGGGCGGCAAGGTGTGGCTGCCGGGCGTGCAGCTCGACTGCAAGGTGGGGCTCGTGGGGGTGGACGACGCCCAGCAGGGCTCGTCGAGCCGGTTCCACGTGGCCTTGGACCCCACCGTGGGGTACCTGGGGGGCTTCTCGGGCACGCCGGACGGGGGGAACGTCCTGCACATCCTCACGTTCGGGCTGCCGGTGCTCCTGGGCTGGGAGTTCGGGCCCCATGAGCTGGTCGTGGCGCCGCGGATCGTGGACGAAATCTGGACGGGCTCGGGCGCCGACGACATGACGGCCAACATCGTCTCCCTGGGCACGTCGGTGGGCTTCTCGTGGCAGCCCCTGCCCGGCTTCCGGGTGATCCCCGAGGTGTCCCTGGGGGTCATCGTCCTCCAGACCCTCTCGGACTTCGGCAGCCACGTGGGTCCCAACGGCTCCATCTTCCAGGCCAACCTCGCCTTCGTCTTCGGCGGCTAACGCGCAACCGGGTCCGGTGTGGAGTCGAGACGGTCCGGGTGTCGCGCGGTCGCCGCGATGGCGTCGAGCACTTGGCGGATCTCGGGGTCCACGCGGTCCCTGGGGACCAGGGCCGCGAGGCGGTGATAGTTCGTCTTGCGCATGCGGTTGCCGAGCCCTACGCGCTCGAAGAACCGCTCGAACACCGGGTCCAGGAGCTCATCGCTGGCTTTCACCGTGCTCCACCAGCGGTCGGAGGGGTCGCGGAGGGCCACGGGCGGGATGCGCTCCTCCACGCAAGCCCGCATGATCTCCCGAAACTCCTCGGCCCTGGCGTTCTCGAACAGGGGGCCGTGGGACGCCGTGCTCGCCAACCGCCCGGCGTACTCCACCAGCACCTCGGGATCACACAGGTAGTTCTCGATCTCGCGCCGGGACCACTGGAGAAAGCGCAGCGAGCTCCGCACCCCATCGCCCTGGGGCATGGGCCTGTCCAGCCTGTCCGTGAGCGCGACCCCTCGCAGGCCAGGCACGGCCTCTCGGAGTCCGTAGAAGTGCTCTTCGGCCTTCTTGGGTTGGTTGAAGATGTAGTGAACCGCGGGAGCCTCCAGGGCTTGCGCCACCTCGTGGTCCAAGGTCCTGGCGAAGGCCTGGAGGATAGCCAGATCCGTGCTCCCCTCCAGATAGAGCACCCACCCCCGCTCCTCGGCCCCCAAATAGTCCTCGAAGGGGATGGTGGACAGCGCCTTGTGAAGTTGGGAGCCCCGGTCGTCCACGCGGTGGGGCGCACCGATGAACGCCAGGACGACATCTCGTTGAACCGCCTCCTTGAGCAGGACCTCCGAGTGGGTAGCCACGAGGAGCTGGCTGCCGGTGCGCTCGGCGGCCTCGCCGAGCGTCGTGTAGATCTGCCGCTGGCGCAGGATCTCGAGGTGCGCGTCGGGCTCGTCGAGCAGCAACACGGAGCCCGGGTTGACCTCCAAGTAGGCAAGCAACAGGAGCGTCTGCTGCATCCCGCGTCCCGCGGCGGATAGATCCAGCGTCGCGCCGCCCCGGTCGCGATAGCTCATGGTGAGCTCGCCCCGCCCGGGGAGGTAGACCGGGTCCTCCAGGGTGACACCGAACAGATCGCGCACCCGACCCACCAGCGCGGCCCAGCGCGCCGCCCCATCGGGGGCGGTGACGACAGCGTAGCAGAGGTTGCGCAGCACCTCGGCCGTGCGCCCCTCGCCGATACGCACCTGCACGGCGCCCTCGTCGAGCCGTAGCTCCTGCGCCGCGAGCCCCGACATGGGCGGCAGGTACGTCACGCGCACCGCGGCAGCGGCGGCCGGGATGGGCTCCTCGGCGCGCGGTCCGCCCTCCGCCCAGCCCAGCGGGCGACAGTAGGCCGACTCCGCGTTGGCGTAGTCGAACTCCAGCCCGCAAGTCCACGGCTTGTCGTCCGTGACGCCTTCGACCTCCACCTGGACGCGGATGTTCTGCGTGCGGCGCCGACCCTCCGGGCCGTGGCTCGTCGCGCGGACGTGCAGATCCGTCCAGAGGAGGTTCATGGCGGGCACGGGCAGCGCCGTGAGGTCACGCCGGTTCAGCGTGACCCCCGTGCGCTGCTTGGCGGACGGTCGGGCTCCCCGAACGTCGAGCCACCGTTCCACGCCGTAGCGCCACAAGGCGAGCGCCTGCAAGGCCGAGGTCTTGCCCGAGTTGTTGGGCCCCACCAGCACCACGCGGTCCCCGAGCTCCAGGGACACCTCTCGGAGCCCCTTGAAGTTGCGGATCGTCAGGCGTTCCAGCATGGGGAGTCCTGGGGTGAGTTGGGGGCGCACGGCCGGCCTGCACCACGCAGACCGGCGGGGTCCAAGCTACGCCTCGGCCTCGGCGACCTCGTCGGCGTGGGGCTGGGCGGCGGGGCGGGTGAGGACCAGGGCCTTGAACTCGTGGGGGACGAGCCCCATGAGGCGGTCCTCGATGCGGTCGAAGCGCAGATCGCCCACGCGGTCCAGGTCCAGCTTGCCGGCGGTCATCTCCTCCAGCATGGCGCGGGTGTAGCCCACCTTGTCCAGGGTCACACCGTGCTCGGCGAACAGCGCCTTGAGGGCCTTGAAGTAGCTGCGCGTGGTCGCCAGCCCCTCCGCCTCGCGGTCCATCCCGATGAGGTCCATGACGAACTCGAACTTGGGCTCCAGCCCCAGCTCGCCGCCGATGAGCATGAGGTGCCCGAAGTGGATGGACAGCTCCGGGTGGTCGAGCTGGGTGGACAGCACCGGGTAGCGCCCCGTCTCGCCAAACTCGGTGAGCACGGCCAGCCCGCCGGGGGCGAGGTGCTCGGCCACGCGCTCGATGAGGCGCCAAGCGCCCGTGTTCAGGTAGAACTCCTCGGGGGCGTCGCCGATGGGCACGGTGTACTTGCGGATCATCTCGCCCGTGGCGCCCAGCTTGTCGAGCTGGGCCTGGAAGTGAGCCTCGTAGGCGTCGTCGTCCAGCTCGGTGAGCTTGTCCAGCCCCACCTGGCTGTGGGTGAGCTGGACCGCCGGCAGGTCGCCGATCATCTCGTTGCTCAGGAACAGATCCACCTCGCCCAGCGGCCACTCCGCCTCCAGCACGTCCCCCTCGTGGACGGTCACGGGCAGGTCGGCCAGGCGCTCGCGCTGGGCCTTGGCGAGCGCGGGCGACAGCTCCAAGATGTCGTAGCGCACGTCCACGCCCCGCGCCTGGAGGGCCCCGATGACGGCCTGGGCCACGAAGCCCAGCCCCGCGCCCACCTCCAGCACGCGCAGGGGGCCGTCCGTCTTGAGCCACCCCTTGTCCACGAGGCCGTCCACCAGCGCCTGCCCGTAGGTGCGCCCGCCCAGCGCCGGGTGGGGCGCCCGGAACAGGTGCGAGAGGGTCGTCTCCTGGTGGTCGAACTGGGCCTCGGCGTCCTCGACGTCGTGCTCGTAGTAGGCCTTGGGCGAGAACGCGTCCTCCAGGGGCTTTACGTCGCCCGCCTTGTCGGGGTCCAGAGGCGCGTAGGGCATAGTGCTCGTGAGGTACGGCGGCTTGAGGTGCTGGCGCCCGGCCACCTCGAAGTAGCTCATGGGCACCTTGGCCAGCTTGATGGCCTGGACGTCCTGGTGGGCCAGCTTCTTGACGAGCCGCTCCACGCGCGGCGCCCCGTGGGCCGCGGCCAGGTCGCTGAGCTTCGTCTCACCATCGATGGCGTCCCAGATGGCCGCGTCCTTGGCGTCCAGGGCGACCTTCTGTACCGGCCGGTCCCCCCAGCCGCAGAACAGGGTCAGCCCGCCGTCCTCCTCGCGCCGCCACACGTTCCAGCGGCTCTTGACGGCGTAGGTCTTCCAGGCGGCGTTCATCTCGTTGGTGCCCGGCGCCACGAGGCAGCCGAACTCCAAGAAGATGCCCACCAGCGACTCGGGCGTCATGTCCCCGAAGGCGTTGGCGTAGCGCGAGCACACCTGGTCGGGCAACGCCGGGTCGGCGAAGGCCCGGAAGAACTCCAGGATGTCGGGGCTCATCTTCAGGATGTAGCCGTACAGGTCGTGGTAGATGTAGATCTCGCCCATGTGCGCGAAGGTCGAGGCGTAGCGCGAGCAGGTCAGGGCGTTGGGGTTCGGGCGGGCGTCTTCACTCATGGGGTTCACTCACTGGGGTAGGCAGGTGTTCTCGGGGGGCGTGCAGACGTAGCCGTCGGCTTGCCGGCAGTCCGTGTCGCTGGCGCAGAGCAGCCCGCAGAGCGAGTCGGTCTGGGCGTCCAGCGTGCACTCGGTCCCGGCAGGACAGGGCGCGTCGTACTCCAGGCAGCCGCGCACGGCGCAGTAGCCCTTGTCGTCTTGCAGGGCGCAGACGGCCTCGTCCGCGCACCCGGCGTGGGAGAAGCAGGCTGCGCCCGCCGCCCCGTCCCCGGTGATGCCGCAGAAGCGCCCGTCCAAGAAGTACTTGCAGGCGTAGCCCGGGCGGCAGTCATCCGCGCTGGTGCAGGCGTTCACGCAGTAGGTGTCCTTGCACGTGTAGCCGTTGGGGCAATCGCCGGGCTCGAAGCAGTAGTCGGCGACGCACTGGCCGGAGCCGTCGTCGCAGACCTCGCCCATGGGGCAGGACAGCGCGTCACACGGCCCCGCCGGGGCGGGCGTCACGAGCCACTCGATGGAGTAGCTGGTCCCCACGGCCCCCGTCACGACAACCTTGTAGACGCCGGCCGCCTGGGCCGTGGCCTGGGCGATGGCGCCCGTGGGCGACGGGGCCTCGGCGGTCACCTGGGTGGTCCCATCGGGGGCGAAGATGGTGAGCCCCGCCGAGCCGGCGCCCGTGACGCTCACGTCCACGAGGAGCTGATCCCCCGCCCCCAGCGTGGCCCCGAACCAGTCGTCCGCGCAGCACAGCGCCAGCGGCGCCAAGCTCCCGCTCTCGCCCTCCATGGGCGCGGCCGAGGAGGCGCTCGCGCCCGCGGTGCCGTCGTCCTGGCACCCGCCGCTGCGGGTCACGCCCAGGGTGTAGGTCCCCTGGCCCACGGACGCCGGGTAGCCCACGACGAGCAGCGGGTAGTCGCCGCTCGCGGGGACGGCGTCCACGGTGAAGGTCTCGATGGCGTCCTCGGTGGCGGACGACCCCAGGGGGTCCCCGGTCGCGTCCCCGGGCACCCACAGGCCCACGTCCAGATCGCCCGTGCCCCCCGTGTCCAGGGTCACCGTGACCTCCTCACCGCACTGGAGGGCCACGCGCCACCAGTCCGGGTCTCCGGGGCAGATGGCGCCCTGCACGCTGTCGCCCGTGAGGAGCTTCGCCGTCGCGGGCGTGTCGTTGTCCTCGGCGGGGTCGTCCTGGCAGGCCGCGACGTCCTCCAGGGCGATCGTCAGCGTGTAGCCCATATGAAAGGTCTCCTGGCCCACGCCGACGACGATGACGTAGAGGGTGCTCTGCTCGGGCACGGACCAGGCGACCTCTTCCGTGGGGTTCACGGTCTCGCTGGTGGCGAGCACGGCCCCCTCACCGTCCGCCAGGAACAGGTCCAGGTCCCCGTCCGACGGCTCGAAGGCGATGGTCGCCGTCAGCGACTTCCCGGCGGGGACGACGACCTCGTAGTAGTCCACGTCCAGGGGCACCTGTTCGCTGTCGCACAGGGTGCGCTCGTAGGTGCCGGGGTCGACCGGGGTGGCCGTCGCCAGATCTCCGTTGGGCTCGCCCGGGTCGTCGGCGCAGGTGCCCGCCGGGACCTCCTTGGCGACCTGGATGTCCACGGTCTGGTAGGCCGTGAAGGTGCCGTCGGTGGCCGAGAAGGTCACGGTGAAGGCCATCCCCGCCTGGGCCGCCGTGGGCGTGAAGGTGAACACGGCGCCGTGGAGGGCGGCGCCCTCGGGCGCGCCGCTGTAGATCCCAAAGGTCACGGGGTCGCCGTTGGGGTCGGTGGCCTCCAGCGTGACGGTGAGCAGCTCGCCCACGGTGACGCTCTGGGCTGGCACGGCGTGGAAGACGGGGGGCTCGGGCCCCTGGGAGCCGCCGCCCACGACGACGAAGCTCACCTCCAGCGAGGCGGACAGGGCCCCATCGCTGGCGGTGAAGGTCACGCGGTGCGTGGTCCCGGCCAGGTCGGCGGCCGGCGTCCAGGCGAAGCGCCCGGTGTTGGCGTCCAGCGTGGCGCCTTGGGGGAGCATCCCGTCGTGGCCGTAGGTGACGGCGTCGCCGTCGGGGTCGGTGGCGTGGAGCAGGAGCTCGAAGGGCTGGCCGGCGGTGACGGTCTGGTCTCCCAGGACCTCCAGCTCGGGCGGGTGGGCGCCCTTGTCGGCCACGACCTCGATGCGCACGGTCTCGCGGTCGAACTCCTTGCCGTCGCTGACGACGAAGGTCAGGAACACGGTCTTGCCGGCCTCGGTGGGCGTCCACTCGAAGCGCCGCTCGGGCTTGATGAAGCGCGCGCCCTTGGGGAGCTTGCCGTAGACCGAGTAGGTCAGGGCGTCGCCGTCGGCGTCGCTGGCCTCCAGGACGATGACCAGGGGCTCGCCCACGGCGACGATGCGGTCGCCGATCCGGGTGAGCTCGGGGGCGCTGTTGGGCCCGGCGTCCGCGACGGTGGCGTCCTTGTGGCCGCCCGAGTCCGTGGGCCCGCCGTCGGTCGCGGAGCCACCGCCGTCCGTGGCGTTCACCGAGGCCCCGTCGCAGGCCGTCCCCAGGAGCGGGGTCAAGCCGAGGAGCCCCGCCGCGAGGAGCCTCGCGACGGCCCACGCCGGGGCGGGCCCGACCTCTCGCCGAGTCTTCCCGGGTGCTCGCGCCCCCCGACGAGGGGGCGCAGAGGGGGCCTTCACGTCGTACCAGTCGCCACGCGCGCGCTCTTTCATGGGCGGATTCATAGCCCGGATGGCCGCCCGGAAACAAGCCGCCGCGCGCCCCCCCGATCCGCCACCTACTCTGGGATTCGGCTTTGGATCCCGCGTGTGG
>CAYZID010000038.1:0-28600 GCA_964478315.1 uncultured Myxococcales bacterium | reverse complement strand
CCCAAACGCGGCCTCCTGCGCCTCGGTCCTCAGAGCAGGTGGCGGATCGGGGGCCTCCGCGCCCGCTTGCCACGTGCCCGGGTCCAGCCCTATCGTTGTCTCACTGCACGCAAGTGTTCCGGCGTGGGCCAGGAAGGGTGGCACCGCCGGGGTGGCTATCGTGCCCCGCGTCCGGACGGGACGGGAGGCACACCCCGGGCTGGGTTGTCATCCCGCGAGGAGCCATGATGCTACAGCGAATGGGAAGGGAGGTTGAGCCGATGCGCACGCGGGTGCTCTTGGCGGTGCTGGCGATCGCGGTGGGTGGCTGCGTGAGCTCCACACGCCCTTTCGGCGCGAAGACCAACGACGACGTGGACGGCGCCGCCGACGCCGCGGCCGTGGAGATCGTCGATGGGGGAGCCGACTTGCTGACCGACCCGGGCACCGCGGGCGACCTTGGCGGGCCGGACGTGGGCCCCCCCGACGTCACGCCCTCCGACGGCCTGGAGCCAGACACCGAGCCTGACCTCATGGAGCCCGACGTCGTCGAGCCCGACATCGTCGAGCCCGACATCGTCGAGCCCGACATCGTCGACGACGCAGCCGGCGACACGACGGCCGACACCGCCACCGACACGGCAGCCGACACCGCCGCCGACGCAGCGGCCGACACCGCCACCGACGCAGCGGCCGACACCGCCACCGACACCGCCACCGACGCAGCGGCCGACACGGCGGCCGACACGGCGGCCGACACGGCGACCGACGCGACCGACGACGCAGCGGCCGACACGACGCCGGACACAGGCCCCGACGTCGCCCCGACGCCGCCCACCGTCGAGGCCGTGGAGCCGAACCGGGCGGCCATGGGGGTGCAGACGTTCGTGGAGATCCACGGGACGGGCTTCCAGGCGGGTGCCACCGTCTCCTTCGGGGACGCGACCGCGCCGGTCGTCATCGTGGCCGACGACGGCCTGTCGGTGAGCGCGCAGCTCCCTGGCGCGAGCGCACCATTCGGGGTGGTGGACGTGGTGGTCCAGAACCCGGATGGAGAGAGCGCCACGCTCGCAGGGGGCTTCCGATTCTACGCCGCCACGAGCGCGCTCGACCCGGCCCTCGAAGCGCCGGAGGAGGTGGGCAGCGCCGACGCGATTCGGGGCCTGGCGGCGGGGCACATCCTGTCGGGGCCTATGGAGACGCTGGCCGTCCTCACGGGCGGGCCGGGCGAGGTCCGACTGTATCAGGTGGGACCCGGTCAGGTCGCTCTGGCCCAACTCATCGCCGTGACACCGACCTACTCGCTGGCGCCCAACGACACGCGAGACCTCCTGTCGGTGGACCTGGACGGGAACGGCTGGCCGGACCTCGTGGCGGCGTCCCAGCAGGCGAACATCCACGTGCTCGACAACGACGAGGGGGCCATGAGCGTGAGCACCCTCGACGTGCCGTTCGGGAACACCGACCTGGTGCGGATCGACCTCTATGGGGACGGCGTCCCCGACTTCGCCCTGTTCGAGATCCTGGGTGACGAGTTGGTCCTGCTGGAGAACGACAGCGCGGGGACGCTCACGCCTTTGGGACCCGGCGAGGCTCCGGGCTCCTACAAGTTCATTGGCGAGGAGGTCGGCGCGGCGGGAGACCTGGACGGCGACGGCTTTGAGGACCTTGTGACCGTCGTGCGACTCGTGAACGATCTCGGCCCCGGGCTGCTCATCTACTGGGGCGCAGAGGATGGCCTGGAAGGGCTGCATGGCCTCACGGGGACGCCCACGTTCCTGGCGCCTCCCAACAACGGGGCGTTCCGGCCGCGCGACGTGGAGCTGGGGGACATCGACGGCGACGGCGACCTGGACATCGTCTCCGGGACGGCCTTGGGAGGGCAGTTCGCGCGCTGGCGCAACGCGGGCGGGGGCATCTTCGACCCGGGTGGCGTGGTGGACACGCAGGCGTTCACGGCTGGCCTGCCCAGCCAGTTGCCGGGCCGCGTGGAGCTCGCGGACTTCAACGGCGACGGCTATCTCGACGTCGCCACGTGCGGCACCGAGCCCAACCAGAAGGCGGTTGGGGTGGCGATCCTCCAGGGAGACGGCAGCGGCAACTTCCCCATGATCGCCTCCTGGTCCCACGAGCTCATCTCCCAAGGGACGGACGTGCACGCCTATTGCCAAGAGCTGCTCGCCTACGACGTGGACCAGGACGGCCTCCCCGACCTGGTGGTGGCCTACGTGGACCCGTTGGACGACGGGGACAACGCCACACAGACCCTCTACCTCCAGGTCTTCCTCAACGCCTCCGACGCGCCATAGGCGTTGTCGGCTTGGGGGGCGGCCCCGCCCCCCGTCCGCGCGCGGGGAGGCGGAGATGGAGCCAGAGCATCGCTCGCTCCGGGGGCGCCCTCGATGGCGCTCCAGGTGGTGAGAACTTCTACACTTGGTCCTGTCTCTTCCCGCGCGACGCGTGGGGCCGTCCTCGCCCCGGGAGCCGCTGCGCGGCGCCCCCGGAGAGCGCCCGCGGTGGCAGACACGCTCGCGCTCGGGGCGATGAACACGGCGGCGGTCGTGGGCTGGGTGACGCTTTCGATGGCCGGACCTCCTTCCAGGCCCTCGGCTCGGGATGGGAGCGGGGCCCCGGTTCGCCAGACAGGGGGAGCCCGTCACAGGTTGGCACACGCCTTGCTGGCACCCCCGAACCAACCTGGATCGGCACCTTGGGACTTGTCCGGAAGGAGAGGCGGTGGTGAGGAGACGAGTGACGCCCAGATCCGCCACCTACTCTGCGGACCGAGGCGCAGGAGGCCGCGTTTGGGCAAGGAGACAAGCGGCTGGGCGCGGAGGCGTGGCCGCGTCACGTCGAGCACCCAGACGTGCAACTCGACGACGCCCACACGCGGGATCCAAAGCCGAATCCCGGAGTAGGTGGCGGATCGGGGTGACGTGGGGCCTGTTGCTGCTCGGGCTCTGGAGCGCGTGTGGGGGGGCCCCTGTCGGGCCGGACGGTAACCTGGGCTCGGACGTCGCGCAGAGAGACGCACAGGCCGAAACGGACACCGGCCCCGGCCCCGACACCGAGACGGACACCGAGGCCCACACCGACACCGGTGTCGAGGAACCGCTCTGCCAAGATCCGTGCAGTGTCGAGGAGGCATCCTGCTCCGAAGACGCGACCGCGGTACGAACCTGCCGCGAGGACGAGCAGGGCTGTCTCGTGGAGTCCATCGAGCCCTGCGCGGAGGGCCTCTCCTGCCGCCAGGGCCAGTGTCTTCCTTGCGCTGGCCCGACGGGCACGTTCTTCAAGCAGACCCTGGAGTCCCAGGGGGACCAGCGGGTCTACCTGCTCCACGTGCCCGACAGCTACGAGTGCCAGGACGCTTGGCCTCTCTTGGTGGATCTCCACGGGACGGCGACGAGCGTGCCGGAGGAGGCCTACGGGCTCTCCGCGGCCATGGAGACGGCCGACGCCTCGCGCTTCCTCCTGTTGCGGCCCAGATCCCGCTCCAGCGTGGAGGGCGGCACGGAGATCTTTCGTTGGGACCAGAACCCGGGCGACCCAGACCGGAACCGGCAGTTCATCGAGGAGCTCGTCGGCCTCGTGCAGAGCCAGTATCACGTCGACCCCGACCGCATCTACGTCATGGGCTTCTCGTCCGGCACCAACCAGACGGCCGTGCTCGCGGCGGATCCCGGCGCTCCCTTCTCGGGCTACGGGTTCATCGGAGGTGGCGCCTGGACCGTGAGCAGCGGGTTCGACCAAGGGGCCCGGTACTACTTCTCCACGGGCTACCGCGACTACATGAAGACGAACCTCGACCCACTCCTGGACCACCTCCGCGCGGAGGGTGTGGAGGACGACCAGCTCCTCATCCGAGAGACCAACGCGGGCCACGACCTCTACGCGTGGATGTATCCAGAGCTCTGGACCTTCCTGGACCAAGGCATCCGCCCCGACCCGGGCACCCTCGCGCCGGCCTGGCAGCTAGAGGACCTTGGCGGCGACGAAGCCCTGGTGGCCGTCTCCCAGAGCCCGAGCGGGAGCGTGGTGGCCGTGGGCCAGGACGAGGCGATCTACGCCCGCAGCCCCGAGGGCACCTGGACCCCCTTGACCCCGTCGGGGAGCAGCCCCTTGACCGGCCGCGACCTCACCGGCCTGTGCTTCACGCCGTCGGGGCTCGGGCTCGCCGTGGGAGGCGGCCAGGTCCTGCTCTCCCAGGATGGCGGCGGCAGTTGGGTCCGACGGGCGGCCATCCCGGATTTCGGGCAGATCGGCTTTGGCTTCGGCTACGCAAACGACGTCGCCTGCCGAGACGGTCGCCTCGTCGCCGCGGGCTACTGGATGGGAGCGGCGAGCGCCGACGGGCAGCTTTGGACGTCCATCGACGTGAAGAACTACGGCTACTCGGCCCAAGTCGCCTCCCTGGCGGTCGCCCCCTGGGGCACCTGGATCTCCACCGGCTACTACTTCTACGCGGGCCGCTCGGAAGACGGCGCGATCTTCACGACGGTGGCCCTGCCCGGAGAGGCCGACTGGGTGCTCGGCGCAACGCCCCTTCCCCAGCCGGGGGCCTGGGTCCTGGTAGGCGACCGCGGCCACATCTGGCGCTCCACGGACGACGCGGTGAGCTTCGCCCTGGTCCACAGCGACGGCCCGGACCTCTACGCCGTAGGGGCCGACGACCAGGGCCGGACCTTGGCGGTGGGCTGGGGTGGAGCCGCCCTGCTGTCGTTGGACGCAGGGCAGACCTGGCGGAGCTGCCCGAACGGCCTGTCGGGCTTCCTGGGTGACCTCACCTGGCTCCCCGACGGCCGAGCCCTGGTCGTGGGCCAAGACGGCGCGTTCCTCTTGAACCCCGAGGATTGCTGAAGACAGGCGGGCGCGGCCCCCCGGCTTGACGTCCTCGGCCGGGCGCCCTATCTCCGATCCATGCCCTCGCGCCCCGACAGCCGCCGCCCCACCCCCGCCGGGGGGCAGGGAAGCCGCGCGCGCCGCGCGCTCCTGGCCGGCGCCCGCCGGGTCCTCCGGGTCACCCAGCGGACCATGGCCCTCTTTCCCCTGAGCCTCACCGGCGCCGCCACCGTCGCCGTGGGCCTCTACGCCTACGCCTACGTGGGCCGCGACGACTCCGACTACGTCCTCTACGCGGGCGGCCTCGTGGCCCTGGGCTTGGTCGCCCTCTCGTCGATCTTCACCGCCCTCGGCGCCCTCGTCCTCTGGCGGTCCCTCCCCAGCGACTCGGGCCTCCACGACACCTTCGAGGCCGAGACCCAGCTCGACACGGCCCTCGTCCTCCCGAGCTTCGCCCTCTGGCCCCTGGTCCGCGTGGACGTGCGCTGGGACGACCCCGCCCAGGTCTCCACCACGCTCGCCCCCCAAGGCCTCCGGCGCGTCCGCGAGCGCCTCATCGCCCACCGCCGCGGTCACTACCGCCGGGTGCGCCGCCGCTTCGAGGTCGCCGACCTCTTCGGCCTCGCCCGCGTGCGCTTCTTCAAGACCTGGGAGGGGACCTTCACCATCCTCCCCGCCTCCGGCCACTTCCAGCTCTCCCTCGCCCTGCGCCACGCCGGCGGGGACGGCTACTCCCACCCCAGCGGCACCCGCGACGGCGAGCTCGTGGAGATGCGCGGCTACGCCCACGGCGACCCCCTGCGCCTCGTCGTCTGGAAGGTCTTCGGGCGCACCCGCCGCCTGCTCGTCCGCATGCCCGAGCGCGCCATCACCCCCCGCCCCTCCACCGTGGCCTACCTCGTCGCCGGCCCGGGCGACGCCCCCGCCGCCTCCACCGCCCGCGCCTTCGTAGAGCAGGGGATGCTGGACCGCGACACCGTCTTCAGCGCCGACGGCGCCGACCGCCCCGCCGAGGACCCCGCCCAGGCCATCGACCAGATCGTCGACTCCGTGGACCACCGCCACCGCGGCGGCGCCGACCTGGAGCGCCTGCTCCGCACCGTGGACCGCTCCCAGCTCGGCAACTGCGTCCTGTTCGTCCCCACGCGGGAAGGCCCCTGGCTGGAGCGCGTCCTGACCTTCTCCCGCGCCCTCCCCGCCCCGCCCACCGTCATCCTCGCCGTGGACGGCACGCTCGCCGAGCTCCGCCGCCACGGCACCCTGCGGCGCCTCATCTTCGACGACCCCGCCGGCCAGACCCGCGGCCAGCTCCGAGACCTCCCGGAACTCTACGGCAAGCTCCGCCGCGCCGGCCTGGACGTCAAGGTCATCCACCGCCCCAGCGGTCAACTCCTGGGCGAGACCGAGATCACCGCCCTCGAACGCATCGCGGCCGCCGCGTGACGCCCCACACCACCCAGCGAGCGCGCCCCTCCCCAGGGCGCCAGGAGGACGCCATGCCCCAGCGGCCCGTGGCCCCCAACCCCCTCCACAACCTCATCGCCCCCGTGCTCGCGCTGCTGGCGGTCGCCTCCCTCGCCGCGTGCGGGGACGCGACCGACACCGACACCGCGACCGACGCAGCGACTGCGACCGACACCGACACCGCGACCGACGCAGCGACCGCGACCGACGCAGCGACCGCGACCGACGCCGACACCGCGACCGACGCAGCGACCGACACCGCGCCAGACGCGGAGAACGACGCCGGCGGGGAATCCGACGCGGGGCCCGACGCGTTGCCTCCCACCGGCACCGGCCCCACCTTGGGCGGCTGCCCCGTCTTCCCCGCGGACAACATGTGGAACACCCCCATCGACGACGCCCCCGTACACCCCCAGTGGGCGGACTTCCTCGCCACCATCGGCGCGGACACGGGCTTCCACCCGGACTTCGGGACCCAGTGGGAGGGCGTCCCCAACGGCATCCCCATCACGATCGTCCCCGCCGACCAGCCCGGCGTGGACGTGTCCTTCCTGTACGCCGACGAGAGCGACCCCGGCCCCTACCCCATCCCCGCCGACGCCCTCATCGAGGGCGGCCCCGACGGCGACGGGGATCGGCACATCCTCCTCGTCCAGCAGGGCACCTGCACGCTCTTCGAGCTGTTCGACGCCCACCCCCCCGAGGCCCCCGGCGCCCCGTGGACGGCCGGCTCCGGCGCCATCTGGGATCTCCACGCCAACGAGGTGCGGCCCGCGGGATGGACCAGCGCCGACGCGGCGGGCCTCGCCATCCTGCCGGGCCTGGTGCGCTACCAGGAGGCCGCCGTGGACGGGGAGATCCGCCACGCCCTGCGCGTCACCCTGCCGCAGATCCGCCGCGCCTACGTCCCCCCGGCCACCCACTCGGACGGCCAGTGCGGCGACGACCCCGCCTGCCCCCCCATGGGTCTGCGCCTGCGCCTGCGCGCCGACTTCGACGAGACCCCCTTCGCTCCCCCCGTGCAGGCCATCCTCCGCGCCATGAAGCGCTACGGCGTCGTCGTGACCGACACCGGCGGCGCCCTGTTCCTCAGCGGCGAACCCAACCCCCAGTGGGACGACGACGCCCTCCACGACCTGAACCAGGTCACGGCCCAAGACCTGGAGGCGGTGTTCACCGGTGACGCCATCGCCTACTGAGAGCGCCCGCGCCCCATCCAAGCGGGCCCGCGGCGCGCTGCGCCCTGCCCCGCACGAGCCCGTGTGGGTGGAGGCCGTCAAGGCCGCCCTCCTCATGGCCGCCTCGTGGCTCTACCTGCGCACCCTCGCCACCACCTGGGGCCACGCCGCCGCCGCCGCCGGGGTGGCCCTGGGCGCCGCCGCCGCCCACGTGGCGAGCCGCCGCGGCCTGCGCCTGCCCGCCGCCTGGGCCGTCTCCCTCCTCACCATCGCCCTGGCCTTCCTCGCCAGCGGCCTGCTCGTGGACGCCTCGTGGGTGGCCGCCGAGCTGGGCGTGGGCGGGGCCATCCACGCCGCGGACGTGGCGCTCTTCGGCCTCTCCGCCCTGGGCCTCACCTTTGCCCTGCGCCTGGGCGCCGCCCGCGCCCGCGTGGCCGCCGTCCTGGAGGCCGCCGTGGTCGTGGGCGGCGTCGTGTGGACCTTCGCCGTCCACCGCCACCACAGCCTCAACCGCCCGCGCTTCCTGGCCGACTGGGCCCTCACCCGGGGCATCGACCCCGCCGACGTGCTCACGGCCCTGGGCGTCACCGTGGCCGTCGTCGCCGCCTTCATGCTCGTGCGCCGGGCCCGCGCCCTCAAGGTCCTCATCACCTTCCTGTTCGTGGCCGCCGTGGGCCTCGCCGTCTACCTCCTCACCGAGCAAGCCCACCTGGAGACGGACACCCACACCAACGGCCTGGGCCTCACCAGCAACGAGCAGAAGGACAAGGGCAAGGACGACGACAAGGGCGGAAAGGGAGGCAGGGGCGGAAAGGGAGACAAGGACGGAAAGGGAGACAAGGGCGGAAAGGGAGACAAGGGCGGAAAGGGAGACAAGGGCGGAAAGGGAGACAAGGGCGGAAAGGGAGACAGGGGCGGAAAGGGAGACAAGGGCGGAAAGGGAGACAAAGGCGGCAAAGGCGGGAACGGCAAGGGCCCCTTCTCCGACAGCTACGCGCCCCCTCCCCGGCCCACCCCCGTGGCGCTGGTGGTGTTCCACGACGACTACGACGACGACACGGGGATCTTGTACTTCCGCCAGGAGGTCCTCTCGACCTTCGACGGCAACCACCTCTCGCCGGACACGAGCGGGCGCTTCGACCGGGACGTGCTGACGACCTTCCCCACGGACGCGCCGCTGGAGGCGGCGCCGGTGGAGACGCCCGCCTACCACAAGCACCTCCCCACGACGATGTACCTCCTGGTGGACCACCCCCAGCCCGTGGCGCTGTCCCAGGCCGTGCGCCTGGAGCCCGCCGAGAACCCCTCGCCGCGCCAGTTCGTGGCGGCCTACGGCGTGGACTCCCTGCGCCTCACGGTGGGCTTCGACCGCCTCGTGGGGCGCGGCGTGCTCCCCGCCTCCTGGGACGAGGCCACGCGCGCCCACTACCTCGCCCTGCCCGACGACCCCCGCTACGAGACGCTGGCCGAGGAGATCGCCCGCGACGCCGACCCGCGCTTCGTGGACAACCCCCTCATGCAGGCCTTCGCCATCAAGCGCTACCTGGAGAAGCGCGGCTTCTACACGCGCACGGAGACCTACGTGGACGCCGACGACCCCACGGCGGCCTTCCTGTTCGGCACCCTGCGCGGCTACTGCGTGCACTTCGCCCACGCGGCGGTCTTCCTCCTCCGCAGCATGGGCATCCCGGCGCGGGTGGCCGTGGGCTACGCCGTGCAGACCAACAAGCGCGCGGGCGGCTCCTCCATGCTCATCATGTCCTCGGACGCCCACGCTTGGCCCGAGGTCTTCGTGGACGGCGTGGGCTGGGTGACCTTCGACGTCTACCCGGAGCGCTCCGACGAGCCGCCTCGGCCGCCCGTGGACCGCGACCTGGAGAGCGTCTTGGGCGAGATCGCCCGCAAGGACCCCTCGGGCGGCCGCGACGAGGACCCCAACGCCAAGGCCCTGGAGATCCCCTGGGCCGCGATCGGCTGGGGGACGCTCTGGGCCCTGGCCGGGCTCCTGGCCCTCGCCTACGCCATCAAGCTCGCGCGCATCCTGCTGCCGCGCCTCACGCCGGGGCGCGCCGGTCGCCACGCCCTGCGCGCCGCCCAGGACGCCCTGAGCGACGTGGGCGTCACGCGGGCGTTCGGCGAGACGCGCGAGGCCTTCGCCCGCCGCGCGCCCGCCGCCAGCCCGGCCTTCCAGGCCCTCACGGCGGCCCACCTGCGCCTGGCGCTGGGCGACCCGCGCGCCGCCGTGCGCCCGCCCTCGGAGCTCGCGGCCCTCGCCGCCCGCGCCCGCCGGGAGCTCCGGCGCGCCCAACCCTGGCGCCGCCGCCTGGCCGGCGCCCTGAACCCCATCGGCTGGTGGTTCACCCGCTGACCCCTCACGCTCGCTCGACCCCACCCTCACGGAGGGCTCCATGACCGACAGCCTCTTCCCCACCGCCGACGACGCCCCCGCGCCCGACCCGAGCGCCCCATCCGCGGCCCTGGACGGGACCGCCGCGCCCGCCGGCGCCGCCGCGTCCCCCGCCATCACGACGCTGGACCAGGCCCGCGACGTGGCCGAGCGCGTGCGCGCCTGGATGCGCGACAACGTCATGGGCCGCGACGACGTCATCGAGCTGGTCCTGGTGGCCCTCTTCGGCGACGGGCACATCCTCCTGGAGGACTATCCGGGCTCGGGCAAGACGACGCTGGCCAAGGCCCTGGGCAACGCCATCGTCGACGACCGCCTGGACGACGACATCCCGGAGTTTCGGCGCGTGCAGTTCACGCCCGATCTGCTGCCCTCGGACGTGACGGGGGTCATGGTCTTCGACACGGAGACCTCGCAGTTCCACTTCCGCCGAGGGCCGCTGTTCGCCTACGTGGTGCTGGTGGACGAGATCAACCGCACGACGCCCAAGGTGCAGTCGGCGCTCCTGGAGGCCATGGCGGAGAAGCAGGTCACGGTGGACAACGTGAGCCACCGCCTGGACGACCTGTTCTTCGTCATCGCCACCCAGAACCCCTTGGATCTGGTGGGCACCTACCCGCTGCCCCTGGCCCAGCTCGACCGCTTCCTGTTCAAGATCCGCATGAAGCACATCGACCGCCAGAGCGAGCTGGAGGTCCTGCGCCGCTGGGGGGTCCCCCACGCCCCCACGGATCTCCCCAAGGCCCGGCGCGGCGAGATCGTCGCGGCGCGCGCCCTCATCCGCGAGCGCGTCACCGTGTCCCCGGCCATCCACGAGTGCCTGGTGGACATGGCCGAGGGGCTCCGCGCCGACAAGCGCATCCTCCAGGGCGTGTCCACGCGCGCGCTGGTCCAGGCGATCCCGGCCCTCCAGACCTTGGCGCTGCTCCGGGGGCGCGACTTCGTGTCCAGCGAGGACGTGGACTACCTGGCGGTCCCCCTGTTCCAGCACCGCCTGGAGCTGGTGCCGGGCATCAACGACCGCGAGGCCGTCATCCGCGAGGGCGTCAAGCCGGCCATCGAGCGCCTCGCGCGCGCCACCCTGGGCGGGCGCTGAGGGCGGCCGGTGGACCTCTCCCCACCCACGCGCCGCGCGCGCGCCGGACGCCCCGCCCGGGGCCGCGCCCTCCGCTGGGCCCTGGCGGCCGCGCTGGGCCTCGCCGTGAGCCTGGGCGCGCCGGGCCCGCTCCGCGCTGGCGACGGGGCCTCGGAGGACCTCGCGATGCTCCGGGGCACGCCCGCCGAGCAGGAGGCCCTCGCGAGCTTGGACAAGGGCAAGCGCATCCGCGCCCGGGAGCAGGCCGAGGCCATCCTGAAGGACCACCCGGAGTCCTTCGTGGCGACCTGGGTGCTGGCGCGGGTCTTCCACGACGAGGAGGGCAATCTCGCGCGCTCGCTGTTCCTGTTGCGCAAGGCGCGGCGCCTGTTCACGGCCCGCTTCGGCCCCGCGCCCCAGGCCCCCGAGGCGCGGCGCTGGCACAAGAAGCTGCTGCTGGAGGAGTCGTGGCTCCTGGGCGAGATGGACGACCCGGCGGGGCGCCTGCGCGTGCTCGACGAGCTGGACGCGGTCTACAAGCCGCCGCGCCTGGACCTGCGCATGTGGCCCCTCATGAAGCTGCGCCGGTTCGACGAGGCGCGGGCGCTGGGGCGGAAGCTCACGCGCTCCGACGACATCTACGAGCGCATCTCGGGCTACAACGGGCTCGTCGCCACGGAGGCGGAGGCGCGCCTCCGCCAGCGCACCTACGAGCTGTCCACGGAGGCCATCGAGGCCACCCAGGGGCGCTCGTGCATCCTGCTGCACAACGGCTCCAGCGCGGCGCTGGGGGCGCTGCGCTTCGACGAGGCGGAGAGCCTGGCGCGGCGCGCCCTCAAGGCCGACATCGACGACTGCTCCAACCCGCCGTACTCGCGGCTGGTGACCGTGTACCTGGCGGAGGGGGCCTTCCAGAAGGCCGTGAGCGCTCTCAAGGGGCTCCGCGAGGCGCCCATCGAGAAGCGCTACCGCGAGCAGTTCGAGATGGGCAACCGCGCCCTACTCACAGAGCTGCTCTACCTGCTCAACCAGCTTGGGCCGGCGGAGACCTTCGCCCGGGACACCTTCCGGATGCCCGACCGCACGGGCATGAGCAGCTCGTCGCGCGAGGAGATCCAGCTCGGGCAGGCGGTGACCTACGCGACGGTCCTCATGGCGCGCATGGAGCAGGAGCGCGAGCGCGCCGCCGTCCGGGGCTTCTGGGAGGCCCTGCCCCACTGGGAGGCGCTGGAGACGCTGCGCTGGCGGCTGTGGGAGGTGCGGCGGCGGGCGCTGCGCCTGGCGAGCGATGGCGACATGCTGGCCGAGGCCATGCGCCCCTTCCTCCACGCCATCATGCCCTGGGAGGCGGGCTACGCGGCGCCGCTGCTGGGCGAGGGGCTGGTGAGTCAGGCCGTGGCCCAGGCGCGGCGGGAGGACGCGGGCTTCCCGGAGGTCACGCCCTACTTCGACGCCGTGGACGGCGAGGTGGCCTGGCGGCGCGGCGCGCTAGACGCCGCGCGGGAGTTGGGCGAGCGGGCGCTCAAGGGGTTGCCGCGCCAGGCGGTGGTCACGCGACACCGCCTCATGGTGTGGCTGGGTGACGCGGCCTACCGGCAGGGAGACGCCGAGCGCGCGCGGACGCTGTGGGCGGCGGCGCTGGACCGTTTCCCGTCGGCGTTTCGGCACCTGGGCGTGGCGCTGGCGGTGACCGTGGAGGGCCGGCGCAACCCCTGGGCCCAGGAGGTGGTCGAGCGGCTGCGGACGTCGCCGCGGCTGCGGGTGGGGAGCGGCTTGGACCAGGCCGTGGGGTTCGTGGTGGACGTGCAGGCGCTGAGCGGTGACGGCCGGGGCGAGGGGCACGAAGACCGGCTGAGCGTGTGCCTGTCGGACGCCTCGGGCAAGCAGGTGGGGTGCGCCGAGGCGAAGCTGGGCGGCGAGGCGGGGCTCCCGGCGGCGGCGAGCCGTGAGGCCGTGGAGGAGGCGGTGGAGGCGATGATCGTCGAGGTCTGCGACGCCTTCCACGACAAGGTCTTCGCGCCCAAGGTGTCGCTCACGCAGAGCGACATCAACAGCCTGGACGGGAGCCCCATTCGGGTGGACGCCGATCTCGTGGTCAAGGACCTCCTCGGCGCGGACGAGGACCAGGCCCACAAGGGAGGTGAACCGTGAGGCGGTGGCGCGCCGGGTGGAGGGCGGTGGTGGCAGTGGCGGTGCTCGTGCCGCTGGCGTGGACGGCGAGCCCGCCGGCCCATGGGGGGCGAGGCAAGCCGGGGGCCCGCGGGGGCTCCAAGAACGCGAACAAGCCCAAGACCAAGATGCAGCCCTGGCAGCGCGGCGGCGGCCCCATCGGGTGGAAGCCCGGCGACCCCGCCCCGCGGGAGGTGTGCAAGGCCAAGCGCGGCCGCTGGTACGAGGACGACGACGGGGTCTCCGGGTGCCTCGTGCACGGCAAGCGGGAGGGGCGCTGGCAGGCCGCGGACGAGTGGGGCGCGGTGCGCGAGTGGGCCTTGTTCAAGGACGACAGGCGTGAGGGGCCCAGCGCGCGGATCGTCCTGCCCGGGCCCGTGGTGGTGCGGGTGAACTACGAGGACGACAAGAAGGAGGGCGTGGAGCGGGGGCGCGACCTGGCGGGCAACCTGCGGCTGGAGCGGCGGTGGGAGCGGGGGAAGCTCCAGGGGGTGGAGCGGCGCTGGTACGCGAACGGGCAGCTCGAGCTGGAGCAGACCTGGGTGGACGGCAAGCGCCAGGGGCACGCGGTGGCCTATCAGCCCAACTGCCAGCGAGACTGGGAGGGGGAGTACGTAGACGACGTGCGGCAGGGGCCGTGGACGACGTGGTTCGAGAACGGGCGCAAGGCGAGCGAGGGGGAGTACGACCAGGGCGAGCGCGTGGGGGTGTGGCGCTTCTGGGACGCCAAGAGTGGGCAGAAGGTGCTGGAAGGACCGTATGTGTCCGGCAAGCGCGAGGGGACGTTCACGGAGTGGTTCACGAACGGGCAGCGGTGGCGGGAGGTGGTCTTCCACGACGACGAGCGCCAGGGTGAGGGGCCGGCGGCCTGCCGGGCGGCCAAGGGCGAGTGGTTCGTGGACTACGAGGCGCGGGAGGAGGGCTGCAAGCGGCAGCCCGAGGGGCACGGCGTGCCCTTGCGGCTGGGGGTGTGGACGGCCTACTACGCGAGCGGGAAGGTGCGCTGGCGGGGGCACTTCGTCGACAACGAGCGCCAGGGGACGTGGGAGGACCTGCACGAGGACGGGCGGGTCATGCGCCGGGGCGAGTACGTGAAAGACGTGCCCGAGGGTGAGCACACCTTCGTGGGGGCGGATGGGGAGGTCCTGGGGACCTCGCGGATCTCGGACGGCACGGGGGACTGGGTCGCCTTCTTCCCCAACGGCCACGTCCAGGAGCAGGGGCGCTACGAGAAGGGCCAGCGCGTGGGGGTGTGGCGCTTCTTCTACGAGAACGGCAACCCCGAGGGGGAGTTCACCTACGTCGCCGGGTTGCGGCACGGCCCCATGAAGCGCTGGTTCGACGGGGGGGAGCTCAAGTCCGAGGGGTTTTACGCCGACGACTTCCGCCAGGGGCATTGGATCGCCTACTATCGCAACGGGAAGAAGGCGTGGGAGGGCTCGTACGACGGCGGGCGGCGGGTGGGCTCGTGGAAGAACTGGTACGCCAACGGGGAGCTGGAGTCCCAGGGCGAGATGGTCCGCGGCTTCGAGGACGGGGTGTGGACCTTCTACCACAACAACGGGAACGAGAAGGCGCGCGGGGCGTACAGCCACGGCAAGCGCGTGGGGATCTGGGAGCAGTGGTGGTACACGGGGGAGTTCTGGCGCAAGGTCAAGTACGTGGACGGCGTGGAGGAGGGGGAGGACGCGGCCGCGTGTGAGGGGGCCAAGGGGAGCTGGGTGGCGGATCCGGAGCAGCGGGCGTTGGGGTGCATGGTGTGCCGCTGGGACGGGGAGGACGAGGCGGTGCGCAAGGTGCCGCGTGGGCGCTGGACGTGGTTCTTCCCCAGCGGGGCGGTGGAGAAGCGGGGGCGCATCGAGGACGGGCAGCGCGTGGGGCTCTGGACCTGGTACACGGACGGCGGGGGGCGCTCCCTAGAGGGCCGCTTCGAGGGCGACCGCGAGGTGGGTGTCTGGAAGGGGTGGTACCCGGTGGAGGGCACGGCGGAGGCCCCGCCCGGCGGGGGTGGCGGGGAGGCGAGCGCGGCGCTGCGCTTCGAGGGGCGCTACGAGGGCGGCAAGCCCGAGGGGCCGTGGAGGCGCTGGTGGCCCAACGGGAAGCTGCGCAGCGAGGGGACGTATCGGGCGGGGAAGAAGGTCGGGTCGTGGACGTGGCTGTACGAGACGGGGGCCAAGCGTCAGGCGGGGCAGTACGACGACGAGGGGCGTGAGACGGGGACGTGGACGACCTGGTACGCGAGCGGCGGCAGGCGAAGCGAGGGCGCCTACGAGGCGGGCGAGCGTCAGGGCGTGTGGACATGGTGGCGCGAGGACGGCCGCGTGTGGCGTCGGGCCACCTACGCGCACGGCAAGGAGGTCCCCGCCGCGGAGGCGAGCCCCTAGGAGCATGATTCACAAGGGCGGACCGAGCCACGGCGAGTCGATGTGCGTGCCAGGTGCGTTCACGCAACCCGCCGGAGTAGCAGCGCTACTTCAAGTGGTTGCGGGGACGCGCATGGTGCGTGCAGCGGCCGTCGCGGCGACGGGAGGCTTTTCAGGATGGGAACTCAATAGCCCAGGTCGGTGTATTGGAAGGTCCGCAGGCGCAGCTCCACGCAGCCCAGGGGCGTCTGGGCGGCGGCGAACTGGACGTGGGCGACGCCCTGGAACTCCAGGCCCGTGATGACGGCCAGGGGTTGGAGCATGGCGCCGTCCACGTGCAGCGAGCCCGCCGTGTCGGGCACGGCGCAGACGGTGTGGGTGGGCCCGCCGGCGTGGTGGTTGATGGGGATGTCGGTGAAGACCTGGGGCCCGTTGGGGTCGGCAGGCCCCTCGCTCGGGGGCGTCCACGTGAGGTCCAAGCTCTGGGGCTGGCTGTAGCCCCCCTGGAGCTGGCCGGCGAGGTCGGACAGCTCACCGGGGATGGTGGTGGCCGTGAGCGTGACCTCCTGGTCCAGCCAGGCGACTCGGACGGCGAGGGTGTCCCCGGGGAGGGTGACGCTCCCCCAGACGGAGCCCGTCACGGGGTCGGCCGTGAAGACCTCCTCGTCTCCCTGCGCCGAGAGGGTCACGACGGCGTCCAGGGCCGCCTGGGGCTCGGGCTGGCAGGTGCCGTCCAGGCCGCACGTCGTCCCCTGGCCGCAGGCTGGGTCGCAGGGGGGGCCGGGCGCGTACTGATAGAAATCGCAGGCGGCGTCGGCCTGGGCGGGCTCGGAGAGCAGGGGGTTCGGCGCGTCGTAGAGCTGCGCGCTGAGGGAACGCGACCCCCACGCGTCGCCGAGCTCGATGAGGCCCACGCGCTCCATCGGGGCACAGCGGGCCCCCAGAACCGCGGGGATGGGTCCGGCCGGCCCGGCGTCCGCCCCAGCGTCCGGGGCCGTGTCCGGGGCCGTGTCCGGGGCCGCGTCCGCGACCGCGTCCGGGACCGCGTCCGCGACCGTGTCCGTAGCCGTGTCCGGGGCCGCGTCCGCAGCCGCGTCCGGGGCCGTGTCCGGGGCCGCGTCCGTAGCCGTGTCCGGGGCCGCGTCCGCAGCCGTGTCCGTAGCCGCGTCCGTAGCCGTGTCCGTGACCGCGTCCGCAGCCGTGTCCGGGGCCGCGTCCGCGACCGCGTCCGGGGCCGTGTCCGAGGCCGTGTCCGTAGCCGCGTCGGCGACCGTGTCCGCATCCATCGCGCCGGCGGGCTCCGAGGAGCAGGCGGGCGCGGCGGAGCAGGCGGCCAGGGCCAGGGCGAGGGCGAGGAGAGTCGATGGGGTGTGTCCAGTCATGTCCGCGATCTTGCCCACCGGCTCCGTCCATTTCAAATCCCAAGTCACCGAGGGGGAGGACAGCTCGGCGCCCGGCGGCTGTTGGCTCGCGCGCTCGTCGCGCGTACCGGAGGGCGTGTGGGGCGCCTTCCCGGTCTCTTCCTGCGTCGCGCGGGGTCCCTCGGAGCCGCTCCCGGATGCGGAAGAAACCTCTGACGCCCTCCAAAGCCGTTCCACGATCGTGTAGCGCGACACCTTCACCGGTTTGAGTCGTTCCGAGATCGCGGAACGCGAAACGTTGACCGGGTTTCCGCGTTCCGAGATCGCGGAACGCGAAAAGTTGACCCGGGTTCCGCGTTCCGAGATCGTGGAACGCGAAAAGGTGGACCGGGTTCCGCCGTTCCGAGATCGTGGAACGCGAAACGTTGACCGAGTTTCCGCGTTCCGAGATCGCGGAACGCGAAAAGTTGACCGAGTTTCCGCGTTCCGAGATCGCGGAACGTGAAAAGTTGACCGGGTTTCCGCGTTCCGAGATCGCGGAACGTGAAACCTTGACATCCCTGCAGCACTACGCGATCGTGCGGTAATGTTTTCCATAACTTACACACCGCTTCGCGCGCACGGAGGGGGGTATGGGGGGCCTATTCGCGGTCCAAGAGGGCGTAGATCGGCCCCGAGGAGGCGTCCGCCCGGATGGCGAGTGGCAGCAGACTTGAATCACACCCGTGCGCTCGCCCCACGAGCCTCCGAGCCTTCACCGGCCCGCCCCGCCCGACGATGCCACCGTCGACGCCAACGCCAACGGCTCAGTGAGAGATGAGAGCGTCTGCCGCCAGGCTCACGCTCTCGGGCTCCGAGGCTCACGGGTCGGGCCCAACGTCAGCGGCTGCGTCGGACTCGCTGGGAGCGGCCGCGTCGGCGGCGCCAGCGTTCGCGTCGGCGGGCTCAACCACGTCCTGGTCGGCGCGATGAATCCTCCAGGTCTCCTCGTAGAGGTGCCCCTCCTTCTCGTAGCGGAGGATGGCCACGCCCTGCGCGAGATCGACGTCCAGGGTGTGTGAGACCCCGCAAACCGGGTAGTCGCCATGGGAGTTGCATCGGGCCTCTCCTTGGAACGTACCGCTTCGAAGAGGGATCACCTCCTGAGGCGGACACGGAGTGTGATGAAACTCACAACCACCCAAGGGGAGACAGAGTGTCAGAACCACCATCACAGCGGTTCGTCCTGAACGTTCCAGCGTCCTACTGGGTTTCACAGTACCTCCCCTCGAAGCAAGGTGGATTGGCGCCTTCGCAATACCACACAGCGTCCACGCAGTATGGCGCTGTTGGTGGCCACGGACGTGCGTTGAGAATCAACATCACTTCGCCATCGGGATGGACGACTTCAGCCGTCTGGATCTCGCCGTCAATGGTGACCTGTTCCAGGCGACCTAGCCAGTTCCACGAAACGTACTCAACGCAGGAGGGGCTTGCGAGAGATGCGTCCGGGCGCAGGTTGACCAAGAACAGCGCGATTCCAACGATCGCGACTCCCCGAGCCAATAGGGACCTACTCTTCATGATAGTCCTCACAACACTCGCGATACAGCCAGGCATCGTGAAATGCGACAGTTGGCAACGCCGCCTTCCACTTGCCGGAAGGGCTACCACTGCCATGAACTCGACTAGTCCAGGTCACGATCGACTGTCCGCCTCCCAAGACTCCACCTCTGGATCGTGCATCCAGGCCACGATGTAGGTGCAGAGGTCTGACCGGATCGCAGGTGATAGGTCGGTGCCGTCCACCTGCTCGAAGCGCAGGCGGCCAGCGAGGATGCGGTGGTCGCGGTCCACGCCGCAGGCGGGACCACAGTCTAGCACCAACTCGCTGGGGCCCATGAAGCCGTCGTCACAGTCGCAGGCGTCCCCCTCGCCGTCGGCGTCCAGGTCGTTGCCGTCCGCGGCGTTGGGCACGTTCGGGCGTTGGTCGCACGCGTCGCCCCAGCCGCCGCGCCGCTTCATGCGGGCCATGAGCCGCCCGTTCACGTACCGCGTCCCCCGCGACAGCTCTCCCCGGACCGAACGCACCAGCAGGTGGGTGTGGTGGAGCACCAACGAGCAGGCGTGGACCTCGATGCCCTGTGGCACGACCGCCTCTCCGGGCCCCTCCGAGAACAGCGCGGTGTCCTCGTCGTCCTGGAAGATCGCAGCCCGACGCCGGCCCCTGCTCATCGCGTGGTGCCAAGCGCCCGCGTAGTCGACCCGACGTCTCCGTGCCATGCGTCCGATTGTCCTCAAGCCGGCCCGTCGATGCAAGCACACCGTGCGCTCGCCCACAAACCTCCGGGCCCTCACCGGCCCGCCCCGCCCGACGATGCCACCGTCGACGCCAACGCCAGCGGCTCAGTGGGAAGTGAGGGGGGCTGACGCCGGGCTCACGCTCTCGGGCTCCGAGGCTCACGGGTCGGGCCCAACGTCAGCGGATGCGTCGGAGTCGCTGGGAGCGGCCGCGTCGACGGCGCTGATATCGTCGAACGCGGCCGCGTCTTCGTCCTGGCGGCGGATTCTCCAGACCTCCTCGTAGACGTGGCCTCCAGACTCGTAGCGGAGGATGGCAACTCGTTTGTCCAGGTCTATTCTCAGGGTCTGGAGGGACTCTGTTCGACAGAAAGGATCCTCCGACAGCCGCTCTTCCGAACCGTAGCACCCGGGACCACCGGCGTAGACGCCACTCTCCAGCCGCAACAAGGGTGCAGGCTTGCATGGTGGGTGGTCGCAGGACGCCATCATCGTTGCACCGGCAAGAGATGCCGACATCCAGATGAGAATCGCCAATCGCCTAGTGTTCTTCACACCAGTACCCCTCCATGAAAATCCCACAACCGTCACGGCACAACCAGCGAACAAATACGCAACTCCCGCCTCCGCTCCCAGAACCCTGGCGCGCGAGATAGAACGGAAGCAACTGGTGCCCCCTCAACTCCTCGGAAACCACGCCGTCAACCTTGGCCTGCACAAGGATCGCCTCCCACGTGTAGGACCACGATTCGGGGCATCCACCCGAAGCGGCAGAGACTTCGGGCCGTGCGCTGACCATCGCGGCAAGAACGACGACGGAACTCAGGACCCGAACCCATGTCGCGGTCACTCCCATATCTCACTCCTTCCTTCCATTAGCTCGTCAGGCGCACCAGCGCGAGCGTGTGGAGGCAACCCGAGCTCTCAATCCAGCGGACGATCCTGCGCGTGCCACGTGCCGTTGTGTGCGCTGGGGTCAGACCCTCTCACTTCTCGCTTTCCTTGGGCACTGGGGTCAGGCCCAGGGCACTCCTCCAGCCCCTGCAGGCCATGCGTCCGATTGTCCTCAAGCCGACCCGTCGATGCAAGCACACCGGGCGCTCGCCCCACGAGCCTCCTGGCCTTCACCGACGCCCCCCGCGGCGAGGCCGCCGCCAACACGACCGACGCCAGCGCCAGCGGCTCAGTGAGAAGTGAGAGGGCCAGGCTGTGAGCCCGCCCCGAACCCGGGATCGGGGCCCCCCACTCAACAAGTTCCCATCCTGAAAAGCCTCCCGTCGCCGCAACGGCCGCTGCACGCACCATGCGCGTCCCCGCAACCACTTGAAGTAGCGCTGCTACTCCGGCGGGTTGCGTGAACGCACCTGGCACGCACATCGACTCGCCGTGGCTCGGTCCGCCTTTTCAGGATGGGAACTCAACAAGTGAGAAGTGAGAGGGTCGGCTCCCAAGACTCCGACCCCAGACTCTCAGGCTTCTGAAGCCCGGCCCTGGAGCCCCTTCGATCCCGCCCTTGGCCCGTCACCGGTGACCGCGCATGGCCGCACGAAGAAGCGAGAGGACACGTGCACGCCCCCGGCGCCCGAGGCCAAAGTGAAGGCCGTGCCGAACGATCTCGGGCATGTAGTACATGTCCTCCGCTTCGTCGAGGTGAAGGATGCCCTGCTCGGTGAGGAAGGAGATCTCCTCGTCATCGAGGGGCAAGACGGCTCGCCCGATGGGGATGGTGCGGCGATCCGCTGACAAAGCGCGGAGCTTGTCGAACACAGGCCTGAGCCCCTCCACCTCGATCTCGAGCTCCTCGATCTTCTTCTCGGAGCAGTACCGAACGGCATCGCGAAGGCTCGCAGGCGGCAACGGCAGGCGCTGAGCCGCGCTGGTCGCGTGCTGCACCAGGCGAACCAGATCACGGGCCTGGAAGCGCCCGTTGAGGTCGGAGAGGGCCGCGATGACCCATCGGTCCGTGAACGCCTCCTTTCTTCCCCCCATCTTCTCTCCCCAGAAGGGGTGCAGGCTCCGCGCGAGCGTCTTGTAGGAAGCAGCCAAAGCATCGGCATCCAGCAGGCTCCAACCGGCCTCCTTGAGCAGCCACAGCACCAGCCGAAGCGCATCCGTTCGCGACCAGCTCAGGGCCACATCGCGATGCCGTGCCTCGAACTGGCCGAAGTTCTGCGGGATCGCGGCATGCGCCAGGTCACGACGGACGAACACCACCAACCCGAGGTGATGCGGCCCCAGGTCGGAAAGGTGCACCACGAAGTCGACCAGGAGCGCCCGCAACAGGGACCGTTGGGTCGCTGGCATGGGCGCTTCTGGACTGACCTGCAGCGCGTCTTCGATACCGTCGACGACCAGCACGACTCGCCGCCCCTGCTCCCTGAGCGCGGCTTCCAGCGAACGGGGGGACCGCCCGGCCTCCACGGGCAACCCGAGGCGGTCGGCGATGACACGAGACCAGGCGGCCACCTCGTCCCCCACGTCCGACCCCGCCCTGCGCAGCCACGCCGCCAGCTCGGTCGATGTCAGACGCGCCGCGTCGGAGGGGCGAAACGCCTCCTCGGCGTTCAGGGCGCGCTGGCGCATCGGGCCTCGCAGGTTCGTGGGGAGGAGCAGCGGAAACACGTCCGCGTCCTCGTGGCTCTCCTCGCGAACCGCTTCGCAGAACCGGCTCCAACGCTGCGCGATGACCATCTGGCCCCAAGCGAAGGTCTTGCCTGCGCCCTTGGCACCCAGCACCACGGTGGCGGGTAGCTTTCCAGGAGGGACCCGCACGAGGTTCTTCAACGGTGGACTCGCGAGCAGGCGAAGCTCGGCGTTGCCCTCGGCGTACTCGAGCTGGGCGGCCAGCTCCGCGATGCGGGCCAAGGGAGAATCATCCAGTTCCGAGTTGGCCTCCACCGGCTCGCGGACGGAAGGTCGAAGGGACTCCGCGAGCTCGGCAGCCACCCCACCCAGCGGTGTCTGCCCCAGCCGGCTCGCAACCGCCTGCAGGTCCTCAAAAGCCAGCAATGTGTCCGAAAAGTCGACCCGGTACACGTCTGGGGAGGGATCGTCTCCGTCGTCTTCATCGGCCGAGCCGGCCCAGGCCAGGTCGATGCGCCGGTTGACCTCCTCGAAGCGCGTGTCCCCATCCCGCGGCACCTTCGTCACAAGGACGTCCATTCGGGGAGACCAGCTCGCGCGTGCGGCGACTAGCTCGAAGGCCCGCTCGGTACCGCGCACGGACTGTTCGGCGCAGGAGGTGACCAACACGTTGCGAACACGCGGATCGAGCATCAGCGGAGAAGAAAACTCCGTGATCCCCGCCCGCAGGTCGAGCAGGATGACATCGATCTGCAGCGCCTCGGCGAGCGCCAACAGCAAATCGCCCACCACCCAGGCCCGACCGCGGCGCCGCACCGCCTGCTCGGGGGTGACCGGCGGGCGTTCGACCTGCTCCAGGCGACGTACTGCGGGCAGCGCAAAGAAGGCGCGCCGTCCGGCATCCAACTCCAGCTCGACCCGTGATAGGGCGACCTGCTCTGCGATCAGGGGGAGCGCCTCACGGCGCCAGTCATCGCTGTCGTGAACGAGGGCCAGGGCATCCACCCAAGCCATGCGCTCCACGGGAGGCAGCAGCCAGGTCAGGCCGGGGGCCTCCACGTCGGCGTCGACGTAGAGCACGCGCGGAGGATCTGCGCGGTCGAGAAGTTGCACGGCGGTGGCGTAGCAACTCAATGTCCGCCCCACTCCCCCCTTGAAGGAGAAGAAGGCGGCAACAGTGGCCGCACCCTCGTGGGCCTTCGGTGGCTCGTCGATCCGACCGCTCGCCCAGAGGGGCCGCGCGACCCGCGGCGGGAAAGGGGGGGCTTCATCCGCCGGGAGAACCTCCACCGCGAGCGATCGACGTCCCTCGGTGCCCGAGAGCAGGTCGATCTCCGGCCCGTCCGGGCTATACGCGGCACCGAATACCCGGGAGAGCGTGTCAACCGCGCCCTCGGTGTCGTCGGAAAAGACCCGCAAACCGAACAGGTCCACCTCCCACCGAAGGTCCACACCCGCCGTCGCCAGCCGATCTCGCACGTCGCGCCAGGTGATGAGCATGCCGTTGGAATCCGTCATGACACGTTCTCCTCGATGAACCGGAAGAGGTCCACTAGAGTCTCCGAGAGGTAACGTTCGACAGCCCGACCGAGGCGCCCCCCGTAGCGGTACAGTTCGTGAAGCTGCTTGGGAGCCACGGGTGTGTCCGGCGGTCGCTGAGCCCTGTCCGTACGAAACCTCGGCCGGGCACCAGCCTCGACGAGCAGGCGATTGAGGTCGTGGGTGAAGAAGGCGTCGTCCACGTCGAGGGCCGAGGTGCTGTGCACCCCCCGCTTCTGGAGCAGGAGCAGCTTGAGACCACACTCCAGCGCGTAGAGCCCGAGGAGCAGCGCATCGGCGCCGGGTGGAGACGAGGCTCGGGTACCATGGTGCTCCAAGGCCTGGCGCAACACACGAAAGCCCTTCCTCAGCTCGCGGGTCGAGACGTGCAGCTTGCTCATGGCTGAACCGCCGGGAACGGCGCCGCGGCGGGCGGGCCGTGGGACCTTCTCGAGACGTTGAGGTCAGACCCTCTCACTTCCCTTCCCTCGACAACAGTAGGCTGCGTCCCCGCGCGGAGGGCGGGGCGACTGCCTCCCGCCCATGTCGTCCCAAACCACCATCGAGGTCACGATACATTCGAGGATGCCCCGAGTTCTCACCCCGTGCAAGACGTTGGCGACCTCCCCGATCCGCCACCTACTCTGGGATTCGGCTTGGGATCCCGCGTGTGGGCGGCGTCGAGCTGCGCGGCCCTACAAGCGACTGGCCGCTCGACGTGACGCGGCCACGCCTCCGCGCCCAGCCGCTTGCCTCCTTGCCCAAACGCGGCCTCCTGCGCCTCGGTCCGCAGAGCAGGTGGCGGATCGGGGCACCTGCCGACCGGGGCTAGTCCACACCGTAGTCGATGTGGATGCCGCAGCCGTCCCACATGCGGTCGTAGGCCTCCAGGCGGTCGTCTACCAGCGCGTCTGCCACCTGACGGTTCACCATCCTCCGCAAGAGCATGCGCCCGTCCTCCATCTCCTCGTACACCAGGACGCGCTCCCCCACCTCCAGGATCTCCAACGGCCCGCTGACGCTCGTGTCGTGGGCCCGAACCACCTCGCCCACCGCCTTCACCGCCGCCAACTCCTCCGAGCTCACCACGATGACCGCCGCACCATCCAGCCGACTCAACACCCGCTCCGCGTCCATCTCACACCTCCAAGACCCGACTCCACCAGCAAGGAGAGCCAGCAGGTAGAGCCACCACGCCGCGCGTCTGTGCCAGGAGTCGGCCGGAGGCGGGCGACGGTTCGGGACGCCGGCTCAGTACAGACGCTTGATGCGCACCGGCCGGCCCGCGCGGCGCGGCGCCACCACGACGTCATGCGCCGACGGAGACAGGACCACGCCCGCCGCACCAGCTTCCCCCTGGGGCGCGTCCGCCGGACCCACGTCCACCGACGAGACCACGGCGTGCGTGGAACGCAGCCCACCGAGCCACCGGCGGGTGTCGCTCACGTACACGAGGTCACCAGGCTCCACCCCCAACGACGCGGCCAAGGAAGGTGTCAACGCGACACCAGGGAGGTTCGCCACGCCATGCCGACCGTCGTCCTCGCCGCGCGCGGGCGTGGCGCGCACCCAGCGGCCCTCGGCGAGGCTCGCGGCCGCGCCCACCCCCCCGTCGGAAGACGCCAGGGCCAACGGCTGGCCCTTGTAGCGCGCCAGGGCGTCCCCCACGGTGCCCCACACGAGGCCGCGGATGCGCTCCAAGGGGACCGGGCGGGTAACGAGGGTCACGAGGACCCCGATGGCGCCGGACACCGCGAGCCCGTACAGGGCGCGCGTGTACTTGTATTGCCGGGCGCCAGCGAGGAGCCCGTCACCCGCGTCCACCGCGGGCACGCCGTGGCTGAAGGGGGCGACGAGGGCCGGCCAGAAGATGGACGCCAGGATGGCCAGGGCGCCGCCCGCCAGGGTCCAGAAGGCCGCCTTGGGCGTGAAGCGGCGCCAGAAGACGCCCAGGAGGAGGGCGACGATCATGGGCGGGGTGATGGCAGCGGTGAAGGCGCCATGGGCCGCGTAGATGGAGTCGAACATCATGAAGACGGGGACCAGGGCCACGCCCACCAGGGTCACGCCCACCGAGCTGAAGCGGGCCACGCGCAAGAGCTGGGCCTGGGAGGCGTCGGGGTGCCGGGGCTGGTAGACGTCGTTCACGGCGATGGCGGCGATGGCCGTGATGAGCGTGTCCACGGTGGACATGAGGGCCGCCGTGAGGGCCGCCATGATGAGGCCGAAGGTGCCGGGGTGGCTGAGAAACTCGGCGGTGATGAAGAAGGCCCGCCCCGGCTCCATGTCCGGGGGCAGCTCGCCGGCGTGACTCAGGGCCTTGCCCACCCAGCCGCCCGAGGCCACGACCACGGCGGCGATGGGCATGAGCACGGCCATCGTGGTGAGGGCCGCCTTCTTGCCCTCCCCCACCGAGCGCGCCGACATGAAGCGCATCATCACGCCCTGGTTGAGGAAGTAGAACACGGCCGTGTTCGCCATGGCATCCTGCCAGAAGATGCCCACCGAGTTGTAGGCCGGATCGGACGCGAAGTTGGCGAAGGCCGTGCGGTGCGCGCGGGGTAGGTGCTCCCAGAGGGTCTCCAGCCCACCCAGGTGCTCGGCGCCGAGGTAGACGAGCACCAGCCCCGTGGCCAGGAGCATGAGGCCCTGGAACAGGTCGGTCATGATGACCGAGGTCTGGCCGCCCGCGGTGACGTAGATGGCGCTGATGGTGGCGACGAGGACGGCCGAGGGCCAGATCCCCCAACCCAGGAGGATGTGGAGCGCCGTGCCCATGGTGAACAGGTTCACCCCCACGTAGCCCACGAGGTAGATGAGCAGCAGCCACGTCACCATGCGGCGAGCGCCCCGGTCGAACCGGCGCTCGAAGTACTCGGGGATGGAGACGACGCGCGAGAAGTACAGCAGCGGCAGCCACGTGAACAGCAGCGCGGGCACCCAGAACCAGTCGTTGAGGTAGGTCTGGCTGGAGGCCACGCCATAGGTGAAGGCGATGCGGCTGTACTTCACGAAGGAGTACGACCCCACGGTCGTGGCGATGAGCGACAGCGCGATGAGCCACCACGAGAAGCGCTGCCCGCCGAAGAAGAAGTCCTTGGTGGTCTTCTGGCGGCGCGAGAACAGGGTCCCGATGACCAAGATGACGGCGAAGTAGCCGATCATGATGGCGTAGTCCACGGGCTGCCCCAGGACCCGGGGCGGGCGCGGGACCCCGTCGTAGGGCCGGGCGGGCAGGGTCTCCATGGGGGCGAACTGGAGCCAGCCCTGGAGGGCGGCGAAGGCGGCGAGCCCGCCCACGGCCACGAGGAGGTTCGCGAGGGCGCGCCCGCGCAGCCCCACGAACCCCTGGCGCCAGGCGTAGCCGAGCCCCACGGCGAAGACCACGCCGCCCACGGCGTACTGGTACAGGTACGGCTCCACGGTGGACGCTTCCATGGCGAGAGGTGTAACGGGGGAGGCCCGGACACGCAACCGGGCGCGCGACCGAACGGACGGGCCCCCGGTGGCGGCCCCCGGCTGGGGAGGGAGCGAGGGCATGATGGACACCCTGGACCGAACGGACGGCGAGCCGCTCCAGCGCGACGTGGAGCGGCTCCGAGCGCTCGCGCGCGCCCTCAAGGCGCGCCTGGTGGAGCGCGACGAGGTCATCGACGGCGCCCTGGGCGCCCTGGTGGCCGGCCAGCACGTGCTGCTCATCGGGCCGCCCGGGACGGCCAAGAGCCTCCTCGCGCGCCTCGTCTGCGAGAGCCTCGTCGCCCCGGACGCCCAGAGCCCGGCTGGAGACGAGGGCGCGCGCTACTTCCAGTGGCTCCTCACGCGCTTCTCCACGCCCGAGGAGCTCTTCGGCCCCATCGACCTGCGGGCCCTGGAGGCCGGGCGCTACGAGCGCCGCACCGAGGGGAGCCTCGCCACGGCCCACGTCGCCTTCCTGGACGAGATCTTCAAGGCCAACTCGGCCATCCTGAACGCCCTGCTCACCCTCCTCAACGAGCGCGTCTACTACAACGACGGCCGCCCCCACCCGGCCCCCCTCCTCACGCTATTCGGGGCCTCCAACGAGATCCCCGACGAGGACGCCCTGGCGGCCCTCCACGACCGCTTCCTCCTGCGCTTCTGGGTGGCCCCCATCGCCGACGACGACCGCTTCGTCGCCTACCTCCGCCACGCCGAGGAGCCGCCCGCCCCCCTGCCCCGCCTGCCCCTCACCGCCCTGGCCCGCCTGCGCGCGGCCTCCCTGGCGCTGCCCGTCACGGACGCCGCCCTGGGCGTCCTCGCCCGCCTCCGGCGCGAGCTGGACCGGCGCGGGCTGTTCGTGAGCGACCGCCGCTACCGCGAGCTGCTGCGCTACCTCCGCGCCGTGGCCCTGCTGGCGGGCGAGGACGCGGTCACGCCCGAGACGCTGCCCCACGCCGAACCCGCCCTGTGGTCCGACCCCGAGGACCGCGCCGAGGTCCGCGCGGCCCTGGTCGAGGCCCTCACCGGCTTCACGGAGGAGGCGCGACGCCTCCTGTACCAAGCGCGCGAGGTCCACGCCTTCGCCCAGCGCAGCTCCAGCCGCGGGGCGCGCGGCGACGCCCGGGACGCGCTGGGCGACGTGGAGGCCGAGGCCCGCGCCGCCATCGAGGCCCACGCCAAGCTGGGCCGCCTCCTGGGAGACGCCGAGCGCCTCCTCCGCCTCCAGCGCGAGCGCGTGGGGCCGGGCGCCGCCGACGGCGGCGAGCTGGCGGACGTGCGCGACGAGATCGCCCGCCTCCAGCGGGATGTCCTCGAAGGCGACGGCTGGGGCGGCCCAGAGCCGGACGAGGGCGACGCGCCATGAGCGCCCCCGAGGCGCCACGGCCCGAGCCTCCCGCCGCGCCGCCCGTCGTCGCGCGGGACGCCCTGGACGAGGCCGACTTCCGCGCCCTCCTCGCCGGCTCGCGCGAGCTCCGGGCGCTCGCGGCCCAGGGGGCCCGCCTCCTGCCGGACTTCCCGGCGCTCTTGGAGGATCTCTTCGCGGCCCTGGTCAAGCTCGCCGTCTCCGTGGCGCCCGCCAGCGCCCTGCCCCCCTCGGCGCGCGTGCGCCGGCGGCTCGTGGCCGAGATCGTTGGCTCGGGGGCCTACGCGCGCCTCCACCCGCGCACACGCCTCCACCCGCCGCGCGCCGGCCTGGGGGCCCTACGCCTGGGCCGCGCCGTGCTGACCGAGCTGCGCGCGGGGCGCCTCATGCTGCCGCGAGAGCTGCGCGCCGCCTGGGACGCCGCGCGGCGTGAGGAGGCGCTGGAGGGGCTCCGGCGCGAGGTCGCCAGCGCCCGGGCGCTGGCCCAGGCCCGCGGCGAGGGGGACCCCGTGGGCCGCCTGGCGGGCGTGGAGGCCCG
>CAYZID010000037.1:0-28660 GCA_964478315.1 uncultured Myxococcales bacterium | reverse complement strand
AGCCCGACGCCGCCCACACGCGGGATCCAAAGCCGAATCCCAGAGTAGGTGGCGGGTTGGGGGCCGAAGTCAGCGGGTGCGCGCGCGGCTGGGGTGTGCTAACGGAGGGCCGTAACCGACACCCGCTGGGGGGATCCTTGAAGTTCTTTATCGACAGCGCGCACATCGAGGACATCCGCGAGGCCATCGCCATGGGCATGTGCGATGGGGTGACGACGAACCCGAGCCTCGTGGCCAAGACCGGCAAGCCCTTCCAGACCGTCATCGACGAGATCGTCGCCACGGTGGAGGGCCCCGTCAGCCTGGAGGTCACGGCCGACGACTACGAGGGCATGATGTCCCAGGCGCGGGAGCTCTCGGGCTTTGGCGACCAGGTGGTGGTGAAGCTGCCGCTCACCAAGGCGGGGCTCCGTGCCTGTCGCACCTGCTACGACGAGGGCATCGCCACGAACGTGACCCTGTGCTTCAGCGCCGGGCAGGCCATCCTGGCGGCCAAGGCGGGGGCAACCTACGTGAGCCCCTTCGTGGGGCGGCTCGACGACATCTCCACCGAGGGGATGCACCTCATCGAGGACATCGTCACGATCTACGACAACTACGACTTCGAGACGCAGGTCCTCGTGGCGTCGGTGCGCCACCCCATGCACGTGGTCCAGGCGGGGCTCATGGGGGCGCACGTGGTGACCATGCCCGCGGGGGTGTTGGACAAGATGTTCCACCACCCGCTCACCGACCGGGGCATCGAGCGCTTCAAGGCCGACTGGGAGCGGGTCCCGGGCCAGTCCTGAGGGCGCGCAGACGAAGACAGCCCCACCGCCCGAGCGCCGGCCGGGGCGTGCCGTTGACGGTCCATGGGGTTGAACCCCATACTCAGGGCGCTCGTGGCCGGTCGCATGGCCGGGTCTGGACCATAGGCACCGCCCCACGCGGCTCGGGGCGGGGATGGAGACGGGATGGGGAACGCAGCGAAATGGGGTCCTAGCAAGTCCCAGCAGTGGCTCAAGGTGCACACGGGGCTGAGCCTGTGCTGGTTCTCTCTGTGGCCCCAGCTCGCGCTGTCGCTGGGGTTGTTCTCCCTCATGCTGCTCCCGAGCATGGGGCTGGACGCCGGGACGCTCAAGGGGGTCACCACCGGCATCTATGGCCTCTGGATCGTCGCCGGTGCGGCGGTGGGGGCTGGCATGGTGCAGATGCTGGGGATGCCCGCTGGGTGGCCCGGAAAGACGCCGCTCTTGGTGGCGCTCGTCCTGGAGATCGTCACCCTGGGCGCCGTGGGGCTCGCCTTCACGGGGGCGGAGGCGGGGCTGATGATCGCGGAGTTTGCGCGCCCCGCGGCCCTCATCGCCCTCATGCTCTCCTTCCAGCGCCTAGGGGGCACGGTGGGGGCTGCCGACGCGGCCTGGCACGCCAAGGTGTCCATGTGGCTCATGGTGGTCGAGGTGATCCTCTTGGGGCTGGGGCTCACGGGGGAGAAGCTGGGCCTCCCGTCCGCGACCGCCTTCGTGCTGGATCTGGTGTCCATCACCATGCAGATCACGGCGCTCTCGGTGTTCATGTGGATCGCCGCGCGGGATCTCCGCAAGGCCGTCGGTCCCGTGGCGCACGGCTCCACGGTGTCCGTGTCCCACGCCGCGGGCTAGCCCCCCGCCGCGCTGACGCCTCCCACCCCTCCCCCCGGGGCGGCCGACTCCTCAAGCGACGGAGGCCCTGGGGCCCGCCTCGGCGGTGGGGAGGTAGACGCTGAAGGCGGCGCCCTGCCCCACCTGGGAGGACACGTCGATGGTCCCGCCCATGCTGCGGACGAGCCGCTGGCAGATGGCGAGACCCAGGCCCGTCCCGCCGGCCTTCGTGGTGAAGAAGGGGATGAACAGGCGCTCCATGACCTCGGGGGGGATGCCGGGGCCTTCGTCCTGGAACCGGATGCGCACGAAGGCCACCTGCTCGCTCCCCCGCCCCTGCGCCGGGCGCCGCCAGGTGACGGACGTGGTGATGGTCAGGGTGCCCCCGTCCTCGCCCATGGCCTGGATGGCGTTCTGGGCGAGGTTGATGACCACCTGGCGCAGGACCTCGGGGTCGGCGCGCACGGCCGCGAGGTTGGGGGCAGGCCGGAAGTCGATCTCGCAGGGGTGCTCCTGGGCGCTGAGGAGGGTCAAGGTGCGCTCGATGACCTCGTTCACGTCCACGGCGTCGCGCTCACCCCGCAGGGGGCGCGCGTAGCTCAGGAACTGGCTCACCACGCCGTTGAGGCGGTTGACCTCCTCGCCGATGACGGCCAAGTAGGTCTGTTCGAGCTCGTCATCCCCGCCCGTGAGGAGCTGGGCGGCGCCCTTGATGGCGCCCAGGGGGTTTCGGATCTCATGGGCGAGCCCCGCGGCCATCTCGCCCAGGGCCGCCAGGCGGTCGCGCTCGCGCATGCGCGCCACGAGGCGGGAGCTCTCGATGGCGATGGTGCACTGGGCCGCCACGGCCATGAGGGCCTTGATCTCCTCGGAGGAGTAGGCGCCTCGGAGGCGCTCGTCCTTGATGCTCAGAAAGCCCAGAAGCTGGTCCCCCGACACGAACGCCAGGCACAGCGCCGCCTGGAGCTCGCCCATGGTGTCGATGTTCTGCTGGAGGAGCTCCAGGCGGGCCTGGTCCTCCACGGTCCCCTCGCGGGCCAAGAGGTCCCGCTCGGCCTCCAGGTTCTCCACGGCCACGAGCTTCTCCTCGGCGAGGAGCTCCAGGAAGGGCCGCGCGGCGATGGCGTCCAGACGCTGGGGCGGCTCCGCCCCCACGAAGCCCAGGTTGCTGAACGTCATGCCGTCCGCGTCGGCCAGCCAGAGGCTCGCGTGGGTCACGCGCCGAGACGCCTCCAGTCGCCGGAGCACGACCTCGGCCAGCTCCTGGACGTCGATGACCCGCGCCAGCGCCGTCCTCAGCCGCGCCGCCTGCTCGGTGAACTCGAACTTCTCGCGGAAGACCAGCTCGTTGAGCTTGTCCTCCACGAAGGACCGCAAGGGGTCGAAGAGGATGAGGATGACGATGGAGGCGATGAGGGTGTTGAGGAGGAACAGACCCAGGTCGTGCCGCCACCAGCCCACGAGGAGCGCGTAGATGAGGCTGAGGACCACGGCGAAGCCCCCCAGGACCACGAAGCGGCCCAGGAACTCGAAGAGGTCCAAGACCCGCCGCAGCGTGATGACCTCGAACATGAAGAACATGTAGACAGCCACGAGGATGTTCCCGAGCGACGTCGTCGCCATCCCGGGCACGTACTCCGAGATGGACAGCGCGAAGACCGTGGCCCCGGCCACCATGAGCACCTTGAGGCGCGCCCGGTCCACACGGGACTCCACGACCCGAAAGCGCCGGTACATGATGATGGCGCTGAGCCCCAGCGCCACCAGGACCCCAACCGCGACCAGCACCTGCCGGACCGTGACGTCGGCGGGCCAGCCTACGACCGACATGACGAACAGCGCCACGGCGGCCACGGCACCCCAGCGCCTGGCGAAGCGGGCGAAGGCCCCCCGCGCCTCGGCGAAGTCCGCGAAGAAGCTCACCACGGTATACGACAGCGCCGATGCCACAGCCCCCCGCCCTCCCACCGCACCCTGGGGGCTCAGGACCTCGCTGAGCGCCAGGGCGTCCACCAAGAACCACGCCACGAGGTTCAGGTTGAACCAGGCGAAGCGCCGCATGAGGTGCTCGCGACGCCCACTCAGGAGTACGTGAACGGCCAAGGCTCCGCAGATGATGGCGGCCAGGAGCGCAGACTGGATGCGATACCAGCTCTCCATGCGCCTGTGGCCCCCTTGTGTGCGCGCCCCGGCGCCCGGTCGTCAGCCCCTCGCCCCCGAAGCGCCGTGCAGCTCGGCGCCCACCGCAGACGCTACTGGTAGTACTCCTTGGAGAGCGCGTTCTTGAGCGCCCGCGCCGTCTTGATGGCCTCCTGGTTGGAGGGGTCGGCGGCGGCGATGTACTTGGTGAGGTAGTCGATGGCGCGCTTGGTCTTGCCGAGCTGCACGTTCGCGAAGGCGAGGTTGTACAGCGCGTCGGTGCGCGAGGCGTCCCGACCGATGACCGTGCGGAAGCGCTCCAACGCCTCCTCTACCTCGCCGCTCTTGAGCAGCAAGACACCCTCGCCGTTCAGGAGGTCCGGCGAGCCGGGGTTGTACTTGAGCCCCTCCTTGTACACGGCGAGCGCCGCCTCCTCCTGCTCGTAGTCCTCGTACATGGCCGCCAGCGCCACGAAGGCCCGCGCGTACTTGGGGTCGATGGTCACGGCCTCGCGGAAGGCGGCGTCCGCGTCGTCCGGCCGGTCCAACGCCCGCAGCGCCAGCCCTCGGTAGTAGTGCGCGGGCGCGTAGTTGGGGTCCACGGCGAGGGCCTGCTGGAGGTACTCCAGCGCCGCGCTGGGGTCGTTGGCCCGCTCCAGCTTCAAGCGACCGAGTTGGTAGAGGACATCCCGATCGCCGGGAGACAGCTCGTTGGCCTGGAGCAAGCGCTTGAGGGCTAGCTCCGCGTCGTCGCGCTCGTAGAGGTCGATGAGCCCCATGTGATAGTAGGCTGGGGCGTTCTCCGGGTAGAGGCTCACGGCCTGCTCGAAGTAGCCGTAAGCGGCGTCATAGGCCTTGCGGTCGAAGGCCCGGACACCCTGGTTGAGCATCTGGATGCTCTCCTTCTTGGCCTTGCTACACCCCGGCGTGGTGAGGGCGAGCCCCGCGACGAGGACGACGGTCAGGGCGGGGGCGAGGGCGCGCGTGCGCATGGTGTTCATGGTCTCCTGGGGGCGCCCCCCGCCCGGTGCGGACACGACACCGCGCGGGGCGAGGCGCGACGTGGGCTAACGCGTCTTGAGCAGCAGGGGGTAGCTGACCTTGACGATGCCGCCGTTCTTGGGGGCTGGGAACCGCCACCGGCCCATCTTGCGGGTGATGCACGCGATGAGGCCCGGATCCTTGAGGGAGGAGTTCTTGGCGCTGGGGCTGGCTACCTTGCCCGTGGGGAGGATGGTGAAGGCCAGCGTCACCTTGCCGCGAAGCTTGGCGTTGCGCTGGAGCGCATCCTGATAGCACCAGCGGATACCGGAGAGGTTGCGACGAATGATGCGCTGGACCGTGGCCCGGTCGAGCTGTCCCGATACGCGGGCGCTGGACGCGATGGCAACGGGCTTCATCGCCTTGGAGTTCATGTGGATGTTGCGGACGCCTCGCGGGTCCTTGCCCAGACCGCGCACCAGACCGCCGCCGGGGCCACCGCCCGGTCCGCCCGGGCCGCCCACCGAGGCCGAGCCCACGAACCCGCCCCCGCCGTCCAGCGTCCCACCGCCGAAGGGATCCAGGTCGCCCGAGGCGAAGGCCGTGGCCTGGTCGCCCGTAGAGCCCAGCGCGATGATGCGCTTGCCATCCATGGTCAGCGGGTTGGAGTCGTTCTCGAGGATCGAGTTCAGGAGGCTCGACTCGGTGAGGACCTTGGCGGCGCCGGCCGTCGCGGCGATCTCCCGCGCCTTCTTCCGCCGCTCCTTGCTGTCCAGGTTCGCGAGCTGCTTGGACGGCGTGCTGCGCCGCACGAGCTTGTTCTTGAGCTGGTCGATCTTGTTCTCTTGCTCGGGCTGCTCGGTCACCGAGTCGCTCACGACGAGGTCGTCGCTCTCCTTGTCGGCCTTCTTCTTCTTGTCCTCGTCTTCCTCCTTCTTCTCCTCCTCCTCCTTCTTCTTCTCCTCCTCCTCGGTCATCTTGATGACCTTGAACAGCTTGGCACGGCGCGCCGCGGGGTCGAGACGGCTCTTGAGCTGCTCCTCGGGCAGCATCCCGATGACGATGAGGAAGGAGCTGTGGAGGATCAGCGACAGGACGAGGAAGATGAGCGGCGTGAGGTCCATGGACTGGAGCGGGCTCGCCTTGGGCCGCTCGGGCATGGGGCTGTAGCTCACCAACAGCGTGAACTCGCCCAAGCGCAGCCGCGCCTTGGCCCCGGGCGTGATGGGGTGGAAGCCCCCCGCCGCCTCCTCGCGGAGCTCCTTGAGGCTCCGCACCTTGCCGTCCGCCATGAGGTCGCCCTCGATGGAGGGGTTCGCGAGGTTCAGCGCAAAGCCGCCGTCCCGAGGCTCGATGAGGTTGAACGCCGTGCGCCCCAGGACCTCCGAGGGGACGTTGAAGCGGCAGCCCGGCTCGTGGCCGATGGTGACCACGGTGGGCTCGTCGAACTGCTGGATGGACAGGATCGTCTCACCCCACAGGAGCGCCACCTCCAGCACCCGCCGCTGAGCACCGTCCCCCGCGTCGCGCTTGGCGTAGAAGCTGTCCTTTCCCAGCCCCCGCACCTCCCCGGCCGGCCCCTTGGGCTTGGCCGCGGACCGCCGCCCGCGGCGCGCACCCGTGGGCGCCCCCGCGGGCGCCGCGGCCCCCTCAGCCCCAGGCGCCGCCGCCGGCTGCGCCGACGTACTCACGGTGATCTCCGACTCGCCCATGCGCAGGACGTCGCCGTCCTTGATCGTCGCCTGCACGACGCGCTTGTCGTTGAGGTAGGTCCCGTTCGTGGAGCCCAAGTCCGTGATCCGCCACTCGCCGTTCTCCCGCCGCTCGATGACGGCGTGCTTGCGCGAGACGTTGACGTCTTCCAGCCGCAAGTTCGACGTCGAGAGCTTGCCCACGTTGATGATGGGCCGATCGAAGGTGAACTCGGCCACCTTGGAGCCGCCCCGCCGGACGACGAACGAGATGGACGCAGAGGTTTCCGCCATGATGTCTCCCCTTCCCTTGACGGCGGGGCTCAGCCCGCGCGGGTGGAGCCAGCGCGCGACGCGAAGCGCCGCAGCACCCGGCTGGACTAGATGTCGTCAGCCGACTTGACGATCTCAGCCACGAAGTTCAGGCGGATGGAGATGAGGCTCGAGCGACGCCCGCGCCGCAGGCCCTCGACCATCATCGTGTTGGGCTTGAGGTAGTCCGTGGAGACCTCGTCGCCCTCGAAGTTGAACTCCTGGTCCTTGGGGGCCTCCTCCCCCGCGGGGGCCGCGGCGTGCGCCACCGTGGGGGCGACGCCCGACCAGGACAGGAAGGCCAACAGGGCGAGCAGCGGCAAGAGCTGCAGGGGGTTTCTCATGGGGGCGGCTCCAGAAGACGGGCGGGTGACCGGGAGGTCACCGAAACTTGCTGCGCGCATTATAGGGGACCCAGCGCCGGTGGGAAAGCTGTCCACCCAACGAGCTCCAAGCCCCTCGTGACCCAGCGCCCAAAGGCGGCTGAGAGGGTGTCATCGGCTGACGAACCCTGGGACACCGAGGCGCTGGGAAAGTTCCCAGTCGCGCGCCCATCGTCCGCCGCCCAGGCCCGGCGCGCCGATCCCGCGACGCCGAGACGGCGTGCGCTCCGCCGACCGAGCCCCGGGTCTCAGGACCCGGCGGGCTTCCCCCCGCCCGCGGGCGGCGTGGGCTCCGCAGGGGTCAAGACCTTGAGGGTCTGATCGATGCTCCGGATACGCTTGCGAATCTCCCGGTACTTGGGGTGCTTGCGCTTGATCCGCCCCAGGTAGTCCTTGCAGACGCGCTTGGCCTCCAGCCACTTGGCGCGATCCTCGCCCTTGTCCTTGTACTGGTGGTAGAGGACGCACAGGTTGTAGCGCGCGGCGTCCATCTTGGGATCCAACCGCAGCGCCTCCCGATAGCCCTTCTCGGCCTCGTCGTAGCGTTGGAGCCCGCGCAGGGTCACGGCACGGCTGAGCACGACCATGGGGTCGGGCTGCTGACCGGCGTCCTTCTCCAGCTTGAGCACCTGATCGAAGCGGGAGAGCGCGGTCTTGAAGTCGCCGTAGGCGAGCTCCAACGAGCCCAGGTTCACGCGGGCGTCGATCTGCGCAGGGTCGATCTTCAGCGCCTTGACGAACTCCTCCGACGCGTGTCGGGAGTCGTCTCGCGCGAGGTAGACGAGGCCCATCATGTTGTGGAGGGCGGCCGCCTTGGGCTGGCGCTCCAAGGCGTTGCTCGCGATGAGCCCGGCCTGCTCCGGGAGGCCCCGCCGATAGTAGGCCACAGCGAGGTTCAGGTAGGCGTTGACGTTGTCCGGGTCGCCGAGGAGGACGTTCCGCGCGTGCTTGATGGCCTCGTCCCACTTCTTGTTCTCAATGGCGAGCTGGGCGAGCAGGTTCCGCGCCTCGGGCTGGAACCGGTCCGCCTTGATGATGGCCTCGAGCTGCGACTTCGCCGCCGCCGGGTTCTTGGCGTGGTCGAGCCAGAGGAGCCGCGCCTTGGCCGGGTAGAAGTCGGCCTTCACCGCCAGCGCCTGCTGCCACCGCTGGCGGGCGGCGGCGAAGTCGCCGCGCCGGTACGCCAGGAGCCCCAGGTTGTAGAGCGCGTCGACGTTCTTGGGGTCGGCCTTGAGGGCCTCGGCGAAGAGCTTCTCGGCCTCGGGGGCTCGCCGCGCCAGCTCCGCGGGGTCGTCCACGATGGCCATGGCCGCGTCGAAGGGGCCGGCGGCGGCGTCTGCCTTGGCGGCATAGCTGGTCGCGGGCAGGGTGCCCAGCGCGCAGGTAGCGAAGGAGGCGGCGAGCGCCAGGCGTGCGGCGCGGGTCATCACTTCACCTCCTGCTTGAAGTCAGGCAGCGCCCGGTTGGGCCCGGTGTGGTCGGGGCGCAAGCGGTACTCCTTGATGGACGGGTCGCTCAGGTCGAGCTGGGCGATGGCCTGCTCGGCCTTCTCGGAGTACTCGTTGAACCAGTGGGCCTTGCGCGCCGTGTCCAGGGCCGTGTGGTAGCTCTCGATGGCCTTGGCCCGGATCTTCTCGGCCTTCTCGGCCATCATGGTCTTGTACTCCTCGACGATCATGGGGTCGCGCCGGATGCGCCGCGGCGGCTCGGCGTTCTCCACGGTATCGGCCAGGTTCCGGTAGGTGGCGCCGAGCTGCGTGTACGCCGCGATGGTCCACCCCGGGTGCCCATAGCGGATGACGCCGTTGTAGATGTCCTTGGTCTCCTTGATGAGCTGCATCTTCTTGGTGAGCGCCGCCTGGACCTTCTTCTCGCTCCCCTTGAGCTTGATGGCCTTGGCGCGCCGCAGCACCGTCTTACCCAGGTTGAAGTGGGCCTCCGCCACCGCGGAGATGGCCTTCATACCCAGCTTGGCGACGGTGGCCTCGTCGAGCTTCTGGAAGTAATCCACGGTGGCCCGGAAGACCTCGGCCGCGTCCTTGTACTTCTTGAGCGCGCGCAGCGCCTTGCCCTGGGCGCCCATGACGCGGAGGTGGATCCCCGCGGGCTCGCCCGGCTGGCCCTTCTTGCCCTTGAACATCTTGTAATGCTTCTTCACCGCGGCGAGGACGTACTTGGGGCGGTCCTGCTTCTCGCGGATGAGGATGATGTCCAGGTGGACCCGCGCGGCGTTCTTGTCCTTGGGGAAGCGCTTGAGGTAGGTGTTCAGGTCCTCCACCGCCGCGTCGTACTGCCCCAGGGTCTTGCGGAAGATGGCCGCGTACTGCAGCGCCTTGCGCGCCAGCTCGTGCTTGGGGTGGTTGCGGAAGAAGTGCTCGTAGATGTTGGCCGCCTGGTCGTAGACGGTCGTATTGCGGAAGATTTCGGCGATGGCGTAGAGGGCCTTGGGGCCAAGCTCCGTCTTGCCGTAGTGCGAGTAGAGGTACTGCTGGGTCTTGATGGCCTTCTCGACCTGCTTGGCGTTGAAGTAGTTGGCGGCCGCGTTGAACACGGCGTTGGGGGCCTTCTCGCTGTCGGGGTGCTCCTTGGAGTACTTGAGGAAGCACTTGGCGGCCGCGAGGTGGCGGTGGGCCTTCTCGGGCTTGAAGCAAGCCATGAAGTCCAACTGGCGCTTGATGCGGGCGATGTTGTCCCGCATGTCATCGTCCAACCAGTTGGAGTGCTTCTCGATGCGCCGGGCCCACTTCTCCAAGTTCTCGGCGTCGTGCGACAGGTTGTAGCAGCTCAAGAGGTTCCGCGCCGCGTCCCGGGCGAGCTCGTTGGACGGGTACTTGTCCAGGAAGTCGATAAAGCGCTTGGACGCCTCCTCGAAGTGGTTTGCGTCGTAATAGAGCTTGGCGGAGATGAACAGCGCCTTGGGGATGTTCTCGCGCTGCTTGTCGGTGGTGATGCCCTTGTCCTTGAGGACCTTGAACCAGCGGTCCACGGCGTGGATGAAGCCCGCGGCGTCGGCTGAGAGGGGCACCTTCTTGAGGTCGTCCTTCTCCTCGGACTTCGTCTTGCCCGTCTTCACCTGGATGGAGCGGAGCCGCGCGAGCACGACCCACTCCGCGGCGTCATCCGCGTACTTGCCCGTGGGCTGCATGTCGATGAGCTTCTCGAACTGGACGGCCGCCTCCTCGTACTTGCCCGTCATCATGCTCAGCAAGCCCACGTTGTAGCGGATGTCGTAGGCGTTCGGGCGATCGGCGAAGAGCTCGAGGTAGGTCGCGTACAGGGCCCGCGTGTAGTCGAGGGTCTTCTGCTCCTTCGTCGTCTTGTACTCGTTGTGGTAGCCGGTCGCGATGAGGAGGATGAGCTGGTCCATCCCGTCGGCTTCCTTGGCCAGGAACTTCTGCGGCGCCTTGCCACGCATCTCCTTGTAGAGCCGCACGAGCTCGGCGATCTCGGCCACGGTCGCCTTCTTGTTCCCGGCCCGGTTGGCGTTGTCGACGATCTGGCGCTGGAAGCGGATGACCATGTAGCGCAGGTCCTTGCCCCCCTTCTTGGGCGGCTTGCGCGCCTCCTTGATGAGCTTGCGCAGCAGCTTGTTGGACCGGTCGTAGTCCGTCTCTTCGGTGTAGATGCCCGCCAAGCGGCTGCAGAGGTTGAGGTAGCTGTCCGGGGCGTAGCGCTTGAAGAAGGCGATCGCCGCGCTGGGCTTGCCGATCTTGGCGTAGGGCAGCACCAGGTCGTTGCGCGCCTGCTTGGCGAGCTGTTGGGCCGTCTCCACGCCCAGGCTCTTCTTGTGGCTCTCGGCGACCTTGAGGACCTTGAGGAGGCGGTCCAGGGAGATGTCGTAGTTGCCCATGTTGTAGTGACACCACCCCTGCTTGTAGATGGCGTAGGCATAGACCGGCGAGTTCTCGTAGTGCTCGGCCGCCTCGTAGAGCTTGAGGGCGTTACCGAAGTCGTTGATCTGGAAGTAGTACTCACCGACGTTCACGAGCGCGTCGGGGACGTAGACCGAGTCCGGGTTCTCCTGGATGAGCTGCTTATAGACCTCGGTGGCTTCCTGGTTCCGCCCCATGAGGGAGAGGTGGTAGGCCAAGAAGTAGCGGATCTCGTCCAGCTTGGGGGCGCTGGGGTACTTGTCCAGCACGTCCTGGTACGTCTCCACCGTCTTGCCCTGGTAGATCCGCATCTCGTCCTTGAGCGCCTCCAGCTTCTCCTTGAGCTTGGCGACGCACGCCGTGTCCTTGCGGTCCTCGCAGGCCGTGAGCTTGTCCAGCAGGTCGTCGTCGTTCTGGCGGCGGTCGTAGATCTCGGAGAGATCCCAGTAGAAGTCTGCCAGCGCGATGACCATCTCGGGGTACTTGGGGTCCGACGGGTCCTCGAGCTCCAGGATCTGCTTCTGGTTCTCGATGCTCTCCCGGATGGACTCCTCCGTCTGGTCCACCGCGGACTTCTTCTTGCGCTTCTTCGTCTCCAGCGTGAAGCCCGGCTTGGGCTTCTTGAAGCCGGCGGCATCGTCGCCCTTGTTCCCCTTGCCCCCGGGCTTGGCCCAAGCAGGCGTAGCCACGAGCAGAGCCATGAGCACCACCAAGGTGCCGCGAGCAGATAGACGCATGAGGTACCGCCTAGCGGGAGAGGATTCGTGGCGAGAGCTGAACGCGGCGAGGGCTACTGGCCGCTCGCCCCGCCAGCGGGAGCCTTGGATGTCGGGGCCGCGCAGGCCGACTTGACGTCGTAAACATAGGAGCCCAGCTCATCCTTCCAGTACTCGCCCGTGAAGGGCCACTCGAAGTGTTCGCTGTCCAGCGTGATCTCGAACTGCGCCGCGGCGGCCGCCTTCTGCTCGGCCTTGACCGTGGCGTTGAGGGCGCCGCGCTGCGCCTTGAGGGTCTCCCCCTTGATCTTCAGCGCCCCGGCCAAATGCCCGCGCAGCTCCTTGAGCACGCGCTGGAGGCGCGTCTGCGCGATGCTCCCCGCCTCGCCCACGACGAGGCTCCGGATCGCCGTCACCTCGCCACGGAGCGTCTCCAGCATGTTCGCGGCCTCGGGCTGGGCCCCCGCCAGCGTGTCCAGGTGCTTGAGCTCTCGATCCAGCACCGCCACGTACCCGAACTTGTGTCGCACCTTGCGATCGGCCAGGGCGGCGCTGAAGATCCGGCGGAAGCGCGGATCGATGTCCTCGCCGGCCGTGGCGAGTTTCGCCAGCCAGCCGTAGAAGGCGTTGGGGTCGCTGAACTGGTTCACCTGCTCCTTGAGCTTCTTCATGATGGGCAGGTACTCGTTCACGAAGTCCTGCACCACCGCCAACGACTCCTTGTAGTGGCAGTTGTAGAACAGGATGAGGGCCTGGAGCACCCGGGACTCGGGAAAGTACTGGTCGGCGAAGTAGGGCGAGTTGAGCGTGTGGAGGTTCCCCAGCGCTCGCGGGTACTTGCGAAGCTGGAAGTAGACCCAGCTCACCTCGAACAGGGCGTTGAGCCAGTCCATCCCCCCGCGCTCCACCTGGTCGTAGTAGCGCAGCGCCACGTTGTACTGCCGGGTGGAGAAGAACAGGCGCCCCAGGGCCAGGTGCGCCATGCGCGCCACGTTGTCCACGACGGGATCCCCCCCGTGGTCCCGCTTGTAGCGCAAGACCTTCTTGAAGCTCTCCGCGGCGGCCTTGAGCCGCGCCACGTCCGTGTGCGCGGGGTCCTGCGCCAGGTTCGACTGCACCGTGTGGATGACCCCCTCCAGGAAGCGCGCCCGGACGTAGAAGCGCCCCTGGTCCTCCCCCACCTTCTGGAAGTGGGCCAGCGCCTCATCGTAGGCGTCCTGATTGAAGAAGTACTGCCCCACCAGGAAGTGCAGCTCCCCGGCCAGGTCTGGCGGGTAGGCGGCCTCGGGGTACCGCGAGAGCTTGTCCAGCACGTCCGAGCCGCTGCCCGCCTCGCGGGCGATGTACAGCAGGTAGGGCAGCGCCTGGAGGTACTTGGGGTGGTTGTCCCCCTCGTCCACGATGGGCTCCAGCCGCGTGAGGGCGCTCTGGTAGAGCTTGAGCTGGTAGAGCGTCACCGCGAGTTGGAACTGCGCCTCCTGGACGATGGGATCGATGGGATCGCCGTTGCTCACCGCGTCGAAGAACTTGGCCGCGGCCAGGAGGTGGTGCCCGCTCGCCAGGAAGGCCTTGCCGTCCGTGAGCATCCTCTGCAGGACGGCGGGGTCCACCTTGTACTCGGGCCCCATCTCCACGGCCTCGTCCCCGCCCACCTCGTCGGCGCCCATCTCGAGCGCGCCGTCATCCTCCCCCGGGGTCTGGGCGAAGGCCGGCGCACCGCCGAGAGGCGCCACCAGCAGGGCGAGGGCGAGCCCCAAGGGTGCGAACAGTTCAGAGCGGGCGCTACGCATCGCGAGGGCTCCTAGCGACGGTGGTGTAAACTCTGGCGGTTATAGCCCCCTCCTTCCGAGGTGGTCAAGGTGACCAGCGCGCCCCCGATCGGCCGCCAAGACGGCAACCCGTCCCGAGCCTTGCGGCCGGAGGCCCGCGACGGGCCGGTCGCCTCCGACGGGCCCGTTGGGTATCCTCCCACTCCGCACGGTTCCCCGGCCGGTCGCTCGAAAGCCAGCCCGCCCCAGCCGCCCCTCTCCCCCCCCCTCGCCCCTTCGAGGTGCCCATGTTCCAGGATCACGTCGTCAGCCCGGCGCCACGCGCCCGCGGAGCCCTCCGCGGGGCGCTGGGCCTGCTCCTGCTCACCGCCCTCGCACCGCTCGCCGCCTGCGAGGCCGAGGGCACCCCAAACCCCGGCGACGGCTCCGGCGACGTGAGCGCGGACGCCGCCTCCGGGGACGCCGCGCTCGGCGACGCGATCCAGGACGCGGCCAGCGACGCGACGCCCCGCACGGGCCACGTGCTCGGTCGCGTGGTGGGTCCGGACGGGGCGGGCCTGGCGGCCATCAAGGTGCTCGCGTGCACGGAGAGCACCTGCGTGCGCGGCGAGACCGACGGCGACGGGCGCTACGACATCGACGGCCTGCTGCTGCTGCCCCAGAAGATGCAGGTCTTCGGCTCCCCCAAGGGCTACCTGGACTTCTACTATTTCCAGGACGTCACGGCCCAGAACCCCAACACGGCGCCCCGCGACGTGGTGACCTTCCCGCTCCCCGAGACCACGCCGTGGCCCAAGGCCCAGGGCGGCGCGGTCACCGTGGCGGGGGGCGCGCTGACGCTGGAAGCGGACGCCGGGAGCTTCCGCTATCCCCTGGGCGCCGCGGAGGAGGTGGGGGCCGTCGAGGTGGCGGCGTCCGATCTGCCCCCGCTCGACGTCGAGCCCTGGATGGGGCACACCGCGGGCACGCGGGCCTTCGTGATCCACCCGCTCGGCGTGGAGGCCCTCGACGGGGCCGCCTTCCGCGTGGCGACGGTGGGCGCGGGGCTCCCCGCGGGGGCCGCTTACACCGCCTACACGGTGGACTCCAAGCACGGCACGCTCGTCGAACTCGGCGCGCTCGCGGTGGGCTCGGACGGGGAACTCGTCATCCCGCGCGCCATGGGCCTCACCAAGCTCGGGCAGATCCTCTTTGTCCCCGCGGGCTGACGCTTTCGGGCCCGCGGCCCGGGAGCCCCGGGCCCAGCCCCCAAGCGGCTACTGCCCGGCGTCCGCCCCTCCGGCGTCCGCGCCGCCCGCCGCGTCGGGGGCCACCAGCCCCTGGCCTCCCACGCCCCCGGCGGTCGCCGCGAGGTCCTCGTCCAAGACGCAGAACTGCAGGTCGAGGTGGGCCCTGCACTGGCTGCCTTCGGGGCAGTCGGTGTCCGAGGTGCAGGCCTTGGTGCAGATGGAAGGCTGGCCGAGCCAGCTCGCGCAGATGCCCTCCAGGCAGAAGGGGTGGTCCGCGACCACGCACGAGTACAGCGTGTCCGCGGCCTCCGCCGCGCACGCCTGCTGGATCGAGTTGGACAGCGGGCACGGCTCGAACAGCGGGTCCGGGTCGCAGGCCGAAGCCGTCGCGATGGTCGCCAAGGACAGCAGCAGGCCCAGCAGCGCCGCGCCCCCCGGGATCCCATCACGCCCCCAACGCCGGGCGCGCCCCGCGCGTCCCCGTGCGTGAATCCTCGCCTCCGCCTGCCTCATGGCGTGCCTCATGGGTTTGGCCTCGTCGTCGTCGTGGCCGCGCGCCACGGCTTTCGGTCTCTCGCTCGCGGGGGATTGTGTGGGCCCGGGCCACACGCTGTCAACACGGGCCTCCCGACCCCGATCCGCCACCTACTCTGGGATTCGGCTTTGGATCCCGGGTGTGGGCGGCGTCGGGCGGCGCGTCACCCCGAAGGCACGTCGAAGGCGTTCCGCACCCAGCGCACCTCCCAACGCCACCAGGTGCGCCGGACGACCCCGACCACGTCGAACCGCACGGACGCCGGGCGCCAGCCGGCGGGGCCTCGCGAGGCGCCCCCTCCCCGCGCGCCCAGCGTCGCCCGGTAGCGCTGGGCCAGGCGCGCGAGGCGTCGCTGCTTGTCCGGCCCCACGGTGCGCTCCGGGCCCCCAGCGAAGCGGCCGCTGGCGCTCCGCACCTCCACGATGACCAGCACGTCGCCGTCCCGCGCGATGATGTCCAGCTCGCCGCTGGGGCAGCGCCAGTTGCGCTCCAGCACCCGGAGCCCTCGGCGCGCGAGGTAGCGCGCCGCCTTGGCCTCCCCGCGCCGCCCCAGCCTCCGGCGCGCGCGCGCTCGCGCCGCCGCGCTCTTGGGCTGCGCGCTCACGGGGGCGTGGTCGCCGGCAGCAGGCGAAAGCTCCGCCGGTGGATGGGGCACGGCCCGTGGGCGGCGATGGCGGCGCGGTGGGCCGCCGTGGGGTAGCCCTTGTGACGCGCGAAGCCGTAGACGGGCCACCGCCTGTCGTAGCCCACCATGATCCGATCCCGCACGACCTTCGCCAGCACGGACGCCGCGGCGATGTTCACCGACCGCGCGTCGCCCTTGATCAGCAGCCGCTGGGCCACTCCCCGGGGCAGGTGGGCGCGCTGCTTGCCGTCCACCAGCGCCAGGGCCGAGGCCGCCGCGGGTAGACGCCGCACGGCCCGCCTCCAGGCGACGCCCATGGCCTCCAGGGAAGCCTGGAGGATGTTCACCTCGTCCACCCGCGCCGGCCCCACGACGGCCACGCCGAACGTCAGGGCCCCGGCGAGGACGCGCTCGAACAGGCGGTCGCGGGCGGCGGGGCTCAGGGCTTTGGAGTCGTCGAGCTCGCCCAGCCCCAGCTCCTCGCAGGGCGGACAGTCGGGCGGCAACACCACTGCGGCGGCCACCACGGGGCCGGCCAAGGGACCGCGTCCGGCCTCATCGAGCCCCACGAGGAGGTCGAACCCTTGGCGGTGCGCCCACCGCTCCACCTCCCCGCACGACAGGGTGCGCGCCGGGCGCGCGGGTAGCAGGTCGCCGGACGCAGCGATGCCGCCCGATCCGGGGAGGGGCCCCGGGTCGGCGGCGTCGGTGCGGGGCGCCCCGAAGAGGTCTCCGGGGACGGCACCCCCTCGCGGTGTCCGCGGGCGGCGCGCCAAGACCGGGCGCGTCTAGAACCGGCGGATGGCGCGGACGCGGGCGGCCTTGCCGCGGCGGCTGCGCAGGTAGTAGAGCTTGCTGCGGCGCACGCGCCCCTCCTGGACCAGCTCCACGCGCTCGATGCGCGGGCTGTGTACGGGGAAGATGCGCTCCACGCCGATGCCGTAGGAGAGCTTGCGGACCGTGAAGGTCGAGCGGACGCCGTCGTTGTGGCGGGCGATGCAGATCCCCTCGAAGACCTGCACGCGCTCCTTCTCGCCCTCCTTGATGCGCACGTGCACGCGCACCGTGTCGCCCGCCTTGAAGGCGGGGATGTCGGCCCGCATGTGGACCTGGTCGAGCAGTTCGATGATGTTCATGCCGGTCATGAGGGCCTCTCTCCTTGGCAGGGCGCGTCGCGGTCGCCCAGGAGGCGATCGAGGATGATCGCCGCGGCGGCCCGCACTGATAGATGATTGTATCCGTCTCGTCCAGCGACGGCCCGCACGGGGGGGAGGAGCAGGTCGGCGCGCTGGAGGACCTCGTCCACCAAGCCCCAGCCCGTACCGAACAGGAGCAGCAGCGCGCCGCCCTCCCGCGCCAAGCGGAGCCGCAGCGTCTCGTAGGTTGTGGTGGGGCGAGCGATGGCCGCCCCCGTCGCGGCCACCAGCGGGGCCGCCTCCTCTCGTCGCGTGATGTCGTCGACGACCTCCTCCAGCGCGGCGCGCACGCGCACGCCCTGGAAGGCCTGGGCGCGCACGGGGTTGTGCTCCGCCCCCGCGCCCTCGCGCCAGTGCGCCGCGATGCGCTCCACGAGGGCGCGCTGCTGGGTCACGGGCGTGACCAGGTAATACCCCGATACGCCAAACGATCGGGCGGACCGAGCGAGGTCGTGGATGTCAACGTTGGTGACCCCGGTGGTCACCGTCTCCCCCCGCCGGTTGCGGATGGGGTGGTGAATGAGGGCGATATAGATATTCATCCCACCCGCCAGATCAAGCCTTTTCTCGCTCGACGGCCATCGCCGCGCGCGCCGCTCCCTCCCCAGGCTCGCCCACCGCGTCGCTAAGCGGCGCGAGCAGGTCCGGGCGGCGCGCTCGGGTCCGGGCCAGCCGCTGCTCCGCCTTCCAGCGCGCGATCGCGGCGTGATCGCCGCTCACCAAGACCGGCGGCACGGCGTGACCTCGCCACTCCCGGGGCCTCGTGTACTGGGGGTGCTCCAGCAGCGGGGCGTCGCTGAAGGACTCTTCGGCGGGGCCCGCCGCGTTGCCCAAGACGCCCGGGAGCAGCCGGCTCACGGCGTCGATGACGATGAGGGCGCCCAGCTCGCCGCCCGTGAGGACGAAGTCCCCCACCGACAGCTCCTCGTCCACGACCACCTCGGCCACGCGCTCGTCCACCCCCTCGTAGCGCCCGCAGACCAGCGCGAGGCTGCCCAGGGCGGCGTACTCCACCGCCACGGCTTGGGTGAAGGGGCGTCCGGCCGCGCTCAAGAGCACCACGCGGGCCGGGGCGCGCGCCGCCCGGACCGCCTCCACGGCGCGAGCCAGAGGCTCGGCCTTCATGACCATCCCCGCGCCACCTCCGAAGGGCGCGTCGTCCACCGTGCGGTGCCGGTCCGTCGTGAAGTCCCTGGGATCCGTGTAGGCCACGTCGATGAGCCCCGCGCGCCCCGCGCGCCCCAAGATGCTCCCGCCCAGGTAGCCCTGGACGAGCTCGGGGAACAGCGTCACGACGTCGAAGGAGTAGCTCACCGGCGCTCCTCGTGCTCCGGCGCGGTGGCGGCCCCGGCGAGCCCCTCGGGCGGGTCGAGGGTGACGGAGCGCCCGGCGCGGTCGATCGTTGGGACCAGCGCTGGCACCAGGGGGACCAGGTAGGGCCGCCCGCCGCCTTGAGGCGTGATCTCGAGCAGGTCCTGGTGGAGCGCGAGGACGTCCGTCACGGTCCCGAGCGGCGCGCCGTCCACGCCACGCGCCGCGTACCCAACCAGCTCGGCCAGATAGAACTCGCCCTCCTCCAGCGCGGGCAGGGCCTCGGGCCGAAGGCCCAACAGCGCCCCGCGAAGCGCCTCCGCCGCCTCGCGCGTGTGGACCCCCTCGATGCCCAAGCTCATGCGCCCCTTGGCGCCGTGGCCCACGCGCGCCACGACGACCTCCCGCGCCCAGGCTGGTGGGACCGCCACCTGGGCCTCCTCCAACGCCCAGGTGTGCTCGGGTTCGGGGCTCGCCACGAGCGTCAGCACCTGCCCGGGGGTCCACAGGGGAGACGCGGAGTGGAAAGCCCGGACGTACACGTCGCCGCGCAGCCCCCGCGCCTTCCCCACGGTGCCCAGCGCCACCAGGACCAGCCGCCCCCCTCCGTGCCGCTTCGGGCCCATCCTCCCCCTCTCTCGCCGCGTGTGCGGCTCCATACGTCTACACCCCGCGGCCTCCTCCCCCGGCCCAGCCACAAAGGCGGACGCGAGGCGGCGGCGCGGGGTGCTCTTTCGGCGTCCCGGTGGTGAGGCGCCCCCGGGTGAGGCCGCTCGCCTACTCGACGATCTCGAGCTGGCTCCGCCGGCCGAGCTTGGCCGTGGACGCCCGCACGACGGCGCGGAGGGCCCGCGCGGTGCGGCCGTGGCGACCGATGACCTTACCCAGGTCGTCCTGGGCCACGGACACCTCGTAGAGATCCGTGTCGCCGTCCTCGATGTGACGGACCTCCACGGCGTCCTGGTCGTCCACGATGGCCGTCACGAGATAGTTGACCAAGTCCTTCATGGGCTCAGGCCCCCTCGGCGGCGGGCGCGGCCTCGGCGGCGGGTGCGGCCTCGGCGGCGGGCGCGGCCTCGGCGGCGGGCGCGGCCTCGGCGGCGGGCGCGGCCTCGGCGGCGGGCGCGGCCTCGGCGGCGGGCTTGGCCACGGGGCGCCGGACGGGCTTGCGGACGGTGTCCTCGGCGTCCATGTAGCGATCCAGCAGGTTCTTCACCGTGGGGGTGGTGGCGGCCCCGTTGCTCAGCCAGTGGCGGATGCGATCCCGCTTGAGGGACACGGCGGGCGGGTCCAGCAGCGGGTTGTAGGTCCCGACCAGCTCGATGAAGCGGCCGTCGCGGCGGGCGGCGCTGTTGGCCGCGACGATGCGGTAGTGGGGGCGCTTCTTGGAGCCGTGTCGTGCGAGTCGAATCGTGACAGCCATCTCGGTGTTCTCTCCAGTCCTCGGCCTTCGGGGCGCGATGTGGACGTTCTAAGGGCGCGCGCAGGAGCCATGCTCGGGGCAGCACGCGGCGCTCGGCGCGAAGGGCGGCGTAAGCTAACGGCGGCCCTACCCCCTGTCAACCCAGATCCGACGCCCCGAATCCGCCGGAGGCCCCAGCGGATCACAGAGCGCGGCTCGCGCGGCGGAGCGCACTGTGCCACAAGGGTGTGGTGCGTGGGCCGCGTCCGCGAGCAGCCGGTGTTGGGCCACGGAAAGACGCAGGGAGGGAGGGGTGGGAACGAGGGCAGAGAGATCGCGGGCCTGGCGGTGCGGATCGACCGGCGTGGCCCGAGGGCGGTTGGGGGCTGAGGCGTGATGGGGCTCATGGGCTGGCTACGCCGCCGGCGGCGACGGGAGATCTTGGCGGAGCCCTTCCCCGCCGCCTGGGAGGAGATCGCGGCCCGGAACTTCGCGCACCGACGGTGGCTCACGGAGGAGGAGCGCCGCCGGATGCGCGAACTGGTCCACGTCTTCGTGGTGGAGAAGCACTTCGAAGGGGCGGGGGGGCTGGAGATGACCGACGAGATCCGCGTCACCATCGCCGCCGACGCCTGTCTGCTGGTCCTCGCCCTCCCTCACGATCTCTACCGCAAGGTGGACTCCATCATCGTCTACCCTTCCACGGTGGTGACCCCCGAGCGCCCCACCGGGATGTTCACGATCCCCACCGCCCCCGTGTCGGCGGGGATGCCCATCTTGGGGGAGGCCCACCTGGGCGGGCCGGTGCTGCTCACGTGGGACGCCGTGCTCCGCAGCGCGCGCCACCCGGCGCGGGGCCACAATGTGGTCTTCCACGAATTCGCCCACAAGCTCGACATGTTCGACGGCACGGTGGACGGCACCCCCCCGCTCGATCGTCCCGAGGACTACGCGCGCTGGGCCGAGGTGTGCACGGAGTCCTTCCACCGACTCCGCGCCCGGACGGAGCGGGGCCTCGGGACGGTGCTGGACCCCTACGGTGGCGTCAACGAGGCCGAGTTCTTCGCCGTGGCCACGGAGGCCTTCTTCGACATCCCCCACGAGGTCCGCCGCTTCGAGCCCGCCCTCTACGACATCCTCAAGGGCTTCTACCACCAAGACCCCGCCGCCCGGATGCGGATGGGATAGGGGCGGGGTGCTGGGGAGTGGGGCGCTCCCGCGCCGCTCGGCCTGCGCGCCACGCGCCCAGGGCCGCCCAATCGGTGACGCGGTACAGGGGATCGCGTCGGGATGCCATGGTCCCGGTCCCAGCGCCTCCCACGAGGACCCCGAGGAGCCGGGGACCGGCGGGCGGGGCGCCGAGGGGCCCCTAGCGGCCGGCTCGGGGCGGGCGGCGGGCGGCGGCGAGCACCGCGGTCACCAGGGCCTCGTCGTCGTCCGGGGCGATGGTGCGCAGGTGAAGCTGCACGCAGTCGGCGCGGATCGTCGGCACGACGGGCGGCTCCCCCTCGCGGAGCGCCCGCGCGAGCTCATCGGGGGCCCCCACGGCCTGGTCGATCTCCACCGCGTAGCCCGGCAAGGTGGCCGCCGGGTGCGAGCCTCCGCCCGGCGTGTCCTCGCAGGGCACGACGCGCGCCACCACGCCCCCTTCACCCAGCGCCCGCGCCAAGTCCACGGCCCGACGCTGGAGGGCGCTCGGGGTCTCCCGGAGCATCCGCCGCGTGGGCAGCGCAGCCTGGCGCCCCAAGCGATACGCCATGAGGACGACCTGAAGGGCCCCCAGCGTGAGCTTCCCCGGTCGCAGGGCCCGCATGAGGGGGTGCCGCGCCAGGCGGTCCACCAACGCCCGCCGCCCCACGATGAGCCCCGCCTGGGGCCCCCCGAGCACCTTGTCCCCGCTGAAGCACACCAAGTCCGCGCCCGCCTCCAGCTCGGCCCGCACGTCCACCTCCTCCTCGGGCTCCCCCCCGCAGTGCGGCGGCCCCTGGAGGCCCGGGGTGGGCGCGTCGAAGTGCGCCGCGCCCACGTCGTAGAGCAAGGGCACGTCCGCGCGGCGCGCCACCTCGGCCAGCGCCGCCGTCGTGGGGACATGCGTGAACCCCGTGATCCGATAGTTCGACGGATGCACGCGCAGGATCGCCCGCGTCTCGGGCCCCACCGCGTCGGCGAAGTCGCGCGCGTAGGTCCGGTTCGTCGTCCCGACCTCCACCAACCGCGCACCCGAGGCCGCGAGGATGTCGGGGATGCGGAAGCTGCCGCCGATCTCGATGAGCTCCGAACGGCTCACGAGCACCTCGCCCCCCCGCGCCAGCGCCGCCAACGCCAGCATCACGGCGGCCGCGTTGTTGTTCACGACCAGCGCCGCCTCGGCCCCGGTGAGGCTCACGAGCAGGGCCTCCGCGTGGTCCCTCCGCGAACCGCGCGCCCCACGAGGGAGGTCCATCTCCAGGTTCACGGCGCCCAGCACGCCGACCAGCGCGTCCTCCGGCAAGGGCGCGCGGCCCAGGTTCGTGTGGACGACCACCCCCGTGGCGTTGAGGACCCGCCGGAGGGTGAAGCGCGAAGCGGCTTGCGCGCGGCGCGCAGCGTCGTGCGCGATGACCTCCACGGGCACGCTCCCGCGCCCCGTGGCGATGTCGGCGCGGGCCTCGGCGATGGCGGCCCGGGCGGCCTCCATGAGCAGCGGCTGCGGGAGGCCCAAGGACTGAAGCTCGGGCCGACGCGCGAGGTCGTCCACGCGGGGGAGATCGCGGAAGGGGTTGTCTCGCATGAGACTTCCTTGGAGAGCGGGGGACCGAGGGGACAGGGAAGCGGCCGGGAACCCCTTCTGGGCGGCGCGCTACGCCGTGCCCGAAGGACGGGGTTGCCGGTGCGCCGAGGACCGGGGTAAAAGCGCCCATTCCGCGGGCGAGAGCCGCGACCGGAGGATGCCATGAAGAAGACCACTGCGTTCAAACAACTGCTCCAGCGTGACGGCCTGTCTTTCATCTGTGAAGCCCACAACGGCCTGTCGGCCAAGATCGTCGAGGAGGCGGGCTTCGAGGGGATCTGGGGCAGCGGCCTGTCGATCTCAGCGGCCATGGGCGTCCGCGACAACAACGAGGCCTCCTGGACTCAGGTCTTGGAGGTGCTGGAGTTCATGGCCGACAACACGTCGGTCCCCATCCTCCTGGACGGCGACACCGGCTACGGCAACTTCAACAACATGCGCCGGCTGGTGCAGAAGCTCGAACAGCGCGACGTGGCCGCCGTGTGCATCGAGGACAAGATCTTCCCCAAGACGAACTCCTTCATCAAAGGCGAGGCGCAGCCCCTCGCGGACATCGATGAGTTCTGCGGCAAGATCAAGGCGGGCAAGGACGCCCAGCGCGACGACGACTTCTCCATCGTCGCCCGCACCGAGGCCTTCATCGGCGGCTGGGGCCTCAAGGAGGCCCTCAAGCGGGCCAGCGCCTACCACGACGCGGGGGCCGACGCCATCCTGTGCCACTCCAAGATCTCCACGCCCGACGACATCATCAACTTCATGCGCGAGTGGGGCGACCGCTGCCCCGTGGTCATCGTGCCCACCATGTACTACTCCACGCCCACGAAGGTCTTCGCCGACCTGGGCGTGAGCATGATCATCTGGGCGAACCACATCCTGCGCTCCGCCATCCGCGCCATGCAGGACACCGCGCGCCATCTGTACGAGGCCCAGACCCTCATGCACATCGAGGCCAAGCTGCCCCCGGTCAAGGAGATCTTCCGCCTCCAGGGCATGGCCGAGTACTCCCAGTGGGAGAAGGAGTACCTCCCCAAGTCCCGCCAGGGCGCCAAGGCCATCCTCCTCGCCGCCTCCAAGGGCAGCCACTTCGGCAAGCTCACCGAGGACCGACCCAAGGCCATGCTGGAGGTCGCGGGCAAGCCCATCATCGAGCGCGCCGTGGACACCCTGCGCACGGCTGGCGTCCGCGACATCCACATCGTCACGGGCTACAAGCCCGAGGCCTTCGAGGTCTCCACGGTCAAGTACGCCCACGCCGAAGGCTGGGAGCAGGGCGGCGAGGTGGGCTCCCTCCTCGCCGCGCGAGACAAGATCGAGGGCAACGTCCTCATCGGCTACGGCGACGTCGTGGCCCGCCAGTGGGTGCTCGAGAACCTCGTGCGCTCCGACCACCCCCTGACGGTGGTCGTGGACTACGCCGAGCGCGAGCACTCGCGAAAGTCCGTGGACTACGCCGTGGTCACCCCCGAGCGGGTGGAGGGCATCCTCGACCAGGCCTACGAGCTCCAGCGCATCGACACCGAGCTCACCCGGGACAAGGCGTCCGGTGAGTGGACGGGGCTCCTGTGGGCCAACGAGGAGGGCAGCGCCCAGCTCCGCGCCGCCCTGGACAAGCTGGAGGCCGACGGGGTCGACCTGACCAAGTGGAGCATCCCCCAGCTCATCAACGCGGTCATCGAGGGGGGCTTCGGGACCGTCCGCGTCCAGTGGATCCACGACAACTGGCTGGACATCGACGACCTGGATGACCTCTCGGACCTCTACAAGTTCTACCGCGTCTGAGCCGGCCCAGACGTGGCGGGTCCCCGCCGAGGACGCGGGGACCCGCCTGGACGTCTGGCTGGCGGCCCGCCTGGCCGCCGAGGGCGGCCCCAGCCGTAGTGCTGTGCACCGCGCCGTGGACCAGGGGCGCGCCCTGATCAACGGCACCCCCGCGGCCAAAGCGGGCATGAGGCTCGCGGCGGGCGACGAGGTCGCGTGGCTCCCAGGCCCCGCTGAGCTCCAAGGCTCCGCGCAGGGGGCCGGCGGGGGCCCCGCAGGCGAGGACATCCCCCTGCCCTTCCTCCACCGCGACGAGCACATCGCCGTGGTGGACAAGCCCGCGGGCCTCGTCGTGCACCCGGCACCGGGTCACGCCACGGGCACGCTGGTCAACGCCCTCGTGTACCACTTGACCGACGTGGGGAGTGGGACGCCGGACGCCGACGGCGAACACCGGGGCCTGGCGGCCGCCCGCGACCCGCGCAGCCCGGATGCGACCGTGCGCCCCGGGCTGGTCCACCGCCTGGATCGCGACACCTCCGGGGTCCTGGTGGTCGCGCGGACCGACGCGGCGCTCGCGGCCCTCCAGGCCCAGTTCCAGGCGCGCACCACGCGCCGCCGCTACCTGGCCGTCGTCCTGGGCCCGCGGCTCGACGACGAGGGGACCATCCGCACGCTCTACGGGCGCCACCCCCGGGACCGCAAGCGCATGTCGGGCCGCGTGAGCCGAGGCCGCGAGGCCATCACGCACTGGCGCGTCCTGGCGCGCGGGGAGGCCCTCGCCCTGCTCCTCGTGTGGCTGGAGACGGGGCGCACGCACCAGATCCGCGCCCACCTCTCGGAGGCCGGTCACCCGGTCGTAGGCGACCCCGTCTACGGCCGCCCGGTCCCCAAGGGTGGGGGCCGGGCGGGCCCGGAGCTCGCCGCCGCCCGACGCATGACGCGCCAGGCCCTGCACGCTACGTCCCTCGCCTTCGACCACCCGGCGACCGGGCAGCGCGTGCGCTTCGCCACGCCGCCGCCCGAGGACATGCGGGCCCTCATCGAGGCGGCCTTCGGCCCCGAGGCGCTGGGCGAGGCCATGGCCGCCGCACAGGCCCCCTGATCGGGGCGCGGGGCGCGGGGCGCGTTGCCGGGGTGAGGCTCAGCTCGGGAGCTGGAGCTCCGCGTTGTCGATGAGGCGCACGGTGCCGAAGTGGGCGGCGATGGCCATGAGGGCCAGGCCCGTGCGGGTGCCGGTGAGGGTGTCGAGGGGCTCCAGCGTCTCGGGGTCGCGGATCTCCACGTAGTCCACGCGGCCCCCGGCCTCCTCGATGGCCCGCCGAGCGGCCTCGACGAGCGGCGCGGCGCGGCCCTCGCCCGCGTCCACGGCCTCCTGGGCGGCGCGCAGCGAGCGGGAGATGGACAGGGCGCGCTGGCGCTCATCGGGGGTCAGGCGGACGTTGCGCGAGCTCATGGCCAGCCCGTCGGGCTCGCGCACCAGGGGCGCGCCCACGACCTCGATCCCCATGTCCAGATCGCGCACCATCCGGCGGATGACGCGCCACTGCTGGTAGTCCTTCTTCCCGAAGACGGCCACGTCCGGCTCGACGATGTGAAAGAGCTTCGTGACCACCGTGGCCACGCCGCGGAAGAAGATGGGGCGACTTGCGCCGCACAGGGGCCGGCTGAGGCGCTCGACGGTGACCCAAGTCTCGTGGGGCGGGGCGCCCTCGTCACCGCGGGCGTAGAGGTCCTCGGGGGCGAACACGGCGTCCACGCCCTCGGCCCGGAGCTTGGCGAGATCGCCTTCGAGGTCTCGGGGATAGACGTCCAGATCCTCGCCGGGAGCGAACTGCGTGGGGTTCACGTAGACCGACACGACGACGTGGTCCGCCAGGTTGCGCGCGCGGCGCACGAGCGACAGGTGGCCCTCGTGCAGGTAGCCCATGGTGGGCACGAAGCCCACGCGGCCCCCGGCGGCCCGGCGAGCGCGGGTCCAGCGGCGCATGGCGGCAGGGTCGGTGAGGATCTCCATGGCGTCCTCCGGTGCGACGCGGCTCAGAAGCTGTGCTCGTCGGTGGGGAAGGCCCCGGCCCGGACCTCGTCGGCGTAGGTCGCCGTGGCGTCCCGCACGGTGTCCGCCAGCTTCGCATAGCGTTTCAAGAACTTCGGAGAGAAGGTGTCCGTGAGGCCCAGGTAGTCGTAGCAGACGAGGACCTGCCCGTCGCAGGCGGGCCCAGCGCCGATGCCCACCGTGGGGACGGGGACGCGCTCGGTGACCTCTCGGGCCAGGTCCTGGGGCACGGCCTCCAAGACCAGCAAGAAGATCCCCGCCTCCACCAGCGCGTCGGCGTCGGCCAGGAGGGCCTCGCGCTGGGCGTCGCTGCGGCCCTGGACGCGGTAGCCGCCCACGGCGTTCACCGACTGGGGGGTGAGCCCCAGGTGACCCACCACGGGGATGCCCGCCTCCACCAAGGCGCGCACGGCTGGGACGCTGCGGCGCCCGCCCTCCAGCTTCACGGCCTGGCACCCCGCCTCGGCCAGCAGGCGCCCGCCGTTGCGCACGGCCTCGGCGGGGCTCACCTGGTAGGAGAGGAAGGGCATGTCCCCCACGACGAGGGCCCGGCGGGAGCCGCGGACCACGGCGGCCGTGTGGTAGACCATCTGGTCCATGGTCACGGGGAGCGTGGACTCGTGCCCCTGGATGACCATGCCCAAGGAGTCCCCCACGAGCATCATGTCCACGCCCGCCTCGTCCAGCAGCCGGGCGAAGGTGGCGTCGTAGGCGGTGACCATGACGATCTTCTGGCCCTTGCGCTTGCGCTTGGCGAGGTCCCGGGTCGTCAGGCGTCGCGTCGGCTTGGGTGCGGTGCTCATGGGCGGGGTTGTACCGGGCCGCGGGCCCTCACGTCGAGCCCCGATCCGCCCCATACCCGGAGCGCCGAGGCGACCGACGGTTCGCGGAGATCGGGACGCTTGAGGCGCCGAGGTGCTTGTTCTATGAGTTCCGCGCGGGTGGCAGCCCGTCCCTCGCCCCCCCAAGGAGCTCCCCATGGCCTCATTGCGCACGGTCCACTTCGTCTCTCCCCTGCGGACGCCCATCGGCCGGTTCGGTGGCGCCCTCGCCGCGGTCCGCCCGGACGATCTCTTGGCCCACGTCTTCGAGGCGGTCGTGGCGCGCACGGGCGTGGATCCGGCCCGCGTGGACGACGTCATCGCCGGGTGCGCCAACCAGGCGGGCGAGGACAACCGCAACGTGGCGCGCATGGCGTCCATCCTGGCGGGCCTCCCCTACAGCGTCCCGGCGGTCACGGTGAACCGCCTGTGCGCCTCCAGCCTGGAGGCCGTGAACATGGCCGCGCGGGCCGTCCAGGTGGGCGACGCCGACGTCGTCCTGGTGGGTGGCGTGGAGTCCATGTCCCGGGCGCCCTACTCGGTCCCCCGGAACGCCACGGGCAAGCCCGTCTTCGGCAACCAGACGGCCTGGGACACGGCCTTGGGCTGGCGCTACCCCAACCCGCGCCTGGCGGCCAAGTTCCCCTTGGAGGCCATGGGGAACACGGCCGAGAACCTGGTGGATCGCTACGACATCAGCCGCGAGGACCAGGACCGCTTCGCGCTGCGCAGCCACCAGCTCGCCCTCCGCGCCCAGGAGGAGGGCGCCTTCGCCGACGAGCTCCTCCCCGTGGAGATCCCCCAGCGCAAAGGCCCGCCCCTCGTCGTGGATCGCGACGAGGGGCCGCGCCCCGGGACCTCCCTGGACAAGCTCGCCAAGCTGCGCCCCGCCTTCCGCCGCGGGCCCGTCGCCGAGGGGGAGCGCCCCGGGTCGGTCACGGCGGGCAACAGCTCCACGCTCAACGACGGCGCGGCGGCCCTCCTCGTGTGCTCCCAGGAGGCCCTCGACACCCACGGCTGGGAGAGCGCCGGGCGCTACGTGGCCTCGGCGCCCGCCGGCGTGGATCCCACGATCATGGGCATCGGCCCCGTGCCGGCGACCCGCAAGGCGCTGGCGCGCGCCGGCTGGGCGCTGGGCGACGTGGAGCTCGTGGAGCTCAACGAGGCCTTCGCCGCCCAGTCCCTCGCCGTGATCCGCGAGCTGGGGCTGGACCCCGAGCGCGTGAACGTCCACGGCGGGGCCATCGCCCTGGGCCACCCCCTGGGCATGAGCGGCGCTCGGATCCTGGTCACCCTGCTCCACGCCATGCGCCGCCACGGCAAGCGCCGCGGGCTGGCGACCCTGTGCGTGGGCGTAGGCCAGGGCGTCGCCACGCTCGTCGAGCGAGAAGCGTAACGCCACACTAGGGATTCGCGGCTCACCCCCGATCCGCCACCTACTCTGGGATTCGGCTTTGGATCCCGCGTGTGGGCGG
>CAYZID010000036.1:0-29767 GCA_964478315.1 uncultured Myxococcales bacterium | reverse complement strand
CACGTCGAGCACCCAGACGTGCAGTCCGACGCCGCCCACACGCGGGATCCAAAGCTGAATCCCAGAGTAGGTGGCGGATCGGGGCTGAGAGCGAGTCGCGGCCCCCTCCCGTCGCGCACCGCGGCGGAGCGGGGGCTGGCGCGGTCGATCAGACGCCGCCGCGGGGGGCTCCGAGGAGATCTCGAAGGAGCTCGGCGGCGGGCAGTGGGAGCCCGTCGGCCAGGTCCAGGAGTTCGCCGTGGGCCGTGTCCGACAGCCGACTCAGGGCGTCCTCGACCTCCTCGCGCAAGGCCTCCGAGGCGCCGTGGCGCGTGAGGGCCACGAGCTCCGTCTCGCAGAAGGCTAGGGTCGCGGCGTCTTCGAGCACCTGGGCCTCGGGGTCCGCGCCCAGGTAGGTGCGCTGGACGAGGTCCTTGACGCGGTCGATCTCGTCCTTGGTGTAGCCGATGCCGCGCAGCAGCCCGGCGGCCTCCCCCGCGTGGTGCAGGCGCATGTAGGCGCGCCACTCGCGGAACCCGTCGAGGCCCGCGGGGTAGGCCTGACGCGGGATGAGCCACCCCCGCATCCAGTGGCAGCGCGCCGCCAGCTTGAGCTCCTCCGAAGCGTCGGGCGCCAGCGCGTCCACCCACTTGGCGGTCGCTCTGTGGACGTCCGCGGTGCGGGTGGCTTCGGCAGCCGCGTGCGCGGACGCCGCGGGGCGGGGATCCTCGGCGTCGGCCATGTCGAGGAGGTAGAGGGCGGCCTCCAGCCGCGGTGCGTCTTCCATGGGCGGGAGCCTGCGACGCCCCCGGGCCTGGGTCAAGGTCGCGATGCGTCGGGCCGCGGCCCTGGGCCGCTCGCGCGCTTGCTCGGCCTGGCCTTGGCGCAGCGGAAGCCCAGGGTGTGATCGGCCCCGTCGGGCATGCGCTCCAGGCGCCGCGCGAGGCCTCGGCGGACGCTGTAGGGGTTGTACCAGTTGCCGCCGCGCGTCACGACCAGGGGCGTCCTGCACGCGGGCTCGTCCAGGGGACAGAAGGGGCTGCTCGTCCACTCGCTGACGTTGCCGGCCATGTCCAAGGCGCCGTAGGGGCTCTCGTCCTGGCGGTGCGAGCCCACGGCGCAGGTCCCCTGGCGGGCGTCTCGGCGCTGCCAACACAGGTCGACGCCTCGCAGCTCATCGCCCCAGGGGTAGGGGCGGTCCTTGGCGGCCCCGGCCGCGGCGAGCCACTGCTCCTCGGTGGGCAGGGCCTTGCCGGCCCAGCGGCAGTAGGTTTGGGCCTGGGCCTGGGTGACGCAGTTGATGGGGTGGTCCTGGCGCGCGGGCTTGCCCCAGTTGCAGAAGTCGGCCCAGTCCTTGCGGCGCCCGGCGATGGAGAAGTACGTGCCCGACTGGGGCTCCGTGCAGCGGCCCGCGTAGACGCAGGCTCGATACTCGGCCACGGTGACCTCCCGCGCGTCCATGGAGAACGGCCCGACCGCGCGCTCGACCCGAGGCGCCTCGCCCGAAGGCTGGGGGGCGGGGGCATCCGAGGGCGCGCCGCCCGGGACGGGGAGGTGGAGGACCGTCGCCGGGACGGCCACCATCCCCTTGGGCGGCTTGGCGCGCTTGGTGTGCCGGCGACGCGCCTGGGTCGGCGGCGCAGAGGCGGCCCACGCCACCGCCAAGAGGACCGAGAGGCCCAGGGCCACGCGCGCCGCGGACGGTCGGGAGGAGGGCTGCGTCATCCCCCGCAGCCTGGCAGCCCGCGGGGCCCGACGCAACCTCGGCAGCCCTTCGGACCGGCGTGGGCGTGCCCTGGGCGGCGGCCTGTGGTATCTCCCGAGGGTCTCTCAGGGGAGGTCACCATGCAATGTCACGCCTGCGGACATGAGCTCTCGGGCCCCGTCGCCTTCTGCCCCAACTGCGGCACCAAGCCCATCCTCACCCCCACCGGGGGGGACGACCTGGCCCAGCAGTGGGTCGCCGATCCGCGCAACCCGTCGGACAAGAAGGCCACGGTCGCCATGGACTCGTCGCTCGTGAACACGGGCATGGCCGAGGAGCTGCCCGCGGGCGGTGGAGGGGGTCTCCTGTGGATCGTGGCGGCCGTCGTGGCCCTGGCAGGCCTGGGAGCGGCCGCCTACTTCCTGCTGACCTATTGACGCGCCGCGGCGCTCTCCTCGTGGGCGCCCGTGGGCGGGGGAGGATCCCGTGAGTCACCTGTACTTCCGGCAGCTCCGCGCTGGGCACGACTTCGCGCGAGCCGATCCCTTCGCCGCCCAGATGCAGAACTTCAGCTACGCCGTGGGAGATCGCGAGGCGGGCGTAGCTTTCCTCGTGGATCCGGCCTGGGGGCCGCTGGAGCTCGTGGAGCTCCTCGACGCCGACGGGATGCGCCTGGGCGGCGTTCTCTGCACGCACGGTCACCCGGATCACGTGGGGGGAACCTTCTCTGGGCTGCGGATCCAGGGCCTCCGCGAGCTCCTGGGCCACGTCCGCTGCCCCATCCACGCGCACGAGGACGAGATCCCGCTCCTGCTGGCGTCCACGCGCCTGGACGGCCCCACCCTCGCGGACGCGCTGGTCCCCTATGCCGACGGAGACACCGTGCCCCTGGGGCCGGCTGGGGATGGTGGCGTGGCCGCGGAGGTCCTCCACACCCCGGGCCACACGCCGGGCTCCGTGTGCTTGCGCGTGGAGCAGCACCTCCTCACCGGCGACACCCTGTTCGTCCAGGGGTGCGGGCGTGTCGACCTGCCTGGGGGCGACGGACCCACGCTGTTCCGCTCGCTCCAGCGCCTCGCCGCCCTCCCCGACGACCTCGTGGTCTACCCGGGCCACGACTATGGCGGCGCCTCTGCGCCGCTGCGCCGGGTGAAGGCCCTGAACCCCTATCTGCGCACGCGAGACATGGGCGCCTGGCTCGCCGAGCGAGAGGGCTGAGCCGGGGCGGGGCCGAGAAATCTCTCTCGGGGCGTAACCGCACTTCGAGGGGGGGCATACGGGGGGCAGACGCTGGCCGGCGCCAGCGCCTCTCCCCCTACACCCGACGGCGCGGAAGCCCCGCGCCGAGCACCCCCGGAGGTCCCCATGCGACACGCCCTCTCTCTCCACGCTCCGCTCTCCCGCGCCGCCCTGGGCGCCCTCACCCTCGCGAGCCTCGTCACCCTGGGCGCCCCCCAGGCGCTGGCCGCCGCGCCCCTCACCTTCGGCGTCTCCCCCGGCGGCATCAACCGCGTGGCTTTCGAGTCCGACGCGCCCATCGAGACCATCACCGGCGTCTCGACCAAGGTGCGCGGTGCGTTCCAAGTAGACCTGGAGCACCCCGAGCGCACGACCGGGGCGGTCAAGGTGCCGGTGAAGTCCATCGGGACGGGCAACGCCATCCGCGACGGCCACCTCCAGCAGGAGAAGTGGCTCAACGCCGCCGACTACCCGGACATCACCTTCTCCCTGGAGGGCCTGACGCTCCCCAAGGGGGCCACGCTGGCCGATGGCGTGAAGCTCAAGGGCAAGGGCCACGGGAAGCTCACCATCAAGGGGCACACCAAGGCCCTCACCGTCCCCACCATCATCAGCTTCCACAAGAACACCCCCCGCCTCCAGAAGCTGGGCATCCGCGGGGACATCATCCGGGTCAAGGCGAAGTTCCAGATCGCCCTCAAGGACTTCGGTGTCATCGCCCCCGAGCACCTCGCCGGCCTCAAGGTGGCCGACGAGGTGACCATCACCGTGCGCCTCACGGCCGTGCAGCGCTGAACCCCGCGCGCCCCTCCGGGCGCGCCTCCCCGCCCCCAGCCACACCGAACCCTCGGCGTCCGCGCGGGCGCCGGGACGGGAGGTCACGATGAAGTTCTTGCGCGCGCACTGGAAGAAGCTGCTCGTCTTGGGCGCCCTGCTGGGCGCGGTCGCCGCCTTTGCCGTCTGGTGGTTCATGTTCCGCGTGGACCCCGAGTTCACCAAGCGGGACCAGGCGAACATCGAACAGAACCGCAAGCTGGACGAGGCGCTGGGTGCCGACGACGATGACGACTTCAGCGACTTCGACGAGCCGGCGGCCCAGCCCGCCAAGCCCTGACGACCCGCTGAGAGGGCGGGGACTCCCCCGGCCTCCCAACCCCAACCCCGAAGTACCCCAACCAACCCCAAAGGAGTTTCCCCATGGACCTCATGAAGACCCTCAAGGGCGTCACCACCGGCGCCGGCCTGGCCGCCTTGCTGACCCTCTCCGTCCCCGCGTCCGCCGCCTCCCTGGATGGCGCCGCTTCCACCCAGGACTTGGCCGGCGGCTATGCCCAGGGCGACCTCACCGTGGCGGGCTGCGGTGGGGCCGACAAGCCCGACAAGGGCAAGGGGGACAAGGAGCACTCCTGCGGCGATGGGAGCTGCGGCGAGGGGAGCTGCGGCGGTGGGGACACGAAGAAGGACACGAAGAAGGATACGAAGAAGGATACGAAGAAGGACGGCGACGAGGCCAAGAAGGCCGCCCCGGGCAAGGGAGACAAGGAGCACTCCTGCGGCGAGGGGAGCTGCGGCTGAGGCCGCCCGCGCGACGGGGGGGAGACGCGCGCGGCCTCCGTGGTCGCCGGGCGTCTCCCCCGCCCGTCGCACCCGTGAGCCCCTCCCGCTCCGACATCGCCCACGCACCCGTCACCGGCAGATACAGGAGCCCCCGTGTCGTTCATCCCCTCACCAGCGGCCCGGTCCACGTCCAGGCTTGAGCCGCCCTCCGGCTGGGAGGGCCCCGCCACACCGCGCGTGGGGCTGGGCTATCGCCGGGCCCTGCACGACGAGCTCATGGCCGCGCCCCGAGACGCCCTCGACTTCGTGGAGCTCGCCCCCGAGAACTACTTGGGGTTGGGCGGGCGCTGGGCGCGCCGCCTGGAGGCCGTCTCGGCCAAGTGGCCCGTGGTGACGCACGGTCTCGCCCTGTCCTTGGGGGGCGACGACCCCCTGGACGCCTCGCTCGTGGATGGGCTCGCCGCCTTCACCGACCAGGTGGGCACGCCCTGGCACTCCGACCACCTGTCTTGGGCGCGCCATGGGGGGCACCACCTCCACGAGCTGCTGCCGCTGCCGCTCACGCGGGAGACGGCGCGCCACGTGGCCGCGCGGGTCCGCGATGTCGCCAGCGCCCTGCCCGTGCCCATGGCCGTGGAGAACATCTCCGCCTACGGGCGCTACCCCGAAGACACGCTCACCGAGGCCGACTTCGTGACCGAGGTCGTGGAGCGGGCGGACTGCCGCTTGCTGCTGGATGTGAACAACCTCTACGTGAACAGCGTGAACTTCGGCTTCGATCCCTACGAGGCCCTGCGACGCATGCCCCTGGAGGCCGTGTGTCAGATCCACGTGGCCGGCTTCCACCGCGAGGAGGTCGAGCCCGAGGGCGGTGGGCCCCGGGCCGAGATCCTCGTGGACACCCACGGCGCCCCCATCGCCGACCCCGTGTGGCCGCTCTTGGAGGCGGCGCTCCGGCGCACGGGCCCCGTGCCCGTGCTCCTGGAGCGCGACCACCACATCCCGCCCCTGGCCGAGCTGCTCACCGAGGTGGCCCACATCCGCGCGGTCTTCGAGCGCGTCTGGGGCCCTCGGGTCGCGGCGGGGCCCCAGCCTCGGCCCGGCCCGGTGGGCCTCCGGACTGTGGAGGTGCACCCATGAGCGCGACCCTGGAGCCCTCGTTCGAGTACGTGACCGCGCGCGGTCGGGGCGCCCCGGCCGGCCTCTCGTCCCGGCTCCCCAACGCCGGCCTGTACCGGCGCCTCGCGCGCGCCAACCTGCGCGCCGTCGTGGACAACGCCTTCCCCGTGGCCGTGTCCGTGCTGGGCGAGGAGGGGTGGGGCGACCTGTTCGACCGCTTCTTGGAGGCGGGGGGACCCACGACCTCCCTCTACCGCGACGTCCCCGGGGATCTCGTGGTGTGGGCGGCCGAGGCGGGACACCCCTACGCCGACCTGCTGCACTACGAGTGGCTGGAGCTGCTGGCGGCCCGCGCGGTCGCCCCGGCGTCCGGCACGGACGCGTCCACGCCTGGCGGGCGCGCCTTGCGCCCCAACCCCACGCTCCAGGTGGGCGTCTATGAGCGCCCCGTCGAGCGCATCTCGGCGTCCAACCCCACACCGGCGCCCTTCGACGTGCCCCACGTGTACCTCGTGTGGCGGCGGCCTACGAGCGACGAGGTCTGCTTCCACCGCATGGGGCTCACCTTGGGGCAGATCGTGGCCCGTGTGGCCCTGGAGGGCGCCGAGCCCGCCGTGCTCGCCCGAGAGGTGGCCCAGGCGGCGGGCTGGGAGCCCGCGGCCCTCCTCGCTCGCGTGCGCGAGGCCCTGGACGCCCTCACCCGGCGCGAGGGCCTGGCGTAACCCCCAACCCCGCGCCGCGACAGCCCGTCAGCGGGCCTCCCCGGGGGCGCCGACCGGCGTCGTGGCGCGGCGTCGCGCGGGGCGCCGTTACGCCAGGGCGATTGCATCGTCTCTTGCCCGGGTGGCGCTTTGTCCTTCAGGTGTCGCCCGGAGGCCCCGTACACTACGAGGAAGGGCGGCGGTAGGTTTCATGGGCAAGACAATGGACTGGTCGGCGATCGAGGCGCGACTCGCGAAGGTCGTCGAGGCCCAGGTCGCGCAGGTGCTCAAGTGGCGGGCCCATGAGGGGCTGCTCATCGTACCCGTGGAGCCCATCATCGAGTCCATGACCTTCGGCGTCATGGCCCAGCTCCGCACGCCCCTGGGGCGCGCGGCGGTGGCGGGGCTGTTCCAGCGGCACTACACCGAGGACTTGGCCTTCCGGAGCCGCGTGCTGCGCGAGCTCTACTCGCCCATCAAGGAGATCACCGAGGACGGGGCCTACCTGGGCCACGACCGCATCCTCGCTCTGGAGATCGCCGAGTTCCTGGTCATGCGCATCTGGGCCGACGGCGAGCTGCGGCGCCAGTTCGCGGGCGCCTGACGACTCCCTGGCGGGCTCAGCGTCGCCAGCGGAAGTAGACCTTGACCCGCGCGCTCTTGGGTGCCGTGGCCTTGGGCTCGGCCAGGCGGAAGCCGAAGCCCTCGTGGGGCACGGACACCCCGCCGAAGTAGAGCTTGGGGTTCTTCCAGCGGTCGGGCGTGGCGTCGTCGAAGGCGGGCACGGCGGGGGCCGCGAAGGACCGGGTCTTCACGAGCTGGGCGCCGCCTTGCCCGTCCTCCACGCGCCACCATGTGACGGCGTCGGGGAAGGGCGTGAGCGAGAAGGGGGAGTCGGCGTTGTGCAGGGCGCGCAGCGTGCGGTCCCGCAGGCGCCACTGGACGGGCTTGCCGGAGCGCTGGCGGTAGTCGTAGAGCTCGCCCACGGGGCGCACCGCCTCGCGCGCGGCGCCGGGGAGGAGGTCGTTGATGAGCTCGTAGATGTAGAGGTAGGGCTTGCCGTCTTGGGTGAGCTTCCCCACGGGGGCGGGCTGGGAGGCGTCGCGCGGGCACTTGGCGCCGGGGAGGAGCGTGGCGAGGTCTCGCGGCCAGTAGGCCTCGTTGCGCACGAAGCACATCGCCCGGAACCAGCCCTGGCGGAGCGCGGCCTGGGTCTCGGGGGAGCTCAGCTCGTAGTGGGTGTCGAACCGGGCGGGATCTCCCCGGAGCCAGGGGCCCAGGCCCGGTAGGGGGAGCTCGTTGGGGTTCGCGTCCAGCGCCAGGAGGTAGCCCTTGCCCTGGCCGTTGTCCGCGGGGTCGTTCTCGCTCCAGGCGAAGGCGCCGTCGTAGTACCAGGCGAGGACGCCCGGCCGGTGGCGCACCTGGACGGCCTGGGGGGCGCCGGTCTTGGGGTCGGCCAAGAAGTAGGTCCGGGGGCGGGCCAGGGCGGCGTCGTAGCGATAGGCGCCCGAGCCGTCGGGGGTGGCGGGCCCGGCGTAGGGGTCGCGGTGCTCCAGGAGGTAGTAGTGGGGCACGAGCAGGGTGTGCGCGCCCGGGCTGGGCGTGAACCCGTGGGTGACGACGGCGTCCTGGAGGCGGCCGTCGAAGGGCTCGGCGAGGAGGGTCTTGCGCTTGCCGCCCACCTTGGCGGTCACGACCACGTCGTCGATGAGGATGCCGCGCATGACGGCCGCCATGTCGGTGAAGTAGCGCAGGCGCACGACGACGCGCTGGCCGGCGAAGGGGGACAGATCGAAGGTGGGGCGCACCCAGGTGGGGTCCAGACACGGGCTGTGGGCCTGCCCGGCCTTGTCCTCGCCGTGGGCGAGCTTCTTCTTGGGGTCGCAGCGGCGGTTGGACTCGTTCTTGCCGTCGCCGTCGAGGTCGCCGGACAGCCCCGTGAAGCCCGGGCGCGTCTTGGGGCCGTCGTGGCCGTGCTTGGCGGGCATGAGGCGCCGGTCCTTGGGCACGAGGCGGGTCCAGCCGTCTCCCTGGCCCGCGCCGTCCGCCGCGATCTCCACGTAGGCGAAGTCCCAGCCGGCCTCGATCTCCCACCAGGCTTGGAACGAGAGCTCGACCGGGGCCGCCGCTTGGCGGAGATCCAGGTGGAGCTCCACCGAGCGATCGAGCTCGTTGCCCTGGCCGCTGTAGAGACCGCGCCGGTTGGGGCCGTGGCTGAGCTTGGACTTGGGCAGAGCGGCCAGCTCGATGCGCTTGACCTTGGGGGGCAGGATGACCATGGCGGCGCGGTGGACGCCGCGGTCGGTCTCCACGTCGCCCGCGGGGCCGAGCGGGGCCGCGGGGTCGTCCAGGGTGCGGAGGTAGGTGGATTGGATGGGCGCGCCGCCGAAGGCGGGCGGGAGGATGACGGCGGGCCGGAGCCAGCCGAGCATGAGGCGCGACCACGCCGACAGGTTCTGGGGCAGGGGGCTCGCCGTGTGGCTCATGACCTCCCAGGCGCCCGTGGAGTTGCTGGCGCGCCGGGCGTAGATGTCGGGCAGGCCGATGGAGTGGCCGAACTCGTGGATGAAGGTCGAGACGTCCGTGTACTCGCTCTGCATGTTGTAGTCGCGCCCCCACAGCGGGGCGTGCTGGCGGTCCCCGGTGAAGATGGGGACGCCCCCGCGGGCGTTCACCAGCCCCTCCACGAGGGGGCCCTGCCCCGTGCGCTTCTGGACCATGAAGCGGTGGGGCCAGATGCGCTCGGCGCACTCACGGGCGCCGGGGTCCAGGGTCTTCAGGACGTCCTCGGCGGCGTTGGGGTTGAGCTTCTCGGACAGCTTGTACAGCGACTGGCAGGACGACTGGCCGCCCCCCGCGAAGATGATGACGAAGTGGTCCAGGTAGCCGTCGGCCTCGTCCAGGACGCCGTCGCCGTCGTAGTCGTGGGGGTCCCAGCGGTCGAAGCTGGCCCAGTCCAGGTCGGGGTAGTCTTGGGCCAGACGCCCGAAGACCTCCTCGACGAGGCCCTCGGGGTCGCGGTCGTTGCGCCAGCTCCCCCCCTCGGGGCGGTGGGGGAGGCCGTAGGCGGCGCGGGGCTTGGACAGGGTGATGGGGGGGAGGACCTGGCCCTGGAGGTGGTAGAGGCCCAGGCTCTGCGTGGCGTAGTAGTGGCTGAGGGTCCCCGGCTTGGCGTAAGCGGGGTCGAACAGCTCGCCCTGGTAGAAGGCGGCGAGCTTCTTGCCCTGGTCGGGGGCGCCTCGGAATCGGTCGAAGCCCCGGTCGGGGTAGGCCACGAGGACGACCAAGAGCTTGTGGGGCCTGTCCTCGGTGGCGCGCACGGGCGGGATGTGGTCCCAGCGGAGCACGGGGTTGCCGAGCTTGTCGAAGCGCAGGGCGGCCATGTCCTGGACCATGCGCGCGCGGGCGCCGGTGAGCGCCGCGTCCGGGTTGGGGCTCGGCGTGGGCGGTGCGGGGGGCCGCGCGTGCGCGGCGGGCGCCGTGGCGGCGAGGGGGAGGAGGGCGGCGAGGAGGACGGAGCGCGGCGACCGCATGGGGGCCTCCGAGGGGGGCGGGGGAGTGGGGCGATGCGCGTGCCGAGTCATGCCCCATCGGAGGCTCGATGTCACGCGCGCCGGGCGCTGCAAGGCGCCGGGTGTCTCGCCCCGGGTCGCGCGTGGGCGCTTGCGTGTTGACGGGGAGGGCGCGCCCTCCCATGCTTCGGGGCACGTCCGCTTCCGACACGCCTGTGGGGCTGCGCGCTCCCCAATCACGCGAGGTCTGGCTCAGCTATGCGCGTCGTCGCCAACAGCCAAGGGCAGCAGGTCGAGGCCACCCTGGACGGGGATCACCCCGTCGTCTTGGTGGGGCGGCTTCGGCAGTGCGACCTGGTCGTCAAGGACCCCGCCGTGAGCCGCAGGCACTGCGAGCTGCGGTGGAAGGGGGGGATGGTCGAGGTCGTGGACCTGGGCTCCACGGCCGGGACCTACGTGAACGGCAAGAAGGTCAAGACCGAGCTGGTCGACCCCACGGACACGGTCATGGTGGGCTCCACGGAGCTGCAGCTCTTGTCCAGCCACGGCGAGGTGGGCACGTCTCGGCGTCGGCGGCGGGGCGGTGAACCCCCGTCCGCGGGGCGCGGCGGGGCCAGGCGGGGCGAGGACGATGCGCCCCCGCGGCGGCGGCGCAGCACCCCGTCACCGCCGGGGCAGGCGGTGGCGCCTCCTCCGGCGCCCCCAGCCGAGCCGAGCGGGCGAGGGCGTTCGGGGAGCGGTGGCGGGGCGGCTGGCGGGACCGGCGATGCGGGGGCGGCGACCGCGTGGCTCATCAGCTACGACACGGAGCAGGGGCCCCAGACCTTCCGGCTGGCCGCGGGCGCCACGGCGACCATCGGGCGGCGCTCGGACGCGACCATTCACGTCCAGAACCCCACCGTGGGGCGCAAGCACTGCGAGCTGCGGGCCCTGGACGGGGGCCTCATGGTGGAGGACCTCAAGAGCTCCAACGGGACCTTCGTGAACGGCAAGCGCGTGCGCCGCTCGCCCCTAGCGGATGGAGACGTGCTGCTGTGTGGGGCGGCGGAGCTGCGCATTCGGGCCGACCCCGGGCGGCCCACGGCGAGCGACCAGTCCGACTGGGACGACGACTGGGGCGATGACTGGGATGACGAGATGACGACGGACATGCAGCCGCCGTCGTGGCACCTCGTGTACCAGAACGACGAGGGGCGCGTGGTCACCCTGACCATGAGCATGAAGATGCGCGTGCTGGCCATCGGCGCGGACCGGGACTGCGAGATCTCGGTGCAGGACCGCGGGGTGGAGCCCGAGCACGTGGAGGTGAAGTGGGAGGAGGGGATCCTCGTGGCGCGGGATCTGGAGACGGAGGTGGGCACGCTGGTCAACGGCAAGCCCATCGACGAGAAGGTCCTGCGCAATCGCGATGTGCTCCTGTGTGGCGGGCTGCGCGTGCGGGTGATCCGGGGGGCGAGCGGCTTCCACACGGCGGGGGAGCGTTCGGAGGACGCGGAGGCCTGGACGCCGCTGCTCAAGCGCCGCGAGGACGGTCTCTCCATGACCTACGTGCTCTTCGACGAGCTGGACCCGGACCTGCGGTTCGAGCTGACCGTGTGGGGGGATGGGGACGGAACCGTGGAGAAGATCACCCAGGATATGCGGGAGACGGCGGACCTGCGCGTGGACCGGACGACCCTCGACCTCGTGTGCGACACGCTCATCAAGGCCCACTTCCCGGACGTGGCTACGGACTTCGTGGCGGACGACGAGGATCCTCCCGAGTTGGAGCTCTATCAGGACGGGGAGTCCGCGGTGGTCATCCTATCCCGCAAGCTCCTGGGGCGCTCGGAGCACTACAACGAGGTGGAGGAGGTCTTCCGGGCCTTGACCCACGAGGCGCTGGCCGCGCACGACGCGTCCTGAGGGTCCGCGGGCGGCGGGAGGCCCGCGGGGCTTGATCTGGCCGGGCCTGGCTGCTACCAGGCAGGGCATCCCTGTTGACGGGCGCGCTCGCGCTCGGCGTGGCCCGCGGGGCACACACCGAGCGGGATCGGCGCGCGAATGACCGACCAGCCCGGGGCCCACGCCCCGGGACCGACTTCGAAGGACGGAGGTTTCCCGTGCGCAAGCTCGCGATTTTGATCATGGTTCCAGCCCTGGCGCTGTTCGCCTGTGACTCGGGGTCGGGGACGTCGACGCCTCAGACCGACATCCAGGCTGACGCGGGGCTCACGGACAACGGCTCCGGCGACATCGGGACGGCCGACACGGCCGAGGACACGGCGGCTGACGTGGGCGAGGACACCGGGCCCGATACGGCCGAGGACACCGGGGCCGACATGGCCGAGGACACGGCGGCCGACACGATGACCGACGCGGTCGAGGACACGGCGGCCGACGTGATCGAGGACACCGGGACCGACACGGTCGAGGACACGGTGGCCGACACGATGACCGACACGGTCGAGGACACGGCGGCCGACGTGATCGAGGACACCGGGACCGACGCGATCGAGGACACGGCGGCCGACACGATGACCGACACGGCCACCGACGTGGCCGAGGACACCGGGGCCGACACGGCGGCCGACACGGCGGCCGACACGGCCGATGACACGGCGGCCGACACCGCCGCCGACACGGGCGATGACACCGCGGCCGGCCCCACGGGCTCCGCGGCCATCCAGGCCGTGTGGGACCTCATCGACGCGGCGGAAACGGCGGGCACGTTGCCCACGACGGTGAGCGCCGACGTGAGCGGCGTCTACGTGACCTATCTGAAGCCCGCCATCGGCAACGACGACCAGGGCTTCTTCGTGCAGGCCGAGCAGGCTGGGCCGGCCCTCTTCGTGGTCTACAGCGATCCGAACAGCATGCCCGCCCAGGGCGACATGGTGAGCTTCACCGTCACCGAGGCCGATCGCTCGGGCGGCACGCACATGGCGACGGTCATCTCGGGCCTGACCGTGGAGTCCAGCGGCTTCGACGTCACGACGCTCACCCAGGACGTGAGCGACGTGGACCTCGTGACGAACCTCGACGACTACGAGAGCGAGCTCGTGACCATCACGGGCACCATCGCCAGCGACTTCGGCTTTGCCGGGTCGTCGTTCAACGCGGCCGAGCTGGAGACGGCGGGCGTGACGCCGGCGTCCAACAGCCTGAAGCTCCGGGTCCCGGTGGCGCTCTTGGACACGCTGGCCGTGTTCCCCGGCTGCAACGTGACCGTGGGTGACACCCCCATGTGGCGCTACAACGCCACGGCCCAGCCGTCGGCCTTCCTCGACAGCGAGATCGTCATCAACTCCTGCCCGGCGCTCATGGTGACGGGCGCGGTGGCCACGAGCCCCACGACGGTCGTCGTGACCTTCGACCGCGAGGTGGACGCGGCGACGGTGGACGCGCTGGGCGCGGACTTCACCTTCGACAACGGGCTCACGGCGTCCGCCGCCGCCGTGGACGCCGACGACGCCACCAAGGTGCTGCTCACCACCAGCGCCCAGGTGGAGGGGATGGCTTACACGGTGACGGTGGCCGACACGGTGGCCGACGTCTACGGCTACGCGGTGGCCGCGGCGCCCGACAACCAAGCGACCTTCATGGCTTACGAGCCGCCCACGGTCATCCTCATCAACGAGGTGGACTACGACCAGCCCGGCACGGACGCGGCCGAGTTCATCGAGCTGTACAATCCCACGGATGCCGAAGTCAGCTTGGATGGGTACTCGCTGGAGCTCGTGAACGGGAACGGCGCGGCCATCTACGACACGATCGCCTTGGACGGCTACACGATCTCGCCCATGGGCTACGCGGTCGTCGCTACCGACGCGGTCACGGTGGACGCGGGCGCCACGCTGATCTCGTACGCCTTCGGTTCGGGCATCCAGAATGGCCCCGACGGTATCCGCCTCGTGGCGGCGGGGGCCACCGTGGACAGCGTGGCCTACGAGGGCTTCGGGGACATGACGGAGACGGGTGAGGGCGCCAACGCGGCTCCCACGGACTCCGGCGACGGCTCCATTGGCCGCTGCCCCAACGGCCAGGACTCCAATGACAACGGCGTGGACTTCTCGCTTAGCAGCACGCCCACGCCCGGCACCGAGAACGCCTGCAACTGACGGGCGCTGACGCCCCTCGCGTCGAGGGCCCCGCCGGCACGTCCCGGCGGGGCCCTCATCTTTTCCCTGGTGCTGCTGCGCGTCCGCCCCGCACCGCGAGGTGTCCCTGACCTTGCCTCGGGGCGCCGGAGCGAGGATGGTCGGGCGGCTCGGGGCCGGGGCTGCCCGTCGGTGTGGAGCGCGCCGCCCGGATGCCCCCCGCCCCCCGCCTCAACGACCCGTTCACGAGGAGCCACTGGCATGGCCCACCCTTGGCACGACATCCCCAACAACCCCGACACGGCCGACACCTACTTCCACGTGGTCATCGAGATCCCCAAGGGCTCCAAGGTCAAGTACGAGCTGGACAAGCCCTCGGGCCTCCTGCGGGTGGACCGCGTCCTGTACTCGTCGGTCATGTACCCGGCCAACTACGGGTTCATCCCGCGCTCCTACTGCGAGGACGGGGATCCCCTGGACGTCCTCGTCCTGGGCAACGAGCCCGTGGTCCCACTGACCCTGCTCCGCGCTCGCGCCATCGGCGTCATGCGCATGGAGGACGAGGGCGACAGCGACGACAAGGTCATCGCCGTGCACGTGGACGACCCGGCCTTCTCGGACTACACCGACATCTCCCAGGTGCCCGCCCACACCTTCCGCGAGATGCGCCGCTTCTTCGAGGACTACAAGGCCCTGGAGAAGAAGTCCGTGCGCGTCGACGAGTTCGTGGGGGCCACCGACGCCCTGCGCATCGTCCGCGAGTCCTTCCAGCTCTACCGCGACCACGAGCACCGCCTCCGCGGTTGGCACTGAGCCGCCCTGCGGGCGGGGCCCCGTCGGCGACGCGCGGTGGGGCCCCGGGCCCGGTTTGACAGACGCGCGTCGAGGCGGTTGAACCGAGGGGTCCCCCCCCCTGCCTGGCGGTGCCCATGCGCGTCCTGCGGACCCGGCTCAACCCCCGCGATCCCGACTACCTGGCCCGGCGCCAGGGGATGCTCGATCTCCTCCAGGACCTCCGGGGAGCGCTGGCCCAGGCTCGCGCCGGGGGCGGCGAGAAGTACAACGCCCGCCACGTGAAGCGCGGCAAGCTGCTGCCCCGCGAGCGCATCGAGCTGCTGCTGGACCGGGACGCCCCCTTCCTGGAGCTCATGCCCCTGGCGGGCCACGGCGTTCGGGGTGTGGGCACGGGGGCGGGCGTCGTGGGCGGGGTCGGCGTCGTCTCGGGCGTGGAGTGCGTCATCACCGCCAACGAGGCGACGATGAAGGGCGGCGCCATCAACGAGTACGCCCTGCGCAAGAGCCGCCGCTTGGCCCAGATCGCCGACGACAACGGCATGCCCACCATCGCCCTCACGGAGTCGGCGGGGGCGGATCTCCCCAACCAGTCCAAGATCTTCGTGCCCGGCGGCGAGGCCTTCCGCGACATCACCCGCCGCTCCAAGGCGGGCCTCCCCAGCGTGTGCGTGGTCTTCGGCAGCTCCACGGCGGGCGGGGCCTACCTCCCCGGCATGAGCGACTACGTCGTCATGGTCCAAGGCGAGGCCAAGGTCTACCTGGCCGGCCCGCCGCTGGTGAAGATGGCCACCGGCGAGGTGAGCACCCACGAGGAGCTGGGCGGCGCCGAGATGCACGCCCGCGTCTCGGGCGTGAGCGACTACCTGGCGCGCGACGAGCGGGAGGGCATCCGGCTGGCGCGAGAGATCATCGCCAACCTCCAGTGGGAGAAGCAGGGCCACCTGCCCCGCGTGGCTTCCGAGGAGCCGCGCTACGACGCCGAGGAGCTCCTGGGCCTCGTGGGGCCCGACGTGCGCCAGCCCTTCGACCAGCGCGAGGTCATCGCCCGGCTCTTCGATGGCTCGCGCTTCTCGGAGTTCAAGCCCGAGTACGGCCCGACCCTGGTCACGGGCTTCGCCCACCTCCACGGCTACCCCGTGGGCGTCCTGGCCAACAACGGCGTCCTGTTCAGCGAGGCGGCCAACAAGGGCGCCCAGTTCATCCAGCTCGCCAGCCAGCGCGGCATCCCCCTCGTCTTCCTCCAGAACATCACGGGCTTCATGGTGGGCAAGCGCTACGAGCAGGGGGGCATCATCAAGCACGGCGCCAAGCTCATCAACGCCGTGTCCAACACGACCGTGCCCATCCTGACCGTCATGACGGGCGCCAGCTACGGCGCCGGCAACTACGGCATGGCCGGGCGGGCCTACGAGCCGCGCTTCCTGTTCACCTGGCCCAATCACCGCATCGCCGTCATGGGTGGCGAGCAGCTCGCTGGCGTGCTGGAGATCATCCGCCGCGAGGCCGCCGCCAAGCGCGGCGAGGCGGTGAACGACAAGGCGCTGGCCCAGACCCGCAAGATGATCGAGGCCCAGATCGACCGCGAGTCCAGCGCGCTCTACGCCACCGCCCAGGTCTGGGACGACGGTGTCCTGGATCCCCGCGACACCCGGCCCGCCCTGGGTGTGGCGCTGTCCGCCGCCCTCAACCGCGCCATCGAGCCCACGACCTCCTGGGGCGTGTTCCGCCACTGAGGCGGCCGGCCGTCGGTCGCGCCCCGTTCCAAGCCCTCTCCCCCAGCCGGAGGCCCGCGTGTTCCAGCGCTTCCACAAGGTCCTGGTCGCCAACCGCGGCGAGATCGCCCGCCGCGTCCTCCGCACCTGCCACGCCGAGGGCTACGCCACCGTGGCCGTGTACTCGGAGGCCGACCGCGACGCCCCCTTCGTGCGCGAGGCCGACGAGGCCGTCCTCTTGGGCCCCGCCGCCGCCGCCGAGAGCTACCTCCACGTCGAGCGCCTCCTCCACGCCGCCCGCGTCACGGGCGCCGGCGCCATCCATCCGGGTTACGGGTTCCTGGCCGAGAACGCCTCCTTCGCCCAGGCGGTCGAGGACGCCGGTCTGGTCTTCATCGGCCCGACGCCCGCCACCCTCGCCGCCATGGGCTCCAAGGTGGCGGCCAAGGACCTCATGCGCGCCCACGGCGTGCCCGTCATCCCCGGCTGGGCGCCCGGCGAGGCGCCCGACGAGCGGGCGGCCGCTCAGCAGGACACCGCCTTCCTCGCCGCTCGCGCCCTGGAGGTGGGCCTGGCGGACGGCCATCCCGTGCTCATCAAGGCCTCGGCGGGTGGGGGGGGCAAGGGGATGCGTGTCGTGCGCGACGCCGCCGCCTTGGCCGAGGCCATCGACGCGGCGCGGCGGGAGGCCCAGGCCGCCTTCGGCGACGGCACCCTGCTGCTGGAGCGCTACCTGGAGCGGCCGCGGCACATCGAGTTCCAGATCCTCGGCGACGAGCACGGCGGCCTGGTGCACCTGTTCGAGCGCGAGTGCTCCATCCAGCGGCGCCACCAGAAGATCGTCGAGGAGACGCCCTCCGTCGCCTTCGCCGGCGCGGACGGCGAGGTCCTGCGCCAGCGCATGGCGGACGCCGCCCTCACCGCCGGGCGGGCCTTGGGCTACCGCTCGGCGGGCACCGTGGAGATGCTCTTGGACGCGAGCGGCGCGTTCTACTTCTTGGAGGTCAACACGCGCCTCCAGGTGGAGCACCCCGTGACCGAGATGACCACGGGGCTGGACCTCGTGGCCTTGCAACTCCGGGTCGCCCAGGGGGAGCCTCTGCCCTTCACCCAGGAGGACATCACCCGCCGCGGCCACGCCATCGAGTGTCGTCTCTACGCCGAAGATCCGGCGCGCGGCTCCCTCCCGTCCACGGGGCGCCTCGTGGACTGGCGCTTCGAGGACGCCTCGGGCGTGCGGGTCGACAGCGGCGTGGAGGGGGGCGACGAGGTCACCGTCCACTACGACCCCCTGCTCGCCAAGGTCATCACTTGGGGCGCCGACCGGGCGACGGCTACCCGCCGCATGGTTCGCGCCCTGGAGCGGGCGTCCGTCGCGGGGGTGACGACGAACCGGGAGCAGCTCCTCGCGGTGCTCCGGCACCCGGCTTGGCTCGCCGGGGACCTGGACACGCACTTCCTGGAGCGGCACCTCTCGGGCGCCGGGGCCCCGCCGCCGGACGTCGCGCAGGCCGCGGCCGTGGCGACCGTCGCCCTGGCCCACGAGCGCGGGGCTCGGCGCCCTCTGCCGTCCGTCCCGCTGGGCTGGCGCAACAACCGCTGGCGCGACGCCGAGGAACGCTGGCGGCCTCACGCGATCGACGTCGCGGGGGCGGATGGGGAGCCCCCCGCGCCCTTGGAGATCCGCTACCGCGCCCTCGCGGACGACACGTTCGAGGCCTACCCGGTCGGGGATGAGTCCTCCTCGGGCGCGGGCGCGGGTGGCTGGCGGATTCGGCTCGCCTGGCGTCGCGACGAGCCCTCGGGGGTCACCACCCTGCGCGTGGTCGTGGGCGAGGATGGCCGCACCTTCGAGGCGCGCGTGGCCCGCGACGGCGAGCGGTTCCACGTCTACGGGCCGTGGGGTGAGGCGTCGTCGTCTGGCCCGACGCAGGGCCCGACGCAGGGCCCGACACAGATGGGGTCGCGGTGCCTCGTCGTGACCCTGGACCGCCTGCCGCGTTTTCCCGAGGGCGAGGAGGACGACGAGGCGGGAGGCCTCCACGCGCCCATGCCCGGGAAGGTCACGCGGGTCCTCGTGGGGCCCGGCGACACGGTGGAGGAGGGCCAGACGCTCCTCACGCTGGAGGCCATGAAGATGGAGCACGCCGTGCGCGCCCCCCGCGCGGGCACCGTGGAGGCCGTGGCCGTGGAGGTGGGCGACCAGGTCCGCGCCGACGACGTGCTGGTCAGCTTGGGCGAACGGGGGCGGGCCTGACGAGGACGAGGGGCTGGTCTACAGCGAGCAGATCTCGATGCGCCAGGCGCCCCGGGCCTCGGGGTCCTTGCGGAGCTGGCAGGGCGTGGGCATGGAACGCTCGTTGTGGACGAAGATCTTGATGCGGTCCGGCGTGGGGCGGTCCACCCGGTCGATGACGTAGTCGGGCTTGGTGTCGTCGGCGAGGTAGAGGTGCACCTTGCGGCGGAAGGCCTTGAAGTTGAAGGCGCGCCAGCTCGTGAGAGAGTTCGGGAGCTGCTGGCTGGAGTGCAGGAGCTTGGAGAAGTCCTCCCAGCCCTTGGCCTCGTCGGGGTTCATGGCGGCCTGGATGGCCTTCATGATGACCGCCTCGGGCGAGTCTTCGGCGGGGGCCTTCACGGGGCCCTTCACGGGGATGGCCTCGGCGGTTGGCGTGGGGGCGGCCTCCGCCGGTGGGGGCGCACTTCCGGCGGCGGCTCCGGGCGCGGTCGCGGCTGCGGCTGCGGTCCCGGCTGCGGTCCCGGCTGCGGCTCCGGCTGCGGCTCCGGCTGCGGGCGCGGCTGCGGTTCCGGCTGCGGCCGCGGCTGCGGTCCCGGCCGCGGTCCCGGTCGCGGCTGCGGTCCCGGCCGCGGCTGCGGCCCCGGTTGCGGGCGCGGCCGCGGTCCCGGCTGCGGTCCCGGTCGCGGTCCCGGCTGCGGTTCCGGTCGCGGTTGCGGCTCCGGCCGCCGTCTCAGTCGGAGCAGCCTTGTCGCACGCGGCGAGCGAGAGGGCGAGGAGCAGCGCGGCGGCGCGGGCGTGGGGCGGCATGGTCACTCCGGGTCGTCGTGGGGTGACGACGATAGCACAGGCGCGCCCAGACTCGCTGGGACCCGGCCGCCCCGCGCTCCGCGTAACCGGAGGCGCAGGGGGGCGGAGCGGGCGCAGGGCTACAAGCCCAGCCGCTTGCGGTCGCGGTCGGTGAGCTGGGTGGCCCCGCCGGGCTCCACCACCACCGCGACGCCGTGGAGGACCAGGGTCACGCGGTCACCCAGGGCCAGGGCCTGGCGCAGGGCCTTACTGTGGCGGCCCAGGGCGAGCCACGCGGGGCTGTAGGGGGCCAGGCGGATCTTGGGCATGCTCGCCTTGAAGCGCGTGTCCACCCAGCGGCCGCCCCGGTAGGCGAAGGTGCGCGGGCCCACGGAGCGCACGGTGGACAGGTCGGGGCGGGCGTCCTTCTTCTGCTTGTAGCGCTTGAGGGCCTTGGAGGCCTCCACGGCGCGGCGGCCCGAGGTCTCCTGGAAGGCGTCGCGGTCGGCGGCCGCGCTCGCGGGGCGAGGCGTGCTGGCGGCCGAGGCCCCCGCCCCCCTTCGCGCGCGCCGCATCGTGGCGCGGTTGGCGCTGGACTCCACGCCGCCGCCGCCGACGCCGCTCCCCATGGCGCCCATGTCGTCCACCGGGCCCGATGGGAGGCCGCGGCGCCGGCGCACCGGGCGCGGCCGGGCGTGGGGGCCTTCGGTGACGAGGTAGCTCGTGTAGGGCGTCACGATGCCGTAGCGGGTGGCGAGCTGGACGACCTCTTTGCGGAGGTCGGGGGTCTCGCCGTGGAGGCGGATTTGGTCCAGGAGGGCGCCCACCTGGCGGTGGGCCCAGATCTGGGCGATGAAGGCGTTTTGATCCTGGTGGGCGGGGAAGGTGCCCTCGAAGTCGAAGGTGCGCTGGGTGCCGGCCATGGTGCCCGTGAGGCGGATGAGGGAGTCGCCCGCACCGCGGTAGCGCCCCGCGAGGATGACCTGGCCGCCCTTGAACAGGTCGGGGATGGGCTCGGGGAGGACCGAGAAGGCGCGGGCGCCCGGCATGGACACCTCGATGTCGCTGAGCACGGGGTAGGCGATCTTGTTGTAGAAAGCGGCGATGTCCGTCTCGATGTCCTCGTTGGGCTTCACGTAGGCGGTGGCGCCGTGGTGGGCCTGGGCGAGCTGGTCCATGAGGTGGGTCTGGACGTCGTCGCCCACGCCGAACAGGAACAGGCGGGCCTTGCCGTCGGCGTTGGTCTTGGCGGCGTGCTTGAGGATGGCCTTGGGGGAGGTCTCGCCGATGGTGGGGCGGCCGTCGGTGAGGAAGACGATGAGGTGGGTGTCCTGGTGGACGTCGGCGCGCAGGGCGCGCGTGAGGGCGGCGTCGATGGCGGTGCCGCCCGCGGCCTGGAAGCCGTCCACGAAGCGCTTGGCCCGGGCGATGTTCTCCGGGGAGGCGGACAGGAGCTCCTTGTCGAGCCGCTCCACGTCGCTGGAGAAGCGGATGACGCTGAAGCGGTCATCGGGCTGGAGGTGCTCCAGGCAGTAGGCGAGGGCGCGCTTGGCGTGGCGGAGCTTGGCGCCCTGCATGGAGCCCGAGGTGTCCACGACGAAGGTGATGGCCTTGCCCTGGAGCTCCTGGGCGTCGAAGACGGCCTTGGGGGCGGCCATGAGGAGGAAGTAGCCGGGCTCGCGGCGGGGCTTGGGGCAGCGCGCGTCGGGAGGGCAGGGCGGCGTGTCGGTGGGGGCGGAGGGGCGGTAGGTGAGGAGGCTCAGGCCCACGTCGTCCTTGGAGACGCTGAAGAACAGGGAGAAGTCGCGGTCCAGGGGGGCGTCGTTTTCCTCGAAGCCTACGGTGGCGTCGTGCTCGCCCTCGCGGGCGATGGCGACCTTGTGCGTGGGCGAGTAGATGGTGCGGAGCGGCGTGTGGTGGTGGAGGCGGACGGTGAGGGTGAAGTCGTCGCGGGTGCGCGCGGCCCGCCCGTCGCGTTGGCCGGGGGTCTTGAGGGGGTAGCCCAGCTTGTACGTGCCGTCGGTGAAGGGGAGGATCTGCGTGTAGGTGAGCTCGATGCGCTGTTCGCCGCGCGCTGGGACGGGGTAGATCCGGGCGCGGAACAGGTTGGGGCTCATCCAGTCCAGGACGCCGGGGTCCTTCATGCGCCGGACGATGTCGCTGTAGATGCGGTTGGCCTTGTCCTTGGGCAAGACCTCACCGCGCTTCATGACGCCGCCCACCATGAGCTGGAAGTCCACCATGACGGCGTCGGTGGGGACGGGGAACAGGTAGGTGGCCTCCAGGGGGCGGCCGGTGGGGTTGAGGAAGACCTGCTCGATGCGCGTGACCGACGTGCCGTCCTTGACCTCGATCTCCACGCGCTGGTGCTTGACCTGGAGGGGGCCGAGCCGTTGATCGGTGGGGATGAGCAGGCCGGCGGCGTGGGCTTGGGGTGAGGCGAGCCCGGTGGCGGCGATGAGGGCCATGAGCGAGGCGAGGGCGGCGAGGGGAGCGTGGGCGCGCATGACGGGTTCTCCTGTCGCTGGGTCTGGGTGCTTGGGTCCGCGGGCGCCGCGGGCGCCGTGTGCGACGGAGGGTGGGACGCCCCACGTCGAAAAAGGATCTCGCTCGGGCCGGACCGGGCGGCGGGGAGGCTCTCAGGCTCGGTCGTGGCTCGATTCCGCTGGCCGAGAACCCCACATGCGGGATAGAGTGCGCGCGCTATGGGATGCACGAGCTCGTTTCGCTCTCCTTTCATGTTGTGGACCCCGCGGCACGCCTCGCTGCTGGCCTTGCTCCTGCTGGCCCTCGCCTGGCCCGCCCCGGTGCGCGGGGCCGAGCCTGAGCAGGACGCTACCGCCGCGTTCGATGCACGCGTGGCCCATGCGCTCGCCAGGAAGCACCCAGAGCTGTCCTACCTCTGGGCTCTGGCGACCGACGCCTACCGCGCCGACAACTGCCTGCTGGCCGAGGAGCTCTACTATCGAGTGACCGAGGTGGCGCCCGAGTTCCACCACGCCTATCGGCGCCGCTGCGCCTGCCTCACCCAGATGGGCAACCGCGACCGCGCGCTCTGGGCGTGCCGGCGCGCGCTGGGCCTCAAACGCACGCCCGAGAACCTCGCGACGATGGCCCTGGCGCTGGTGGCGCCCGACCCCGCGCGAGAGGCGGACGCGGCGTTGATGCGCGAGGTCACCCAAGACGCTGGCGGGGGGCCGCCGTTGGACATCCCGCCCGTGTCTCCCGAGGACGTGCGTCAGGCCCTCCGCCTGGCCCGTGAGGCCGCCGACGTGGAGCCCGGCCTCTCGGACGTCTTTGTTCAGAAGGCGCTGGGCTCCGTGGCGTTGGAGGCGGAGGATGGCCCCGGGCTGGTGGACGCTGGGACCCGGCTCTCGAAGCTCTTGCCCCAGGACTGGCTGGGCTACTACCTCCTCGCGCTGGGCCGGGCCCTGCGAGGCTCGTGGGACGGGGCCCACGCAGCGCTCGGTGACGCCGATGCGCGGGGCCTGGACGCCGCGGAGGCCGCCCGGCTTCGGGGGCTCTTCGAGCAGGCCGCGTCCGATGAGGCCGCGAGACCCGAGAACCTCCTCCTCGCCTTCCTCGAGATCCTGTTCGTGGCGGTCCTGGCCTGGCTCGGGGGGTTCGTGCTCTTGCGTCTGTTGGGCGGGTGGTTCAGCCGTCGGGCGTTGGCCGCGGTCCGCACCCTGGGGCCCGACCCCAGGCGTATTCCGCCCGCGGTGTCCCGCATCGGGCGGGGCTACCGGCTCCTGCTCCACGCGGCCGGCCTCTACTACTACGTGTCGATCCCCTTCGTGGCGCTCTCCACGCTGGTCGCGGCGGGGGGGATGATCGCGCTCTTCTACGCCATCGGGTACATCCCCATCAAGCTCGCTGCGCTGGTAGGCTTCGGCGCGCTCGTGACCCTCGTGGCCCTGCTCAGCGGGCTCGCGCGACGCCCCGACGGCGCCGACCCGGGGCTGCGTTTGGAGCTGGCCGAGCACTCCAAGCTCCGCGCCGTGCTGCACGAGGTGGCCGACCGCGTGGGCACGGCTCCGGTGGACACGGTGTTCCTCACGCCCGTGACCGACATCGCGGTCTTCGAGAAGGGGTCCATGGGGGACGCGCTGCGGGGGCGCGCCACCGAGCGGAACCTGCTGCTGGGCGTGGGGGCCCTCCAGGGGATGAGCTTGTGCCACTTCAAGAGCATCCTCACCCACGAGTACGGCCACTTCGTGGGGGGCGACACGATGGGTGGGCGCTTCGCGTTGGCGGCGCGGGCTGCGCTGACGCGCGCGGCCGTGGAGATGGCCGAGAACGGGGCGGCCACCTGGTACAACCCCGGCTGGTGGTTCATGAAGGCGTACTGGAGGACCTTCGAGCGGATCTCCTTGGGCGCGTCGCGGCTCAAGGAGATCCTGGCGGATCGGTGGGAGGCGGCGCTGAACGGCGCCGAGACCTTCGTGGCCGCGACGATAGAGCTCATCGAGCGCGATGTCCGGTTCCACTGGCGGCTCGGCGCCGCGGCCGCGGAGATCGCGGAGCGCGAGCTCGCCGTGCGGAACCTCTATCGTTATGAGCCCGAGGCGGAGCCTCCCGAGGAGGAGCTGGAAGAGGCCATCGCCAAGATCCTCGACGCGCCCACCACCGAGGACGACAGCCACCCCAGCCCGCGTGATCGCTTCGCCTTCGTGCGCGGGCTGGGGCTCCCGGAGGTGGAGTGCGCGGAGGAGGGCACCGCTTGGGAGCTGCTGGAGGGCCGTGAGGAGCTGGAGGTCCTCATGACCGAGCGGCTGCGCCTGTCGGGCGTCATGGGCATCCGCTGGGCCGCCCCCGAAGAGGTGGAGGCGAAGGCCACCGAGGCCGAGCCCGCCGCCTCCATGGAGATGGAGCCAGCGGAGGACGCCGAGGCCGAGCCGGCCGAGCCCCCTGCGTCCCCGGATACCGAGCCCACATCCTCACCGGGCGCGCGTACCGGGGTCAGCGACGCCGCAACGCCTGGATAGCCCGGGCGGCGGCGCGCCCGTAGAAGCTCTCGGGGGCCGTGCGGGCGGCCTCTTCCAGGGCCCGGCGGGCTTCGACGGGCTGGCCGGCGGCGGCCAGGGCCTCGCCCAGCCACAGGAGGTTGCGCACCCGAACCACGCGCTGCAGCGGGAAGTGGTTGGCCGTCGTCCACCACCGGCCCGTGAGGGGGCGCAAGGCGGCCGCGGCTCCGGCGGGGTCGCCGTCCAGGTGGCGCAGGCGCGCCTCCACCGCGCGCAGGCCGGGGTGGCGCCGGGCGCCGGGGAGGGCCCGGGCCTGGGCCAGCGCACGGTCGGCCCAGTAGCGCTGCCCCAGTTGGAGGTTGGCCTCCACCTCGGCCACCCGGGCGTTGAGGTGTTCCTCGTCGCGCAGGCGCGGCTGGGACGTCAGGCGCTCCGCCGCCGCGAGCGCCCCCAGCGCGTCCCCCGCCGCCACCAAGCCCTGGGCTCGCCGGGCCCCGTAGTGCTGGCGCAGCAGCCGCCCCCGGGCCGTGGCCTCCAGGTGGGAGATGGCGAGGTCGAAGAGCTCACCCGCGCCGTCGCCCACGAGCTGGAACACCCGATGATACCGGAGGTAGGCGCGCAGGATCATCCAGGCCAGCAGGCCGTTGAGCCCTGCGATGGCGAAGAAGAGGCCCGGCGTCGCCGGGATGAGGTGGAAGACGAGGACCGCCACCGACCCCAGCGACACCGCGAAGAACACCGCGAACAGGACGACGAGCAAGGCTCAACGCCTCCCAGCGCGGCGGTCGCTCGGGCGGGAGCGGCGGGGCACCGGGCTCACGGGAGCGTGGGCGCCTGGCACAGCACGTCGTAGTCCAGCGTCACCTCGTCGCCGTAGTCGGGCCAGCAGGGACCGTCCTCCTTGAAGACCACCGCCCGCGTGTTGGCGTTCCACTCCCAGCCGCCGCCATCGCCCGCCGCCGTGGACTCGGGGCAGACCTCGCCGTTGACGCTCACCGTGAGCGTCGCGTGGTCCGCCGGGAGGGTGGGGTAGAAGCGGTCGGACAGCCCGAAGCTGTCGTCCCCGATGGCCTTGAACTCCGCCGGGAAGTCCGTGGCGCAGATGGAGGAGACGTGGCCGTCGAAGGCCTGGGCGGCCTTGATGTAGCGGTAGCCCACCGAGCCGTAGCCGCCGAAGCAGCCCTCGGTCGGCGTGACGATGGCGTGGAGCTTCACGCCCACCTGGCTGTCCTTGGGCTTTAGGGACGCGAACTGCTGGACGTACCAGCTCACCGGCTGGAAGGAGCTGTCCTCCTCGTCGCTCACGATGATGATGACGAGCTGGGCGTCGTCGCGGAGGAAGCCCCAGTTGGGCCCTCGGCAGATGCCCTCCTTGCACCACAGGTAGTGCTGCTCGTCGTACATGGGGCACTGGCCCGGGGCGTCCACGCACTCGATGCCCGAGTCGATCTGGTTCACGCCGCTGAGCGCCAGCCAGGCGGCCTCCAAGCCGCGCTCCTCCCAGTAGCCCGTGACGCCCACGATGAGGTTGTCGTAGAAGTCATCGGGTCCGGTCTCCGTGGTGGCGATGGCGGGGACGCCCTGGAAGGTCCCGCGCACCTTCACCGTGTCCGTGGTCGTCACGGCCATGTGGTAGTCCTGGCCCCAGTCGATGGCGATCTGCACGAGCTGGGGCATGGTCTCCGCGAGGAGCTTCTGTTCGTCCGCCATGGAGAAGGAGTCGTCGATGACGAAGAGCACGTCCACCTTGGGCGGCGGGACCTGGGAGAAGACGTCGGTCTTGTGGGCCACGTCGATGCCGTGGGCGCTGAGCGGCACGTCCGCCTCGTGGGCGTTGTCGTAGTTCGAGATGTAGGCGTCCGTGGTCACGCGGACCTGGCAGTCCACGGGGCCGGGGCCCGAGGGCGACATGGTCGTCTCCACGAACTTGCTCGTGAACCCGGGGAGGGTGAAGGGCGCCGTGGGGCCCGCGAGGGTCACTTGGCTCCCACAGCCCACCAGGTTCACGCCCGTCACCGTGGCCTCCACCGGCCCGGTGTTCGTGATGGTGACCAGCTCCGCCCCGGACTGGCAGTCCGTACGCACCATGCCGAAGTCGATGTCCTTGGGGGTCACGACGACCTTGGGGATGCCGCTCTCGGCGCGGAGGTTCACGCCCTTCATCCACCCGCCCGGCGGCGCCACGTACTTGAACCCGTTGATGTTCGGGTCGTGCATGAGGGCGCCCAGGCGTCCGAAGTGCTGGTCCCGCCCGAGCTGGATGTCCTCCACCGGTGGCGCGAGGAAGCGCACGTCGAAGTTCAGCGCCTCACCGGGCCCGATGACGGTCCCATAGGCGGGCGCGGAGGTCACCGTGAAGGCCGACGGGAAGCCGGGCACCTGGCAGTCGAAGCGGTGGCGCACCCCGGACTGGACCTTGAGGCACCCGCTCAGCTCGTACTCGCGGTACTCGCAGTTGCCCGAGCCGAAGTTCACGATCTGGAGCGTCCCCTCGCGCGTCTCGCCCTCTTTGGCCGCGCCCAGGCTGAGCAGCTCGGGCACGAAGGCCGGCTCGCACGTGGGGCGCTCGGCCCGGCGGGCTACGACGTCCAGGGCGTAGGAGGGCACGAGGGGGTCGGTGGACTGGAAGGTGAGGCGCGCGAACTCGCTGCCCTTGTCGCCGCTCTCGTTGGTGAACGAGAGGGTCAACTCCACGGCCTCGCCGGGGTTGAGCTTCGCCGGCAGGACCTCCGGGTTGGCGAGGGCGAACTCGCTCGTGGTGGCGTCCTCGATGGCGGCGTCGCTCACCGTGACGGCCGTGGCGCCGATGTTGAGGGCCGTGACCTTGCGGATGCCCGCGAAGCCCTCGGCGACGTAGCCGAAGTCCACGACGGACTCGGGGACGACGATGAGGCTGGGGACGCCCGCGGCGCCGAAGACGGGGGCCAGGGTCTCGCGGCACGAGGAGAGGCCGCAGTCGGAGCCCTCGTAGACGGGCTGGGCTTCGTCGTTGGAGAGGATCTGGAGCTGGCCGATGGGGTCGCCGGTCATGGGCTGCTCGTCTTGGGGGGAGTAGAGGATGCCCACGTGGAGGGCGTCGTTGGGCTGGAGGGTCACGGGCCCCGGCGGTGCGTTGGCGAGCACCAGGTCCGGCACGAAGGGCGCCAACTCGACGCGGTCCAGCTTCAGGGGGCTGTTGCCCTCGTTCTTGAGCTTCACTTGCACGGACTTCACTTGGCCGGGCTCCACCCAGCCGAGCTGCACGGTGGCGGGCTCCACGACCAGAATCGGCGTCTCCTCCTCGCCCTTCATGGGGATGGTGAGGGAGACGTCGTCGCGGTCGGTGCGGATGTGGGCCACGCCGCGGTCGCGGTCGCGGCCGCTGGGTTGGTAGGTGGCGACGATCTCGACGGCGTCCTGGGCGGGGATGACGAGGCCCTCATCGTACTGGAGGCCGAAGTCGCGGTCCTCGTCCTCGTCCATGGTCCAGTCGGTGAGGGTGGCGGGCGCCGTGCCCACGTTGTGGATGCGCACGCGCACCGCGCGCGGTGTGCCGGCCTGGGCGATCCCGAAGTCGATGGCGCTGGGGGAGGCCACGAGGCTGGCGCGCTGCCCGGGCGTGGAGACGGGGATGATGGTCTGGCGGCTGGCGGCGAGGTTGTGTCCCACGATGAGCTCTCCGCTGTCCGGCTCGTCGTGGTCCGAGCGATAGACGATCTGGATGCGGGTCTCCTCGCCCGGCGAGAGCTCGGTGTCCTCGATGACGCCCAGGCTGAGGTCGGGCGAGTCGGTCACGAGCCTGATGGGGGAGAGCTTGATGGTCCCGCTGGTCCCCACGTGGCGCACGGTGACGATGCGATAGGCGACCTCTCCTCGGGCGACGTCAGAGAAGACGACGGAGGTGGGATCGAACTCCAGGCGGGCGTCGCTGCCCAGCATGAAGGCTGGGCTGTCGGAGCAGGCGCCCAGGCCCACTCCGAGCCCGGTCCCCAGCACCAGCGCGAGCGCCAGCGCGCCGAGGCTGGGGGGCCACGCGGCGCGCGTCCATGCGCTGCGCGTGCGCGTCCCGCGGTCCTTGGTCCAACAGTCCATCAAGCCATGCATGGGCGCCTCCGAGGGGTCGGGCCCGCGAGGAATCGCGAAATCGTTGCGCGTGGGGCACGAACCCCGCCCTCGATAGCAGTGGGGCCCCGGAGGCTCAAGCCGGTTTGCACAAACGAACCCGGCCGTTGGGCCCCCCTAGAAGCATGATTCACAGCCCCCTCCCGTCGCGGGCCGATCTCAGACAGGTGCGATCGCAGCGCGTCCGCCGCCGCCCAAGCCCTCGAATTGACTACGGCCAGTCCTTCGGGCTTGGGCGACCACGGCCGCACCACCCTCGCTCGCGCCCGCTCGGTCCGGGTTCTGCATCATACTTCTAGTTCCCATCCTGAAAGGGCGGACCGAGCCACGGCGAGTCGATGTGCGTGCCAGGTGCGTTCACGCAACCCGCCGGAGTAGCAGCGCTACTTCAAGTGGTTGCGGGGACGCGCATGGTGCGTGCAGCGGCCGTCGCGGTGACGGGAGGCTTTTCAGGATGGGAACTACTTCTAGCCCCTCCTCGGGGCCACGGCCGCTGCGCGCTGCCCGCGACGTGGAGGCGGGCGGACGGTATGATGCGGGCCATGCGAGAGTTCCTCCCGACGCGTGCCACCACCCTTCGCCTCCCCCAAGCGCGTGGCCCCGCTGCGGCGGCTGCCCTGCTCACCTTGCTCCTCGGTGCACACGCCTTGCACGCGCGCGCCGCGTCTCCGGTCGCGGCCTCGCCGGCCGCCGCGGCGCCCGCGCCGCGCGACCTCCTCCTCGACGGCGAGGTGCGCCAGCGCTTCGTGCGGCGCTGGGCTGGCGCCTTCCTCCGCGTCCGCTACCACGCCCCGCTCCGCGACGGCGAAGATCCCGACATGCGCCCCTGGCGCTACTCCCTGGCGACCCTCGTGGAGCCCCCGCCCGGCGCCCCCGCCCAGCCCTGGCGCGCCCCCCTCGTCGTCGCCTCCACGGCCTGGCTCCTCGACGCCCGGACGTCTCCCTGGACCTCGGTGACGGCCACCTCCTCCCCGCCACCGTCCGACCCCCGGCGGGCGACCCCCGCGAGATCCCCCTCGTCCTCCTCACCCCCGCCGACCCCGAGCCCCTCGCCGGCCGCCCCGCGCTCCGCTGGCAGCCCGCCGACGCCCTCCGCGAGGGGCTCCGCCTCTGGGCCATCGAGTGGCCCACCCCCGCATCGTCCGCCCACGACCTCGCCGCCCCCGTCCTCGTGGACACCGCCCTGGGCGCCCCGGTCGAGCCCCCCCTCCAGCGCTTCTGGTACGCCCCCGTGGACCACGCCGCCGGGCTCGCCCTCGTGGGCCCCGACGGCGCCCTAGCC
>CAYZID010000035.1:0-29975 GCA_964478315.1 uncultured Myxococcales bacterium | reverse complement strand
CCCCCGCACCACAGCCCGCGGTTCGACGTGGACGAGCGCGTGCTGCCTTTGGCCGTGGGGCTCCATCTGGCCGTGGCGCGCGACTTCGCGGCCCGGACCGAGTGAGCCCTCGGGAGCTGCTCGTGGGGCCGGGGGCCTGCGCTCCTCATGGGCAGCGTGCGACGACCTCCACCTCGTCCAAGGCCGGGCCGGCGTAGGCGTTGTTGGCGGCGTCTCCGGTGTCGAACAACCAGCGGAGGGCGACCCCCTGGGGGGTCCACGCGGGGAGCGGGACGGTCACGGGGACCCAGGCGCCCTGGGTCGTGCCCCCGAGCGCGTCCGACGACCAGATCTCGACCGGGGGCTCCCCTGCGCCCGGCGCCGCCACGACCGCCAGCGACAAGCGGTCCAGGCCGCCGGGGTTGAAGTAGGACGGCGCCAGGTCCCACTCGGTCTCCAGCTTGACCCAGAAGCGGACGACCAGCTCGTGGCCGCCATCCAGCGGGGGGAGGGAGAGGGGCTGGGAGCGCAGGCCCACCCGGACGCGTGCCCCCGTGTCGTAGGTCGCCGTGTCCAGTCGCCCGAGCCAGGCCACCTGGCCCCCGGCCGGGCTGTCTCCGGGGACCGCGTGCCAGCTCGCCATGGGGGCGCCGCCCGCTGGTGGGGCGGCTGCCGCGTCGTCCTCCACGAACCACCCCTGGAGGCCGTCGTCGAAGGAGAACGCGGGCCCCACGCGCTCCAGGCAGCAGAACGTGGCGTGCTCGCAGATCCCGTCCGGGGAGCAGGCGTCGGTGGTGCAGGCGTCCCCGTCGTCACACGCGTCGCCGGGAGCGCAGGGCACGCACGCGCCCTCGGGCAATAGCGGCGCCGTCACGCAGACGCCCGGCGTGTCTCCCGAGGCGCCCACGCAGCGGCCGACCGTGCAGGGGTCGTCGCCGCCCACGGCCGCGCACTGGGCGTCGTCCGTGCAGCAGCCCGCCGCGCAGCGGTCCCACACGGCGAGGTCGTCCAGGTAGACCCCCTCATGGTGGTTCGCGAGGCCGTCGAGCGTGTCGAACTCCAGCCGCAGGCGCACGGCGCCGCCGCGCCACGGCGACAGGTCCACGACGAGGGGCGCCCACCGCCCCGCCGTGGACTTGCCCACGTCGAGCGTGGACGCCCGCTCCCAGCTCAGGCCCCCGCTCGTGGCGTCCTCCACGAACACGCGCAGGGTGTCGGGCTCGGCAGAGGGCGTCGCGCCCGGGCCCGTGAGGGGCTCCACGTCGGCCCAGACCCACAGGACGGCCACCTGACCGGCGCCGTCCGCGGGGAGCGTGAACAGGGGTGTGTAGAGCGCCGCGCGCACGGGTGCGGCGCCGCCGAGCGGCTGGCAGTCGGCGTCCAGGGCGCCCGTGTCATAGGTGCGGCAGGTGGGATCTCCCAGGTAGAGGGACGAGGGCGGACTGCGCCAGCGCGCCTGGTCCACCTGCCACCCCACGCTGTCGTTCGGCTGGTAGTCCACGAAGGTGAAGCCCAGGGCCCCCAGGTTGGCCTCGGAGAAGCTGGCGGACCAGACGATCTCGCCCCCCGTCCCGCACGCGCAGCCAGCCGGGCACCACGCGCAGCGCCCGGCGGTGGCGTCGCAGATGTCCTGGGTGCAGGCGACGCCGTCGTCGCAGGCCGCCGCTCCGTCCGCCGCGCCAGCGCAGCAGCCCGGCACGGGGAGCACTTGACACTCGTATGCCACGCAGCGCGCCGCGTCACAGGGGCCCAGGGGGCCCATGCCCGCGGCGCCAGGGGCCGCGCAGTCGCCGTCGTCCAGGCAGCAGCCGGGGACCTTCTGCTGCTGGCACGAGCCGTCCTCATCGCACACGCCCGTGTAGCAAAAGCCCGGGTAGTAGGGGAGGTCGCATGGGGCCCCCGGCGGGCACTCCCCGGCGTCAGCGGACGCGTCGGACGTGTCAGACGGGGGCACCGCGTCCCACGGGTCTCCGTCCAGGAGGACGCCATCCAGGTCGCCCGGCGCGTCGCCGGGCGTCGCGTCCGGCATGGGCGCGTCGCCCGAGTGCTCGTCGGGTGCACCGTGACCCTGGGCCGCGTCTCGGGGGCCGTCGGTGTCGCCCGGCAGGTCGGCCGCGGGGGCGTCTCGTTCCCCAGGCCCCAGGGCATCCGCCGGTGGCTCAGTTACCTCACCAGGGTCCTGGTCGGGGCCTCGGTCGGAGGTCGCGGTGGGGGAGGGCTGCGGGGATGGGGCGCACGCCAGCCCGCTCGCCAGGGCGAGGGCGAGCGCGCTCCCGGCGCGCCAAGCCCACGCGCGCGCCAAGCCCGCGAGGGGGCGGCCGTCTGCGCGGGCGGCCCCTACGGGCAGCCTCGCTCGAACTGGATGTCGTCCACCGCGATGCCCTTGCCGTCGTTGCCGATCTGGTCCCAGGTGGTGAAGGACAGGCGGAGCTGGACGGACTTGCCCGCCCAGGGGCTGAGGTCCACGGACAGCGGCACCCAGGAGCCGTAGGCGGAGCACTCGTTGTCGGACTTGTCGAAGATCGTCGTGGCGGCGCCCGTGTCGAGGTCGACGAGCTCGATCTGGAACTTGTCGGCCCAGGCGGCGGCCGCGGGGTCGCACGAGGGCTGGGCCTCGATGTCCTGGAAGAGCCACATCTTGAGCGTCCACGGGTAGCCCGCCTCCAGCTCGATCTCCGGGCCCGTGGCGAGCCCGCAGGAGCCCTCGCCCTGGGCGCCGCCGTAGTCGAGCCCGTTGCCGAAGTAGAGCACCTTGCTCCCGTTCTTGGGCAAGATCCCGGCGGCGCCGTTGAGGTCCGTGATCTGCCACACGCTGTCCGGGTCCGCGGGCGCGGCGCTCACCTCACAGCTCTCGAAGGTCCAGCCGCCGGGGCCGCCCTCGAAGTCATCGCCCAGCTCCGGGACGTTCGCCGGCACGCAGCAGGACGGCGTGGGCTGCTGGGTCATCGTGCACTGGAAGCTGGCGTCGCAGCCCAGCAGCTTGCAGCTCCCGGCGACCGGGCAGTCCCCGCCGTCGACGCACTGGATCTGGCTGTCGTCGAGGCACGTCGTGCCGAAGCCCACGTCGTCGATGAAGATCCCCGGGAAGTTGTTGTTCCCGGGGTCCCCGCTGTCGAAGGCGAAGCTGAGCTGGATCGTCTGACCCGCCCAGTCCGTGAGGTCCACGCGCGTCTCGATCCAATCCCCGAAGGTGCTGTTGTGCGTGAAGCTCGACGTCCAGGGGACCGTCGCCTCCTCGAAGCCGGCCACCAGGACGCGGACCTGGAGCTGATCGATGTGCTCGAACAGGGAGACGAACGCGTCGTCGCTGGTGTCCCACTCCGTGGCCATCTTCAAGGCGAAGCGCGCGAACGAGTGACCGAAGCCGTAGGCGGGGACGGTCACCGGTGGGCTGATGAGGCGGCCCGAGGTGGTCTGGTTGGGGATCTGGAAGTTGCCCGCCACCGGGTCCGCGAAGCGCGCCGAGTGCGTCCCTTCGTAGGCGTCTGCGTCCGTCACGGCCCAGACCACGGGCGGCGTGTCGGACTCCACCGTGAAGCCCCCGAGCCCGTTCTCGAAGCCCTCCGTGAAGGCGCCGAGCCACGGCCCCTCCGAGCAGCACGTGGGGAGCGCCGCCTCGTCGTAGGCGAACGAGCAGGTACCCCCATCGCACGTGTCCGTCGTGCAGGCGTTGCCGTCGTCGCAGTCGCTGGGCTCGTCACAGCACAAGGGGTCCGGCATGACGTTCTGGCACACGCCCTGCTCGCAGGAGTCCACCGTGCAGGCGTCGCCGTCGTCGCAGTCCGCGCTCCCCAGACAGGGCGCGTTACCGCAGACGTTGCCCACCGTGAGGTCGTCGATGAGCGCCCCCTCGAAGGCGTTCGCGGCGCCCATGTTCGGCGGGTCGCCGCTGTCGAAGGCGAAGCCGAGCTTGGCCGTGGTCCCGGCGAAGGGGGTGAGGTCGATGCCCACCTGCACCCACTCGCCGTTGGTCGACCCGGCGATCGCCTCCAGGGAGTCCCAGACCTCCACCGGCTCGTCGTTGACGCCCTCCTGCACGTACACGCGCAGGTGGTCGTAGGGCTCGGTGGGGTCGATGGGGCCCACGGCGCCGTCCCACTCGGTGCTCAGCTTGAGCCAGAAGCTCGCCACCGGCGTGCGGAAGTCCGCCTCGCCGACGATGAACGCGGGGGTCCAGATGGTGCCCTGGGCGGGGTTGGGCGGGCTCGCCTCGTAGGTGCCCGTGAGGGGGTCGCCGAAGTAGAGCGACCAGCCTCCGCTGTGGCTGTCCACCGCCGCGACCTGCCAGCCGACGTTGTCGTTGGGATAGGGGTCGTCCTGGGCCCACCCCACGAGCGACCCGCCCTCGAACCCTTCGCTGGAGGTGTCCGGCCCCGCCGTCACCTCGGGGAAGACCGACGAGGGCACGCAGCACTCGGGCTTGAGGTCCACCTGGCAGGCGTTGTCCACGCAGGCGTAGGTGTGGCAGGCGTCGCTCCCGCAGTCCGCGTCCTGGCCGCAGCCCTGGCAGCTCTCGCCCAAGACCGCGCGCTGATAGGCGCAGACCCCCCCAGGCTCGTTGGCGTACAGCGTGCATGAGTCGGCCGTGCAGCCGTTTCCGTCGCTGGGGCAGGCCGCCGTCGCGTCGTCGCAGAAAGCGGAAGCGCACGTCGTCTTGACGACGATGTCGTCCAGGTAGACCCCCTCGTACGGCGCTTCGCCGGCTGGCGCGTAGTTCCCGGTCGGGTCCGCGAAGAACTGGAACTGGATCTTCACCGTCCCCTGGTACTTGCTCAGCCCCACCGTCTGGTAGACCCAGGCGCCGTTCGTGGTGTTCTCGATGCCCAGGGCCTTGGTGCTCACCCAGACCACCTCGGGGCCGCTGCCGTCATCCACGGTGACCTGGAGGTAGTCGATGTCGATGGGCGGGAGGTCGCCGCCGCCCGGGTAGCCCGGCTCGGCGCTCATGCGGACCCAGAACCCCAGGAACGCGCCGGCGCCAGCCTGGAGGGTCACCTCCGGCAGGGACAGCCGCACGTCCAGGGCCGTGGCGTCGTTCATGAGGGGGGCGTCGGGGAAGCACGCCGTCATGGGACCGTTGTAGTAGGTCCCGCAGGCCGCGTCGCCCAGGTGGAGGGAGTTGGGGGGGCTCACGCTCGTCGTGGACGTCGTGTGCCACGTGATGTTGTCGCCAGCGTTGGCGTCGAGGACGGACATGAGCTGGAGCGTGCCGTCGTCGAAGTTCTTGGAGGCGAAGACCTGGTCACTGTCGCACAGGGGGGCCTTGTGCAAGCACCCGTTGGGGGTGCAGGTCTCTTGGCACACGTCGGTCGTCGAGGCGTTGCCGTCGTCACAGTCGGCGCTGGTCTCGCAGCACTCGCTGGCGGCCGTCACCTGGCAGGTGTGCGAAGCCTCATCGCACTGGGCGACCTCGCAGCAGTTCAGCGCGTCGGTGGGGCAGTCCTCGTCCGTGACACAGCAGCCTTGGGGCTGGGAGATCGTGCACTTGTTGGCCACACACTGGAGCTCCTCGCAGACATCCAGCGCTTGGCGCATCTCCTCCGGGCAGTCGCCCACCTCCTCGCAGCACAGGGGGATGGTTTGGGCCACGCACTGGCCCTTGCTGCACACGACGTTCTCACACAGCGTGGGCTCGATGACCCCCGCGCACTCGTCGTCGGTCTCGCACTGCGGCGGGACGTCCGGCTCGATGTCCGGCGCCGCGTCTCCCCCACCGTCGATGACGTCCGCGCCCACGTCGGCGTCCGACTCGGCGTCGGGCTCCACCGTGTCCGCCGCGTCGGCGTCCGTCGAAGGGGTGTCCACCAGGGGCACGTCGGGCAGCTCGGGCCCCGAGGCCGGCGGGTTCGAGCACGCGGCCAACTCCGACCCCAGCCCCAGCCCCGCGGCCAGCAGCACCCCGAGGCCCGCCGCCTGGAGCTCCGCCCATGTCCCACGCGGCCGTGTCCGCCGCGCCCCCGCCGCCCCCCACGTCCGTCGCTGCGTCCCCATCGTCCCCACCGTCGCCTCCCGACCCTGGCACCCGGCCCGTGTAGCCCGTGGCTCATCGCTTGCCCCCAGGCGCGTTCACCTTAGAATGAGTGCCGTCGCGGGATCAACCGGCGCAGCCCACGAGGTTCCATGTCTTCCAACGGCGACTCAGGCCCTCATCGAGCGGGTGTCCTCAGCGAGCCGACAGGGGCCGCGCGTTACCTGGTGCGCGCCGACCTCCCCGTTCGGCGCGTCGGGGGCCAGGTCCACGTGATGACGCCCGATGGGCGCATTCACACCTTGGACAACCCCACGGCCATGACGGTCTGGGAGGCGCTGGAGGGGGCCGGGGCGCACGGGCTCGACGCCGAGGCCGCCGCCGCGTCCCTGGCCGCTCGGTTCCACGTCGCGCCGGCGCGAGCCGCGACCGACGCGGTGCGGTTCCTGGAAGCCCTCGCCCGCGCCGGGCTCGTCGTCCGGCGTGACGGCGGTCCGCACGTGCGCTCTGGGCGTGGCCCCTCGGATTGACTCGCGCCCGGTTTGTTCCCTAGGGTTCTGCCCAAGGCCGGGTGCGTTCGGGTGCCCGGTGAGTGCGCTCGGCGGTGATGGGTCGCGCGTGCGCCCGGTCACCCGGGGTGTCGAGTCTGGAGCGCCCCGCACGCGGGCCTAAAGTTTTCGTCCGTTCCTCTCGAAGCTAGGCAGCGTCATGAAGAACCTACGCTACATGCTCCCTTGGGCCTTGGTCCTTACCCTCGCCGCCTGCCCCGGCGACACGCCGCCGTTGCCTGATTTGGGGACGGACATCGGCGTGGACGGGAACGACCAGGACATCCCCACGGACGTCTTCGTGGACGGGGCGGACGTGGGGCCGGATGCGCCCGACACGCCCGGCGATGTGGAGCCGGACACGCCCGCGCCGGCGCCCGAGATCTCGTTCTGGATGGTGGGCGCCCAGGGGGACGCCGTTCCGCTGGGCCAGGGAGAGGCCACCGCGACCCTGCGCCCCGAGGATGACCTCGACCCCGAGGCGCCCGGCGTCCAGGCGAACGTCGTCGTGGAGACCACGAACGTCTCCACCGGGCGGCTCGTGACCCTGACCGTGGACGGCACCGGGGCCGGCCAGCAGCCCATAGCGAGCGTGGACGGGGTGAGCGGCTCGGCGACCTTCGCGAGCGTGACCTTCCCGGCCTCGGGCGCTGGCTACACCGTGCGCGTGTCGGTCACGAACACCCAAGGGGAGAGCGCCCAGGCCGACAAGCAGGTCGTGGTCCTCACGGGCGCCTGCGAGGTCGGGTTGAGCCCGTTGAACACGGACGGCTGCCTGGGCGCGGACGCCGACCCGGAGACCCCCGGGCTGCAGCTCGCGTTCACCGTCAGCACCGCCACGCCCGAGGGCTGCTCCAACGCCGAGATCGTCGTGACCTTTGGTGGCCAGGAGCTCACGGCTGCGGCCGCCCTCGATGGCGGGGAGGCCGCGCTCGTCTTCGACCTCGCGGACGCCGCGGGCGTGAGCGAGGGGCCGGCGCACGTGCGGGCCACGGTGAAGAGCGACTACGACAGCGCGCTCGACGGCGTGCTGGAGGCCGACTACACCGTCGACGACGTCCCCCCGACGCTCTCTTTCGCGGACCTGGGCGCCGCGAAGCTCTCGCTGGTGTTGGCGGACGACCAGGACCCGGCGCTCGATGGCATCCAGTATGACGTCGCCGGGACCATCGAGGGTGTGGACGACGGGGCCGAGGTGACCCTGTCCCTGGACGGGGTCCTCGCGGGCACGGCCACCGTGTCGGCGGGCGCTTTCGCGTTCTCGGACGTGACCTTCACCCAGAGCGGCCCGGTGGCGCTCGCGGTGAGCGCGGCCGACGCGTGCGGCAACGAGGGTTCGGCGGAGGCGACGGTGGACGTCTATGCCGCGGACCCCGGGCTCAGCATCGTGTCGCCGAACGGCGGGGCCACCCTCCTGGCGAAGGACGACCAGGATCCGCTTACGGCCGCGTACGAGACCTCCTTCGATGTGGCGCTGGGCGAGCCGTGGCCCGACACGACCCTCACCGTCGCGTGCGGCGCGAACGACGGCGACATCACCTACTTCCCCGTGGGGACCGTGCCGGTGACCGTGCCGGGCCCGGACAGCGGGGTGTGGACGGTGCCGGTGGTCCTGGACGTGGCCGCGCTGGGGAACGAGATCGCCTGCCGCGCCAGCTATGACGGGCCCAACCCGGCGGTGACCTCGCCCATCGGCCTCACCGTGGCCATCCCGGGGCCCACGGTGACGCTCACGGCGCCCGTGGATGGCGCCCTCCTCAACGACAAGGGCGCCGTGCCGGTGAGCGGGAGCGCCACGGGGCTCGATGGGGTGCTGCTGGACGTCTCCCTCGTGGCCTCGGGGGGCGTCCCCGTGGCCAGCGCGACCGTGGGCCCGGTCGTCGACGGGGTCTTCGATGAGGTCGTGGCCCTGAACGCTGGCGGGGCCTTCGCGGATGGCGCCTACACCCTCACGGTGGAGGGTACGGACGCCTGGGGGAACCTCACGGCCGACCTCGGGACCGGCGCGCAGGCCGAGGTGAGCTTCGACACCGTACCGCCGCTGTTGGTCCAGGTGACCCCAGCGGGGACTTACCTCACCGGCGCGGAGGACGAGGACCCCGCCACTCCGGGGTTCCAGACGACCCTGGTCTTCCGCATGAACAACGAGTCGAGCCCCGATGGCGCGGAGATCTGCCTCACCGTGGCCGGCGAGGACCTGGGTTGCGAGCAGCCCGCTCCGGGCACCTTCGAGGCGTCCTGGTCGGGCGTGACCTTGCAGCCTGGCCCCAACAACCCGCTCACGGCCACGGGCCACGACGCCGCGGGCAACGAGGCCATGCCTTACCAGGTCAACCTGAACGTGGACCTGAACGCGCCCATCGTCGCCATCACCGATCCGGCGGCGAATCTGACCACCGTGGCCGAGACCTTGGCGGTCACGGTGAGCGTCCACCATGCCCAGACGGGGCTGCCCATGGCCGGTGAGACAGTGACCCTGTGGAACAACGGGGCCGACACCGGGCTCACGCCGGTGGACAACGGCGACGGAACCTACACCTTCGACGCCGTGCCCTTGGTCGAGGGCGACAACGCGCTCCAGGCCCAGGCCGACGTGGGGGGCGTGGGGGCCAGCGCCGTGCGCACCGTGACGCGCAAGACGACGACGCCGACCATCGCGCTCCAGGGGATCGCGGACGGCCAGGTGTTCAACTTGGCGTCGGCCGCTTGCGCGGGGACGGCGGTGGACTGCACGCTGCCGATTCAGGCCACGCTCACGGACGCCGAGGACGGATCCCAGGCCGTCCTGAGCGTGGATTGCGGGGCGGGTGCCGCGGAGTACGAGGCGACGGTCGCGGCGGGCGCGGCGACCTGGGACGACGTCGTCTTGGCCCACGGTGGGAGCTGTGCGCTGGTCCCCAGCGTGACCGACCTCGCTGGGCAGGAGGTCTCCGGGGACGCCGTCACCGTGACGGTGGACCGCGTGGCGCCCGTGCTGCCGCGCTTCGAGAGCCCCGCCAAGGACTACCTCACCTTCGTGGACGACCAGGCGCTGGCGCCGGGGCTCCAGCACACCGTCGAGATCGTCTACGGTGGGCTGGAAGCGGGTCAGGTCGTGACTCTGACGGTGTCCGTGGTCGGCGGTGAGTCCGCCGAGTACCAGGCGACGGTCGCCAACGGCGTGAGCGACGGGGCCGAGGGCCAGGTGTCCTTTGGCCAGCTCGACTTCGCCGACGGGGACGTGACGATGACGGCCACGGTGACCGACGCGGCGGGGAACCCCGCGACCCTGGTGAAGACGCTCGTGGTCGCGGTGGACCAGCCCAGCGTTCGGCTGGTGACCCCGCCCCCGTACCCGGGCGATGACCCCGCGGCGTGCGACGCGAGCGCGTTGGCCCACGCCGGCGCCTGTTGGTTCCGGTGGGACGCGGCGTTCGAGAGCTCGGGCGGGACGATCTGGGTCACGAACAAGGGCTTCTTGCCCGCCACGGGCAACCTGCGGGTGTGCAGCGACGCTCCGAGCCTCGCCGGCAGTGGGGTGGTGTGCGCCACCAACGACGGGGCGCCGTTCTATCAGGTCGCCGTGGCGGACGCCGCGGATGGCCTCCAGTCCATCTCGCTCCAGGGTAAGCTCCCAGCGGGCTACCAGCGCCTGGTGGCGGAGCTCAAGCCCACGGCGAGCGACCCTTGGATCAGCAGCCTCGACGAGCTTCAGGCCGAGGCCCGGGTGCGGCCGGTGCTCGTGGACGTGGAGGTCCCGAGCGTCACCTCCATCACGAGCCTCTCGGACACGCTGCCGCCGCAGTTCGTCTTGAACATCGCCGAGCAGCTCGGGCCGCCGGCCCCCGCCGGGACCTTCTCGTTCGAGATCCAGGCGTCCTCGGACGCCCTGACGGCGGACGTCTACGTGGGCTCGGAGCAGTCCCCGCGGGCGACCATCCCCCTCACCGACGGGGTGGGCCAGGTGGACCTGACCCTGGCCCAAGGTGGCAACTCTCTGTACGCCATCGTCCGCGACGAGGTGGGCAACGAGAGCGCGGGGGCGGCGTCGGCCCTCACCTACACGCCGCTCGTGGACATCGTGGCGCCGACCTTGGCTTTCACCTACCCGACAGACGCGTGGGTGGGCGACGCGGAGTCCAAGGACGTCATCGTGGACCTGGGGTTGGAGCTCGGTGAGCAGTCCGCCACCGTGACGCTCAAGGATGCGGGCGCGGACGTGGACACGCAGGCCGCGTCGGACGGGCCCGTGGTCTTCGCAGGGGCCTTGTCTGGGCCCGGGCCGCACACCCTCACGGTGGAGGCGACGGACGCGGCCGGGAACCCGGCCAGCGCGGCTACGGTCCCCGCCGTGGTGACCACGGACACGGCGCCGCCCGTGGCGTCGTTTACGAGCCCCGCCGATATGGCCACGGTGGACACCGACGCCGATCCCGCGCAGGGAGGCTTCCAGGTGGCGCTGGGCTTCGACGCGGGCGACGCCGTCTCGGATGCGCAGTGGGTGTTGTCCGTGGCGGTTTGTCCCGACGCGAGCTACGCCGGCTGTGGACAGCCCGAGGCCGCGGACAGCGGCACGGTGAGCGGCGGCCCAGCGGCCACGACCTCGGTCGTGACGCCCACCATCACGGGCGCCGACAACTACTTCGTGTTCACCCTGACCGTGATGGACGCGGCGGGCAACGAGGCGACGTCCACGCTGCACCTGCACGTGCAGATCTCCAACTGCGTCGTGAGCTTCGTGGACCTGCCGGCCCAGTGGTTCAACCTCGCCTCGTGCCTCCCGGCCACCTCCTGTGACGTGGGCGTGGGCGTGGTGACCGGCGGCGCGTGCGGCTCGCTCGTGACCATCTTGCTCTACGACGGGGCCACCACCCTGGGCGCCCAGAGCGTCCAGGCCGGCACGGAGGCCACCTTCCAGGTCCCCGTGGTCGATGGGCAGCACCTGGACCTCCAGGCCAAGGTCCTCCTTGGCGCCACCGAGGTGGGGACGACCCCGGTGGAGGGGCGTGACGTAGACCTCGTGGCGCCGAGCTTCGCCCTCGTCTCCAAGGACGTGGATGGCTTCACGACCCCGGCCGAGCCCGGGGCCCCCACCGACCTCAACCTATACGGCGTGGCCCAGGACCAGGACCCGCTCACGGCGAACGTCCTGGAGGTCCACGCGGCGGCCACCCTGTCCGACACGAACGCGGCCGGCGGAGCCATCGTCTCGGTGACGCGCACGGTGGAGTCCTCGGGCGCGACGGACACGCTGACGCCCGTGGTGACCTCGGCGAGTCCGGCCGCTGGGCAGCTCGACTTCGAGCTTCGCGGTGTGGCGCTCCCCAACCACGAGACGAGCCTCATCACGATCACCGCCCAGGACGAGGCCGGGAACACGGCGAGCACGAGCTTCCGAGCGGCGGCCGACCTGGAGCCCCCGGGCCCGGTGAGCCTCACGGTGCAGGGCTTCGATCCCCGTCGGCCCTCGGTCACCCTGAGCTGGCAGGCGGTGGGGGACGACGCCACCATGGGCACGGCGGACCACTACGACGTGCGCTTCGCGCGCTCGCCCATCACGGCCCTCACCTGGGATGGAGCCTGCCCGGTGAGCGAGCTGGCCCACACCGCGCCGGCGCCAGCGCCGGCCCCCGCGGGGCAGTCGCAGACCTTCGCCATTGAGGGCCCCGACCCGCGGTCGCCCGCGAGCGCTTGCCGGTTCGTGACCGACCCGGACGGTGGCCCCTACTACTTCGCCATGCGCGCCGTGGACGAGGTGGGCAACGTCTCCTCGCTGGGGGCCTCGTCGTCCGTGTCGGTGAGCGGGCTCAGCGTGACCATGAGCGAGATCGTCCTCAGCGATGCCTTCAAGGCCGACGTGCTCAACGGCAGCGGGTTCGCCAACTACCTCACCGTGGACGGCACGACCGTGGGGGACGTGGACGGCGACGGGCGCGACGATTTTGTCATGGGGAGCTTCCTCCCCGATGCGGCCTGCCTCGTGTACGGCCCCTCGGCGCTGCCCGCCACGCTGACCATGGAGCAGGCTTGCGACGACGGGAACGACGTGGTCGGCGACGGCTGCGACCTGCCGACCCTGGGGGGCGGCTTGCGCTACACCTGCGTCCAGGGGGCGGCGAACGTTATCGCGGACGCCACGAAGCTCGCCAGTGGCGTGGCCGCGCTCGGCGACGTGAACGGCGATGGCTACGCGGACTTCGGCCTGTCTGGCAACGTCAACGGCGGCACCAAGGGCTTCGTCGCCGTGTACCTCGGTCGTCCCGCCGGGTTGGAGCTCAGCGCGCCCAACGTCGTCGTGCGCGGCGCCGAGCCCGCCGCGTCGGGCAACTACTTCTCCTTCTGCGGGCTCCCGGGCTTCACCGGCGCGACGTCGGCGGCCGGTCACCCCATCGACGCCTTCGCGGTGGGCGAGCCGGGGATCGGCGTCCTGCAGGTCCTCGCGGGCGACGAGACGTGGACGCCGGCCACCCAGACGGTCATCGACCTGGACAACCTGGCGGGCACGGAGCCCATCCTCACCGTGACCGCGGCGGACACCCAGGCCAACGGGTTCGGTTATCTGTGTGCGGGCGCCGGGCCCATCTTGACCGCGGGCGGCGACCTGCTCGTGAGCCACACCGACAACCCCGGGCCCTTCGAGTTCCAGGCCCTGCTCCTGCCGGGGCGGGCCATCGACGGGCCCCTGGCGACCACCGTGCACGTGGATCCGGCCCTGGCGGACGGCACGGGCGAGGATGACGTCGTGGTGCGGCTCATCCAGGATCAGCCGGGCGGGACCGTGGGCTACCCCAACTTCCTGCTGGGTGGTCACGACGTCAGCGGAGACGGCGTACCCGACCCCATCGTCACGGTCCCCACGCGCTCGCTCGCCGAGGGGGGGGACGGGCGCTCGGTCTTCGTCTTCGACGGCGCGACCATCGCCACCAAGGGCGGGGCGGGCATCGTCCAGGTGAACGCCCAGGGGAGCGCCGTGGGGGATGCCTGGTTCGGCGTCAACGGCTGGACCTTCAACGCCGAGCTGGCATCCTTTAGCCGTAAGTCGGTGGCCGTGCTCGACGCCTGGAGCGACTGGCAGTGGCAGGGGGCGCCGGCCCCCGCCCTGGTCACGGTGGACAAGAATGCCGGGGCGCTCGTCCACCTCGACCACGCTCTGAGCGACGGCTCCATCGAGCTGGGGCTCTTCCCCTACGCGGACCTGAGCCTCACGTCGCCCGGCGCCGGGCTCAACCTGTGGGTGGGGACGGGAGACCTCGACGGCGACCTGGCCGGCGACGCCGTGTTCGGGACGCTGAGCGGTGAGGTCGTGATCATGCACTAGGCGCGAGGCAACCACTGAAGGCAGGGGCTCGACGCGGCCTCTCGCCCGGCGCGGCCCCGGCGGGCTGCGCCGTCCGTGCGCGGGTCGCACGGTGCCTCTCTTCCCTTCCACTGCGCGCCCCGCTATCGTCGCGACGCGCTCACCGTGGCGCGCCCACCTGGCCCACGAGGTCTTGTCCTATGAGCGAGCGAACCGATCCCCAAACGTCACAGCCCGGCGCAGACCGAGGCCCGCGGAGCGACGAGGCCGGGCGGCGTGCCCCCTACGAGCCGCCGCGGCTCGTGAGCGGGCCCGCCTTCGAGAACGTCCTGCTGTCTTCCACGATCGGCAACAACCTGAGTGTCTTCGAGGGTTGCACCGATCCCGCCACCTGAGCGAACACCTCGGCGCGTGAGAGATGCGCGGCGGGGCGCGCGCCGAGCGTTTGCGGATGGCACCGCACAACGCGCACGGATGGCGTGCCAGCCCCTCGCGCGACGCGTCGAGGGGCACGGCGCCCGGCTCACGGACGGACGGCGCGCCCCGGGGGCCGCCGTGGAGCGCCCCAGGGGAGAGGAGAGAGGCCCTCACGTGAGCCGTCGGGAAGCAGGTGCCGAGGAGCCCAAGGTGGGCCCCGAGCCCACAACGCTGCGCTCGCCCCAGGGGGGCTCGCGCCTGGACGTGGGGCCCGTGCGCGTGGTCGTGCACACGGAGCCGTTGGGAGACGAGGGGCGCCCAGCAGGCCTCGCCGGGCTGCTCCGAGGCTTCACGTCCGGCCCCTCCGCTGCGGGTTCCCCTCTGGTCGTGCGCGTGACGCTGCGCCGGGACGCACAGCCGGCCCCGTGGGCCGAGCGGCGGCTGGCGCGCTTCCGGTGGCGCGGCGCGGACCACTACGAGGACCGTTGTGAGCTGTGGACGGCGCACCTGCGAGGCTTCGACGCGCCCCCGGCCTCCGCACTCGAGGCCCCGGGCCCGGAGGCCACGGCGCGCGTGTCTTCCCGGGCCACGGACCCGGTCCTCTGGACCCGCGCTGGCGTCCTGCTGGCGCGCGTGGCCGCCGCCTCGGCGCTCCCCCTGCGCGGCGGCGCGCTCCTGCACGGCTGCGCCATGGTGCCGCCCCAAGACGGCGCGGCCACGGTCTTCGTGGGGGCCTCGGGGGATGGGAAGACGACGATGACGCGGCGGCTCCCCGGGTGGCGCGCCCTCGCGGACGACACGGTCGCGGTGTGGCCGGAGGGGGGCGCGTGGGTCGTGGCGGGGACCCCCTTCGCGGGCAAGGAGGGCCTCCCCCGCGACGGACGCCCCGCACCGCTGGGGCGGCTCGTCCTCTTGGCGCCGGGGGCCGAGCGCGTCTCGCTGGAGGCCGTCCCCCGGGGCCCCGCGTTCCGCGACCTCACGGCGCGCGTGATGTGCTTCGTCGACCAGGGCCCCGTCGTGGACCGGACGCTCGGCGTCATCGAGGCGCTCGTGGGAGCCGTCCCCGTCCAGCGCCTGGCGTCTTCCCTCCACCACGACGTGGACGCCGTGCTTCGCCGCGGCCCCGCGGCGGGGAGGGGCTGATGCTCGCCGGGCGATTCAACGAGCTCCGGCGGGCCTACGCGCGGGACGGGCGCCTCTACCAGCTCCACCTGGACCTCCTCACCGCGTGCGACCTGGACTGTCAGCACTGCTACCTGGACGAGCGCGGCGCGGAGCGCCAACTCCCCACGAGCTTCTGGAAGGACGTCATCTCCCAGGCCGGGGAGATGGAGGTCTTCGCCGTGCAGCTCTCGGGGGGGGAGGTGACCCTGCGGCGGGACCTCCTGGAGCTCATCGCCCACGCGCGTCGCCAGGGGCTGTTCGTGCACCTCAAGACGCATGGGGGGCACGTAGACCCCGCGCTGGCCCGGGCGCTCGTGGAGCTGGGCGTGGCGACCGTCGCCGTGAGCTACTACTCCCACCGCGCCGAGACCCATGACGCCATCACGCGCCGCCCCGGGAGCCACGCCGCCACGCGGGCGGGGATCGAGGCCCTCGTCGAGGCGGGGGCCCTGGTCGTCGTCGCCTGCTCGGTCATGCGCGAGAACGCCGCGGACGTGGAGGGGCTCGCCGCCGACTGTGACGCGCTGGGCGTGACCTTGAGCTTGGACGGGCGCCTCACGCCCACCCACGGCGGCGCCACGGCGCCCGCGGACGACCACGGGCTCACGGCGGCCGAGCTGGCGCGGGTGTTCGCCTTCGACGCTCGGCGCGCACAGGGGGACGCCTGCGCGGTGGAGCCCGCCGGGGAGCCGGCCCCGGCCCCGGCGTCCGCGGGGGGACGGGACGATGGCTGGGGGCAGGAGACCCTCTGCGCCGCCGGGCACCTGAGCCTCTACGTCACCGCCACGGGGCTCGTGACGCCCTGCGTGTCGTGGCCCATGCCCGTGGGGGACCTCAAGCGCGAGCGCTTGCAGGACATCTGGGCGGGTTCTCCCGGGCTCGCGCGCGTGCGCTCGTACCGTCGCGAGCAGCGCGGCGACTGCGTGGGCTGTTCCCTGCGGCGTGACTGCGAGCACTGCCCCGGGCAGGCGTGGTTGGAGCACGGGGATCCCCTCCGCTCCACGCCCACGCTGTGCACGGTGGCTCAGGGCCGCGTCGCGGCGACCCGGCTCCTGTCCTCCGCGCTGGGCGAGGGGCCTGCGGAGTGAGCTCGCGTCGCGCCCGGAGAGGCCAGGGGGGGCGCCATGCGTCGGCTTCCACCGCGGAGCTCGGCCTGGCTCTGGAGCTGGCCCGGGAGCAGCTCGCCAGGGGCCGCCCCCTGCGGGTTCGGGTGCGCGGCGGGAGCATGTGGCCCGCGCTGCGAGACGGCCAAGAGGTCGTCGTGTGGGCGGCGTCCTGGGAGGCGCTGCGCGTGGGGGACGTCGTGCTCTACCTGCGCGGGACGGACCTCGTGCTGCATCGGGTCGTGCGGCGCGCCCGGGGGCAGGTGTGGGTGCAGGGGGACGCCCGCCCGCGCCCCGACGGGCGGCTGGAGCCCCAGGCCCTGCTGGGGCGCCTTCCTCGCCGCCTGGGCGACGGGCTCTGGGGGCGGCTGGTCCCCTGGAGGGGGCGCGCACGCCGCCTGGGCCGGCTGGGGAAACGCTTGTTTTTTGACCAGATCTGGGGGCGCCTCTAGCATCCGAACGTTGCGTTTCTCGTGCGAGTCGGGGCGGGTAGACGGATGGGGATCAAGAGGATCGCGTGGGGGCTCGTGACGGCGGTCGTGCTGGCGGGCGTCGCCGGGTGCCCCAGCCGGGACAAGGAGCTCGTGGACCGGCAGCTCGAAGCGCTCAAGCTGCGGTTCGCCGAGCTGGAGGCCCAGGAGCGGCTGGCGAAGCGCCGGGGGGCGGCCGCGGGCGGGGTGGCCCCGGCTGCGGTGGACCCCTATCGGCCGGGCGCCCCGCCGGCGGTGCGGGTGCCCGACCCCGGGGCCCCGCCGCCGCTGCCGGTGGTCAAGCTGGCGCGCGCCCCCCGCGCCCCTGCCATGGATCGCCACGGGGAGCCTCCCATCCGCTTGGGCAAGGGGGGGCGCATGGCCCCGCCCGCGGCGCGCAAGCACAAGCGACCGTTGCAGTACGCGCGCCTGGACGAGTACGGCAACCTCGTGGACCAGGACGGAAAGATCGTCTACCGGGCGGGGACGGACAGCCCGCCCGTGGACACCGACCCCGACGAGGACGATCCGGGGCCGGCGCGGGAGTGGGAGGACCCCCACGAGGCGCCGTCCGCGCGTGTGGACCGCGCCCTGGCCGCCCCGCGCATCGAGGACGACCGGCGCGAGGCCGCCAAGGGGCTCAAGCCGCTGCCGGCGCCGCGGTTGCGCCAGCTCCGCATCGAGGACGGGACGCTGCCCCTGGACCGAGAGGGCGACATCGTGGTGGACACCACGGGCGGGGGGCTGCCGCCCGCGGGCTATGCGGACGCCACGCTGGCGCCCACGGCGCCGCCGCCCGTGCGCGTGGCGCCGCCACGCGTCCCCGTCACGCCGGTGAGGCCCGCGGCTCGGGCCCCCAAGCGCGTCCGTCGCCAGGCCAAGGCTGCGGCCAAGCCACGGGTGCGCGTGGACCCGGCGCCCCGGGCGGAGGCCCAGGCGCCGGTTGGGGTGGCGGGCGCGCGCCGCGCGGTGCCGCCGCCGGCGCCAGCGGTCGTGTTGCGCTCGGCGCCCGGCCCGGACCGGGCCGTGACCCAGCGGGCGTACAAGGGGCGGCGAGAGCGCAAGGCCAAGAAGCTCTACGAGCGCGCCATGAAGCGCTTCCGAGCCGGGGAGTTGGACAAGGCGGCCGAGCTGTTCGAGGTCTTCCTGAAGCGCTACTACGACCACGACCTGGCGGACAACGCCCTGTACTGGTTGGGCGAGACGGCCTACACGCGGGGCGCGTGGCAACAGGCGGTGACGTGGTTCCAGGACGTCATCATCCGCTACCCCGAGGGGAACAAGCTCGGCGACGCCATGCTCAAGTCGGCGCTGTGTTACGCCCGGCTGGGTGATGCGTCCTATGCCCGCAAGGTGTTGAGCGACGTGGAGACGCTGTTCCCGTCGCAGCCCGTGGCGGAGATCGCGCGCAAGCGGCGCGCGGCGCTCGAGAGCGGAGGCCAGTGATGCAGAGCATGAACGGGACACGGGCGGGGCGGTTCACGCGCCTCCTCGGGGGCGCGGCCGCCCTCGTGACGCTGACCGCGCTGGCGCCTACCGCCGCGGCGCAGGTCTACCGCCCCGATGGCCCAGACATCGTCACCCAGGGGTCGAGCATGGGGCCCGGCGGCTACTACGTGGTGCAGCCGGACGACACGCTGTGGGACCTCTGCGGCGTGTTTTTCAACGACCCCTGGTACTGGCCCACGCTGTGGTCGTTCAACCCGCAGATCACGAACCCCCACTGGATCTACCCCGGCGACACGCTCCTCATGCGGCCGCCCGCGTCCATCAGCGGCAAGCGCACCATCGTCTGGAGCGAGTCGCGCTACAGCAACGACAAGGTGGATCTCCGCATCTTCAGCCGCTACGTGGGCTACCTGCCGGACCGGAAGTTCAAGCACTCGGGCAAGATCATGTACGCCCGGGAGAGCCACAAGACCCTGGGCGAGTACGACGAGATCTACGTCGCTTTCCAGGACGACATCACGGTCAAGCGGGGCGAGCGCTTCACGATCTACCGTAACGAGGGGCCGGTCTATCACCCCAAGACGGGCGAACTCGTGGGGCAGAAGGTCCGGCACCTGGGCGTAGCCAAGGTCCTGGACGCGAGCAAGGGCTATGTGAAGGCGCTCATCCTCAAGAGCTACCAAGAGATCTACCGGGGTGACCTCCTCACCAGCGCCTTCCCGCACAGCTTCGACGTGGCGCCCAAGACGAACGAGGGCGACGTCGTGGCGACCCTCGTGGACTTCGACGCGCCGGTCGTCTTCGGCGGGCAGTTCGAGTACGTCTACCTGGACAAGGGGCGCGTGCACGGGCTGCGGCGCGGCAACCGGCTCGTCATTGAGCGGCGCGGCGACGGGGCCTGGGCCGAGGAGCCCGAGCTCACCGAGGAGGGGGAGATCGAGAAGTTCCCCTGGGAGCGGCTGGGCGAGGTCATGATCGTGGAGGTCTTCGAGGACACCGCGCTGGGCATCGTCACGCGCACCATCACCGAGCTCAGGCGGGGCGACCGCCTGGTCATGAAGAAGGGCTACTGAGGACGCGACGCCGCGGCGCGTCGCGGGGGAGCGCCGCGCTACAGGGCGTAGCAGGCATGCACCTGCCCTTCGGCGTCCACGGTGATGATGATGTTGTCGTCGCCCTGGGACTCGTCACCGGCCTTGCCCTGGTCGCGGTTCTGCGTGGACAGGACGTGGTAGCGTTCTAGGGCGCCGTTCAGGCGCTCGACGACGGAGTCGCTGGGCAGGAGCACGCCGCCATAGGCGCGCATACCGCTGGAGATGACGGCCCAGGAGTTCACGTCCGGGTGGGCGAAGACGCGGTCGAAGAAGGGCTGGGTGGTGGACGTGTCCGAGCCGTGGTGCCCCGCCTTGAGGACGTTCGCCTCCAGGCTCACCTCGCCCGCGTCGGCGGCCTGGACCAAGGCGTCCTCGACCTCGGCCTCGGCGTCCCCCATGAGGAGCACCCGGCGCCCGAGCCAGGAGAGGGACAGGCACACGGACGTGTCGTTGATGTCCGTGCCCGTGGGGTTCGTCGTGTTGCCGCTGGGGGGCTCGTCGGCCGCCCAGAGGAGGGTCGCGTCCACCAGGGGGCCGAACAGCGTCGTGGGCTGGAACAGCCGGGCGGCGACCTCGGGCACCGCCGGCGAGAGGTTGCGCCCGCCCAGGGCATCCACCTTGGCGAGGGCCTGGGTGCGGACGCCGCCGAAGCCGTTGCTTGGCGGGATGAAGCCCGGGTCTACCCAGGCCGCCACGTCGAAGGCCGCCGTGACCGCCGGGACGCCGCCGTAGTGGTCCTCGTGGCCGTGCGTGATGATGAGCGCGTCGAGCTGGTCGCCCAGCGCCATGCCGTGCGTGACGAGGTAGTCCACCACCGTGGCGCCGCCGGGCGGCGTCCCCGGGATGGTCCCCGCCGAGCCCGTGTCGATGAGGATGTCTAGGCTCTCCAACTCGGCGCTCGCCGTGTAGGGGGTCTGCACCCAGATGGCGTCCCCCGAGCCCACGTCGATGATGTGGATCTTGAGGGTGTCGGGCGGAAAGCCGGCGATGACCTCGGGGCTGCAGTAGGGGCCGTCGGTGGGCCCGCCGCCGAGCTGCTGGGAGAGGTCCGGGAGCGTCGTGTCCACGCAGCCAGCGAGGAGGGCGGCGGTGAGGGCCGTGGCGGCCAGCGCGAGGCGGAGCGGGCCGCGGTCGGGGGAGGACGCACGGGGCAGGGGAGGGCGTGGAGAGGTGCTGCGCATGGCTGCGTTCTAGCACACGGCCGGGCCCGAAGGCAGCGGGTCTGGGGAAATACGCGGAGCGCGGGCGTGGTTCCTTTGACGTCCCGCGTCTGAGTCGCTAAACCCCCTGTTGCTCCCGGGTCCGCTGCGCGGCCGGGCGACCGCACCCACCAAGGACCCGGAGGCTCCCCGCCGTGCTCCCCCGCCGTCTGCTCCTCGTCGCAGCCCTCGCGTTTGCCACCGCCTTCAGCGCTGGGTGCCCGACGAAGTACCTGCCCCACACGAAGATCCCCGACAACCCGGACACCCGCGCCATCTACGATGTGCTCATGGCCTACCGGACCGCCATGGAGAACCGCGACGTCGAGGGGATCAAGGCGCTCGTGAGCCGCCGCTACTTCGAGAACGGCGGGACCACCGACCGCCACGACGACGACTACGGCTACGACAAGCTCGTGAACGTCGTGCTGCCCAAGCTCCGGGAGAACACGAAGGCGGTGCAGTACCGCCTCATCCCCAGCCGCATCGAGGTGGACGGCGACCGCGCCTGGGCGAGCTACGAGTACTTCTATATCTTCAAGTACGTCGAGGGCGGCCAAGAGGGCTACGACCAGAAGAACGACTTCAACCGCCTGGACTTCGCCCGGGAGCAGGGCAAGTGGAAGATCATCGCCGGGCTCTGAGGCCGTGAGCCGCCCGCGGCGGTGCCGGGTCCCAGGCGCGAGGTGGTCTGGGGCGCTCGCGGTGGTCGTTGTGCTGGGCACGGCGGCCGCTGGAGGGGGAGCCCTCGCCGCGGCGCCCGCCGGAGGCTCGCCCGCGGCCCCGCGCGTCTCCCCGAAGCCCCCTCCCGGCGCGCGCTCCAAGGCGCGCTTCGTGGAGGCGCGGGAGGCCTTGCGGAGGTGGCGGCTCACCGAGGCCGCCGCGCTGCTGGCCGCCAAGCCCCCGCGCGGCCGCGCCGTCCTCTGGACCATCCTGCGCGCCCGGCTGGACCTCCAGCGGGCCCGCTATGACGACGTCATCCGGCGTCTGCAGCCGCTCGTCCGGGCGCACCCCCGGGCCTACGAGGCGCGCGTGCTCTTGGGGCGGGCGCTCCTGGCGCGGGGGAAGACCCAGGCCGCGGTGGACGCCGTGGACCCCATGGCGACCGACTGGAACGACGGGCGGGTGACGTCGGCGCGGGACCTCATGTGGCTGGCCGTGGGGCTCGAGCTCTCGGGCTACTTCAAGAACGCCAACGAGATCTTCGCCGACGCCCTGCGCACCGACCCCAAGCTGGCCCAGGCCAAGGTCCTGTGGGCCGAGCTCTTCGCCCGGAAGTACAACGACCGCGACGCGGACGCGCTACTCGCGGAGGTCCTCCGCGACTTCCCCGACGACCCCGACGCCCTCGTGGCGCGGGGCCGCGTGGACCTCTCCAGCGGGCGCGACATCGGGGCGGCGCGGGACAAGGCCCTCGCCGTGCTCCGGGCCAGCCCGGAGTGTGTCCCCGCCCACAACCTGCTCGCCCGGGTGGAGCTGGAGAGCGAGCGCCCACGGGCGGCCGTCGCTCGCCTGGAGGGCTACAGCCTCAAGCTGGCGCCCCAGGACCTCGACGCCCTGGCGCTCCTGGGGGCCGCCTACTTCGTGGCCGACGACGACGCGGCTTTCCGCGCCGTGGAGCGGCGGGCGCTCAAGGTCAACCCGCGCTTTTCGGCCTTCTATCGCCGCGTGGCCGCCCACGCCGCCCGCCTGCACCGCTACGACGAGGCCATCGCGCTGGACCGCAAGGCCATCGCGCTGAACCCCGAGGACTGGAACGCCTGGGCGGATCTGGGCATGGGGATGAGCCGCGTGGGTGACGACGCCAAGGCGCGCGAGTACCTGGACCGGGCCTTCCAGGGCGACCCTTACGACGTGCGCACCTACAACCTGCTGGAGTTCTTCTACGACCGGGTCATCAAGGACTTCGAGTGGGTGGACGCCGGCCCCATGCGCGTGCGCCTGCACCGCGACGAGCGCCCCGTGCTGGCGCGCTACGTGCCGGCGCTCTTGGAGGAGGCGTGGGGGCACTTCACCGAGAAGTATGGGTTCACGCCCACCCCGCCCACCCACGTGGAGATCTTCCCCGACCCCCAGCTCTTCGCCATCCGGTCCATCGGGCTCCCGCGCCTGGGGGCGCACGGCATCTGCTTCGGCCACGTCATCACGGCGCGCTCGCCCAAGCCCGGGGACTTCAACTGGGGCGAGGTCCTGTGGCACGAGCTGTCGCACGTCTTCCACATCCAGCTCTCCCACGGGCGGGTGCCGCGCTGGTTCACCGAGGGGCTGGCCGTCTACGAGTCCACCGAGGGGCGCCCCGCCTGGCGGCGCGAGATGGACGACGCCCTGCTGGGCTACCGCGAGGCGGGAAAGCTCCGGGGCGTGGGGGACTTCAACCTGGCCTTCACTCAGGCGCGCTCCATGCGGGACATGCTCGTGGCCTACTACCACGCCTCGGTCGTGGCCGAGTTCTTGGTCCGGACTTACGGGTTCCCCAAGGTTCGCGCCATGTTGGTGGCGTGGGGGCAGCGCAAGGACACGCCGACGGTGGTGCGGGAGGTCTTGGGCGTGGACGTGGCGGCGCTGGACCAGGCGCTGTTCGCGTGGATCGACCGCCGGCTGGCGGCGCGGCGGGGGCGGCTCCACCTCCAGCCCGATCGATTCGGCGCGGACCCCGCGCGCTGGCTCCGGGCGGCCAAGGCGGCGCCCAAGGACGCCGAGGCCCAGGTGGACGCCGCGGAGGCGGCGCTGGCCAAGGGGGACGGGGAGTCCGCGCGGACCTTCGCGGAGGCGGCGCTCGCGCTGGCCGGGGAGGGGAGTGATGCGCAGGCGCGGGCGCTGCTGGTGCGCGCCCGGGAGCGGCTGGGGCAGGGCGCGGCGGGCGCGGTGGCGGCCCGGGCCGACCTGGAGCGGCTGCTCGCCCTGGGGCGCGACGCCCGGGCGGTGCGCGTCCCTCTGGCGCGGCTGGCGGTCCGGGACAAGCGCTGGGGCGAGGCGGTGCGCCACCTGGAGGCCGCGGCGCGCCTGGACCCCGGCGATGGCGCGCTCCTCCACCAGCTCGTCCAGACGCTGGTGGCGGCCCAGAAGGCGGGTGCCAAGGAGGGCACGGCGGGGCGGATCTTCCGGTGGCGGCGGGTCCTGGCGCGGGTGGATCAGGCGGACGTGGGGACGGTGGACGCGCTGCTCGCCGCCGCCGAGGCCCAGGGGGCGAGCCGCGAGGACGTGCTGCGCTGGGGGGAGCAGGGCAACCACGTGGCGCCCTTCTCGGCGGCCCACCACGTGGCCTTCGCGCGGGAGCTGGCGCGCCTGGGGGACGCGGAGCGCGCGCGCTTCGAGGCCCGCTCGGCGCTCCTCCTCGACCCGGACAACCAGGCCGCCAAAGCGCTACTCGCCGGCACGCCCGAGCCTACCCCGGCCGGGCGCTGAGCGGCGGTCCAGGCCCGCGGGCCTCTTGGGGGGACCTCTCGTCGGGGGGCCGCTCGCGTGTGCTCAGATCCCCTGCACCTTCACGAGGATCTCGCGCATGATCTCGCTCGTGCCGCCGCCGATGGTGATGAGGCGCGTGTCTCGCCACACGCGGCTCACCAGCGACTCGGCCATGTAGCCGAAGCCGCCGTGGAGCTGGAGGCATCGGTCCACCACCCGGATGGCGGTCTCCCCGCCGATGAGCTTGGCCATGGTGATCTCCCGCAGGGCGTTCTCTCCGCGGTTCACGAGATCCACGGCGCGGTAGGTGAGCTGCCGCGCCGCCTCCAGCTCCGCTTCGAGCTGCACGAGCTGGTGGCGCACGGTCTGGAAGCCCGTGAGGCTCTTGCCGAAGGCCTTGCGGTCCTGGGCGTACTCCACCGTGAGGTCCAACATCCGCTGGGCCCCCGCGATGGTCGACAGCGCGCCCACCAGGCGCTCCCCCTGGAAGTTCTTCATGATGTAGTAGAAGCCGGCGTTCTCCTGGCCCAGCAGGTTCTTGGCCGGGATGCGGCAGTCGTCGAAGAACAGCTCCGCGGTGTCGGAGCTGTGGTTGCCCACCTTCTCCAGCTTCCGGCTCACGGTGAAGCCCTTGGTGTCCGTGGGGAAGAGCACCAGGCTCACACCCCCGAAGCCCTTGCCCCCCGTTCGCACCGCCAGCGTGATGAAGTCTGCGCGTGTGCCGTTCGTGATGTACGTCTTGGCCCCGTTGATGACGTAGTCGTCGCCGTCCCGGCGCGCCGTGGTCCGAATCCCGGCCACGTCCGAGCCGGCGTCGGGCTCGCTGATGCCCAGGGCGGCGATGGCCTCGCCGCGGACCGCTGGCACCAGGAAGTTCCGTCGGTGGTAGTCGTCGCCGATCTCGTGGATGACCGGCGTCGCCATGTCGCTTTGCACCAAGAGCGCCATGGTCAGCCCCGCCATGTCGCTCTGGACCAGCTCCTCCGCGTAGCAGGCCGTGAACCACCAGTCGAGCCCCTGGCCGCCCCACGCCTCGGGCACTCGGATGCCCAGCAGCCCGAGCTCTCCCGCCCGCTGGTAGACCTCGCGCGGGAAGCTCCGCGCCGCCTCCCACTCCTCGGCGTGGGGGCGCAGCTCGTTCGTGCACCAGTCCCGCACCGTCTTGCGGAGCATCTCGTGGTCCTCGGTGAACTGGGGGTAGGCGCGATAGCGGACCTTCTCGGGCGAGGCCATGGGGGACTCCTTGTGCGGGCCACGGCGTGGGGGCCGCCGCGCCTCGGCGGGCGCGGCAACGCAGGTGACTGGGCCACGATTACCGCGCACCGTCGCCCGCCCGTCAATGCGACCCGCGAGCTCGTCTTCACCGGCCGGATCTTTTCGGTTGACAAGAGGATCCTGAGGCGATCCGAGCGACCGCTCTCGGGACGCCCCGCCTCACCCCACGCAATCCCGGGGGGTTGTCGGTTTCCCACGGCGGCGGTGGGTTCCCCACAGGTTTTCCACAGCATGGGGATTTGGGCACTTAGGCGCTCGGGCGCATGGAACTTGGCCGATCGTGGTGTAAGTGCCCGGATCGTGGTCGCCCCGACGGAGCCTGTGGAAAACTCCGGAGGCCGGCGGAGCGGCCGTCTACCGCACCCCGGGAAGGGCCGTCAAGACCGCATCACGGCGCCCGGCGATCGCCTGCCGCACGCTTGGAAGGAGTTCCCGGAGCGCCTCCCCACCCGCGTAGGGATCCTGTTCGGAGTCTGAACTCACCGCCCCCCTCCTCCGGTCGTGAGCTCGTCTTCGAGGTAGAAGTCCAACGCCCGGACGAGGTCGCCGCGACGGGCCTCGGAGGCTCGTGCGCGCAACGTCCTCGCCAGTTGAGCCGTCGGCGACGCCGCCAGCTTCACCATGGGGCCGCACAGGCCGGGCAGAGGCTTCACATCCAGCCCCTGGGCCGAACCCTCGCCCATGTGCCCCGCGAGCGCCTCGAAAGCCTTCGCGAGGTTGGCGTCCGCCGTCTCGGCCATCAACGTGTAGGCCGCGCCCTCCCGCCGCCAGTGGTGCTCCAAGGCGTATCGTCCGCTTGGCCGCCTCCCTCGGACGAGCCACGAGTCCGCGATCCCTACGCCACGGTATGCCACCAGGTCCGACGCGTAGGATGAGGCCGACGCGATCACCGTCAGCGCCAGGGCGTCCCGGATGGCCGGGTAGACATCGGCGGGATCGCAACGGAAGTCGGTGGCGCGCAGCCCCCAGGCCAACAGCCCCAGGTCGAAGAGGGACGGCGCTTTGCCGAAGAGCTTGCGGGTGTAGGCCTCCCTCCCTGGCTCCGCGGGAACGGAGACGCCGGCTGGGGCGAAGACGTCCCGCATGGGCTCGCCCCCGATCATCGGGCCGAGCAGGACGACATCCTTGGTCCCCCGGATGTGTAGAGACAGGGTCCACCGCCCAGGATGACGATCGTAGCTCCCTCCGCAGATCCACGGCCGCGCCGGGATCGGAACCTCCACACCCGCGTAGGGCACGAGGTGGACGGGGCCAGGCACTGGCGCGTCTGGGTATTCGCTGAAGCTCGTGTCCGCCACGAGGGCCGTCCTGGCATCCGAGCGCAGGCGTCTCATGAGCGCGTGGAGCTGCTGACAGACCCGCTCCGCGCTCTCGGGGGTTAGGGGATCGGGTAGGACCGCCGGGACACCCAGGGCCGAGACCTGCACGCTGCCCCGTTCGGGGGACCGCGCGGGCTCGCTCGATCGCGGCTCCGCTCGGCAAGCCGGGACGACGCTGGCCAAGACACCGAGGGAAAGGCTCGTGAGCACAAGCGCGAGTCGTCGGAGAAGGATGTCCACGGGAAACGTCACCTGTCGAGGGTCGGTGGGCCTGGCGAGACCGGTCTGGCCAGCTCCGTGGCCGGGGGCGAGGCTCGCGAGGGTCAGTTGGGGGACACGTAGCCGAGGCCGTTGTCGAGCATATCGAGGGCTCGCTGGTACCTGCTCATCACACCGACCCAGACCGTCTCATAGATACCCCGTTCGCGCCCGGTGCGCCAGGCTGCCCCAGATCCGACTCGCGGGCCCGGGGCGCGCTGTTGCCCGTGGGGATTCGTACTGCCCCCAGGGGACGCCCGAAGCCCGCCTCCGTTGGGGCTGGACGCGGCCGTCCAGGAGGGGGCCGGGATAGTCGGACCGAGCATGGCGCCAGCGACGTGGTTTCAGGCCCTTACGCGAAGAGGGAGCATGCTCTAGCACGTGACCGATGAGCGGAAGTGGCTGAAACTACATGAGTCAGCCAGGCGACGGGAGACGTTGTGAATCATGCTTCTAGGGGCTCGCCGCCCGAGGGGCTCGTGACTTGCCGTTCCAGACTCCCGCCGGGGGTATCGCCCGCCCCACCGCGCAAGCTCTTGCGTACCGTCTCCGCGGCGCGCCTCGCCCGGTTCTACCGAGGGCGTAGGGCGTCCTCGACCCGCACGCGGTCCCCTTCCCCGCCCGGTGCGGCCGTGAGGGCCACGAGGAGGCGCTCGAAGGCCAGCCGCGGGTTCAGGTTCACCGCCAGCACGCCCCGGCGCGTGTCCTCGATGAGCTCCAACCGCGCGAGCAGCGCCTGGGGGCCATACCGCTCCGCCGCCGCGCGCAGCAGGGGCGCCAGGTTCGGGTGGGCCAGGCCCAGGGACTCGCTCACCCCCAGGCGCAGCAGCAGCAGATCCCGGTAGAGCCGCGTGAGCATGTCGAAGACCGTCTGCCGCGAGTCCTTGGCGTCCGCGAGGTCCGCCGCGAGCGCGAAAGCCGACCCCACGTCACCCGGTGCGATGTCCAACAGGCGCCGCACCAGGGCGTCGCGCTGGCGCAGCAGCGGGTCGTCCAGGAGCTGCAGCGCGTCCCCCAGGCTCCCGTCCGACAGGGCGGCGGCCGCCGCCGCCTCGTCCGCCGGGACCTCGAAGCGGTCCACGAGCGCGCGCTCCACCACCGCCTCGTCCAGGCGCCCCACCGTCACCCGCTGGCAACGCGACCGGATCGTCGTGAGCAGCGCGTCCGGGCGGCTGGACAGCAGGATGAACCGCGTGTGCGACGACGGCTCCTCCAGCGTCTTGAGGAGCGCGTTCGCCGCCTCCGGCCCCATGGCGTCCGCGGGGTCGATGATCACCACGCGCTGGCGCGCCTCGATGGGCGGGAAGGGCACCACCCGCAGGAGCTCGCGGACCTGGGCGATCTTGATCTGCCGCCCGTCCGGCTCCAGGAGCAGCACGTCCGGGTGCCCGCCCTCGCCGGTCGGTCCCCGCGCTCCCGGCCCGCTCTCGTCCCCCGCGCGGCCCGTGCGCAGGATGCGGCGGCACGACTTGCACACCCCGCAGGCGTCGGTGCGGCGCCCCCGCGCGTCCCGGGGCGCGTCGCCCACGCAGTTGGCCAGCGCCGCCAGCCCCACGGCGATGGCGCGCTTGCCCACCCCGCTGGGCCCCGCCAGCAGCAGCGCGTGGTGCCCCGTGCCGCTGGCCTCGGCCTGCACCAGCGCCTCCAGCACCCGCTCGTGACCCAGGATGTCGCGAAACTTCATCGTGGGCGCGACCCTACCAGCGCCCCGCCGCCCGGTACAGCCCCGCGGGCCCGCCCCACGAGCCCCTCCGCCTCAGCCGCGCCCCTCGTCGAAGGCCGCGAAGACCCGCCGGGCGTCGCCCAGGGTCAGGGCGCGCACCGACACCACCCGGTCGCAGACCGCCTCCACCGTGCCCCGCTGGTGGGCCGCCACGTCCACGAGCAACCCCAGCGCGCGGGCGTCCGTCTCCGCCTTGAAGCGCGCGAAGCCCTCGACCTCCCCGGGCGCCAGGGCCGCCTCGCCGTCGGTGACCAGCACGACGTCGGCCTTGCGGAAGCGCTTGGCGCCGCGGACGATCTCCTGGGCCACCCGCAGCGGCGCCGCGAAGTCCGTCCCCCCGCCCACCCGCTCCTCCACGAAGCCCAGGAGGGGCTCGGCCTCGAAGCGGCGGTGGCGCCGGGCCCCCCGCCCCGAGCGCGTCCCACCGCGCCCCTCGGGCACGAGGTCGTAGCGGCGCACCGAGCGCGGCCCCGAGGAGAAGGTGAGGACCGAGACGGCGCGCCCGTCCCGCCGCGCCAGGTCGGCCAGCGTCAGGGTCACCGCCTTGGCCCACACGGCCTTCTTGCCCGCCATGGACCCCGACACGTCCAGACACACGACCGCCGGGCCCCGGCCGCGCTCGTCCTCGCCGCGCAGGGCGTAGCCCAGCAGCGTCCCCTCCAGGAGCCGGCGCTGGAAGTCGCGGCGCAGCGCCGGATGCCCCAACGCTGAGAGCTCCACGGGCAGAAGGTGCCCCAGGGCCTCCAGGCCGACCCCGCGGCGCACGCCGTAGACCTCCGTGCGGGCGCGGGGCGCGCGGCGGCGGCGCATGGCCCGGGCCTCGGCGCGCAGGGCCCCCACCAAGCGCGACAGGCGCCGCACCAGCTCGCTGTGGCGCAGGCGGTCGCCCAGGTCGAGCACGTCCACGCTGGCCCCCGCCCCGCTCCCCGCCACGGCCTCCTCGGGGGCGCCTCCCAGGGCTTGTCGCGCGGCGTCCTCCCCGGCGGCCCGCTCGGCGAGCCCGTCGAGGACCCCCTCCACGCGCTGGAGGCTCTCGGCCGGGAGGCCGCGCGCCGCCTCGTCCAGCTCCTCGGCCAGCCGCGCCAGGACCTCCTCCTCTCCGCGCGCGCGCTCCTCCAAGGCCCGGGCCTCCACGCCCGCCAGGCGGCCCACGGGGTCCCCCTCGCCGCGGGCCTGGCCCCGCCCCCGGGCGCTCGCGACCTCCCCCCGGAGCACCCCCCGCCCCTCCCCCCGCCGCGCGCCCCCCCCGACGCCGCGCCCACCCCGCGGCACCAGCACGAGCACGACGCGCACCGCGCTCACCACCGCGCGCACCACGCACGCGCCCG
>CAYZID010000034.1:0-30668 GCA_964478315.1 uncultured Myxococcales bacterium | reverse complement strand
CGGCCAGTCGCTTGTGGGGCCGCGCAGCTCGACGCCGCCCACACGCGGGATCCAAGGCCGAATCCCAGAGTAGGTGGCGGATCTGGGCAGGCCCTCCGTCCAGCGACCGCGGCTCGGCTTCGAGAGCCCGAGAGGGAGCGGAGGAGGAGGCGGGTCGAACGCCCAGACGACCGGGCCGCGATCGGCGGGCGCTCGCGCTTCGTCTCGTCACCCGGAGGGAGGGAGCGCGCATGCCCCCCCGCACGCGATTGCAACACCCTGGAACAAAAGACGAAACACATCCAGCGCGGGGACACGGGAGGCGCCCCCGGGAGGCGGGGCGCGTGGAACGATCCTTGCGTGGTACAGTGCCCCGGCTCCCCAGGCGCAGACCCCGAGGGGCTTCCCATAAGGTTTCGCACCGGGTCGTCCTTCGGGACGAGGCGGCGCGGGGCCAGCCGCGACGCGGCCCTCGGTGACGTTGGGTGGCGTCGTGCCATTCGGTGCTATTCGGTGACAGATGTCCCCCCCGGGGACAGCCGTCCCCACCCGGCTTGAAGCGGGGCCCCGCGAAGGCCCTGGCTCCGCCACCTTCCCAGAGGCTCGTGAGATCCCCATGCCACGTTCCCACCAGCGCGTCCTCGATGCCCCGCGTCGGGGCTCCCTCGCCGGAGCCGCCGCCCAGGGGCGTGGGATGTGGGTCCGGGCGCTGGGGGTGGCCCCTCGATCGCAGCTCGTGAGGATCATGCCGTGACGACGCAAATCGACCATAAGGATCGCGTGGACCAGGAAGCCGCCCGCCGTCGCCGCGAGGCGCTCGATCGGGACCTGGAGCGCGAGCGTGAGCAGCGCCTGGAGCACCTGCTGGACGACGCGGACGCCGCGGCGTTTCAGTTCGCGGGGCAGCCGGAGGTGTTGGGCGCCTACCTGGCGGACCTGCGCGACGAGGGGCGGGTGGACGAGGAGGAGCTGAGCGCGGTCGTGGAGCACCTGCGGGCGCTGCACGGCGATGCGCTGGTGGAGCAGGCGCTGGGCGTAGCCATGCCGGGGCCGGACTTCCTCGCGAAGCTCATGACCAACTGGAGCGAGAGTCTCCGGCGCGAGCAGGAGCGCGGCCGGGTCATCGACGCCGACGCGGCGCGACGGCGGAAGACCGAGGCGCTGCTCGGTCAGATCGCGCGCTTCCTGGGGCTGGCGGCGAACGAGCTGCGGGTCCACACGGACGCCGAGGCCGAGCGGAAGACGGACGCGCGGGGCGCGGGTGGCCTCATGGACGGGGGCATCGTCTATCTCAACCCGCGCAAGTTCGAGCCCGACACGGCCGAGGGCCGGCAGATTCTGGGCCACGAGGTGGCGCACGTGGCGCAGCGCGCCGAGGTGCAGCCGGCGGGGCGCGCGGCGGAGGCGAGCAAGGGCGCGGCGGAGGCCGAGGCTGCCGGCATCGGGCGCGCCTTCGCGGCGGGGCACTCGGTGGGGGGGGTGAGCCAGGTCCTCCCGGCCATGGACCAGGCGGCGGACACGGACGCCCAGCAGAGCACGGACGGCGGCGCGGACGGCGGGGCGGACCGTCCTCCGGTGGAGGTGAAGCTCAACCTCGGCGGGCAGGAGATCAACATTCGGATGCCGTCCATGGCGGATCCGGCGAACGTCCACATCGAGGACATCGACCAGGAGCCCATCCCGGGGCTGCACATCGACCGGGCGCGACTACGCTTCACCCCCACGGGGTGGGAGCTCCGGGGCGGCACGCTCTACGGGAGCTTGACGCTGGGGGAGAGCGCCCAGGTGGACAACCTCGAGCTCGAGGTGCGCGTGGGCGGCGACGTCCAGGCGACCATCGAGGGCGTCCAGGTGACCGTGGGGCAGTACTTCACGGCCACGATGGACCTGTCGGTGGGATCCGACGGGATGAGCGGGCAGGCGACGGTCAATCCCGGGGACGTGCAGATTCCCGGTGGTGTGCAGTTCACCTCGGGGAGCCTCACGGCGACCCTCGCCAACAACGGCGAGCTCAGCGCCACGGGCGAGCTCACGGCGCAGATCCAGGGCCTGGGGACGCTGACGTTTACGGCGTCCGTGACGCCCGCGGCCCGGGGCGGCGGCGGCAGCGCGGCTCAGACGACGCGGGACACGCCGCCGCCGGGTGGGGCGCGAGGCGGGGGCTCGCCGACGTTGAGCGGCTCTGTGGATCTCTCGCTGGACCAGCCCATCACGCTCATCGACGGCGTGCAGCTCACCGGCGGCACGGTCATGGGCGAGTACAGCGAGGCCGAGGGCTTCTCCATGGAAGGCTCGGTGAGCCTCACCATGCGCGAGTACGCCACGACCGACCTCCACGCGCGGTACAACCACACGACGGGCGCCTGGCGCCTGGATGGGCGGGTCACGCAGAACCAGGACATCAGCTTGCCGGGTGGCGTGACGGTGACCAACGGGACGCTGGATGTCGTGTTCGAGAACGGTCAGTTCGTGGACATCGCGGCTGGCTTCGACATGACCCACGAGTACTTCCAGGGGCACCTGGAGGGCAGCTACGACTTCCCCAACAACGAGCTGAACGCGGACGGGGAGGCACAGCTCACCAAGGAGCTCACCCTGGGCCAGACGGGCGTGGTCATCAAGGAGCTCGGGGGGCGTGCGGAGATCGTCGCCAGCGCGTTCAACGAGCTGAGCGAGATCCACGGGCGCGCGGAGGTCCCATACCAGGGTCAGCCGACGTTCGAGGTGACGTTCGAGGACGGGCGCATCTCCATGGAGCCCGCGGAGGTCTCGGGGACCGGGACCGTGACCACCATGCGGGAGCTGACCTTCGGGAACGCGGAGAAGATGCACGCGACCATCGCCCAGGGGGCGTCGGCAAGCGTCACCGTGGAGCAAAACACGGTCACGGCCATCAACAGCGGCATCGCCTTCACGGTGTCCGAGCCCGCTGGCGAGGTGGGGACGGGCACGTTGACGCTCAACTTCCAGGGGGCGGGAGGCGCGCAGGGAGCGCGCGGGGCTCAGGGCGGAAGCGTCTCCGGCGAGGGGACGTTCACGCTCACCCAGGACTATGGCGTGCCCGACCGGCAGACGGGGCCGCTGGTGCTCAAACAGGGCGGCTCCATCACGGCGATCATCGCGGACAGCGCGCTGAAGTCCATCTCGGTGGAGGGGGTGGAGTTCGAAGTCCGCAACCCCGCCACGGGACAGCCTGGGATCATCACCGGCACCGTCTCCAGCGGAAGCTACGACTTCGAGACGAGCAAGCTGAACCTGGAGGCCGAGGCCGTCGTCACGGAGAACTGGCCGCTGGTGGGGGTGAGCTGGGGCGAGGGGCTCTTCTCGGCGGACACGACCATCACGGGCGTGGGCGTGCGCGTGTCCGTGGTGGAGTCCGAGCTCAAGACCTTGGGCGGCTTCTTGCCCTTCGAGGCGCACATCTCCATGGGGGGCAAGGCGATCGACCTCAAGGGGCGCGTGGGCGGCGACTACGACGTGCCCAGCGGGCAGCTCACGGGCTACCTGGAGGCGGCGCTGGTCAACAACGATCTCGAGATCGACGTTGGCGACAGCGGCGACAAGGTGGTCATCAAGAAGGACGTGACGAAGGCCCGCGCGGAGGTCTCGGGCAACGGACTGGAGCAGGTGACCTTCGAGGCGGCGGTGGACTACGTCCACGGTGGGCAGGTGCTGCTGGAAGGGGCCATCACCGAGGGCGCCTACAAGGTCGCGGACGGGACGCTCTCGTTCCAGGGCGACCTGACGCTCAAGCAGCGGGTCGAGCGGCAGCTCGGCGAGGGAGGCGCGTGGAAGCTGGTCGTCCTCCCGAACGCCACGACCGTGCACGTGGAGGTCACCGACAACAGCCTGACGAAGATGGGGGGGAGCATCGGGCTCCAGGTCCACGAGGGCGACACGCCCATGTTCGAGGGTTCGCTCACCAACGCGGATCTGGACCTGAGCGGTGAGCAGCCGGTGTTCAGCGGCGAGCTGTCGGTGAGCACCCTGCAGGACTTCTCGTTCCCGCGGCCGGCGTCCGGGGCGACGCTCCCGCCCCGCCTCCAGCTCACCGCCAAGACGGGGTCCACGGTCACGGGCACCATCACCGAGAACCAGCTCAGCGCGGCCACGATCACGCTGGACTTCGCGGTGAGCGTCGACGGCACCGAGGCGGGCACGGGCCGGGTGAGCGGGAGCTGGGACGCGGAGACGGACAAGGTCTCGGGCACCGGGGCGTTCGACCTCACGCGGGACGTGGACGTGGCGACCGGCCGCGGGGGTGGCGGCGCCCAGGAGCCGGCGGGCTGGAAGCTCCAGCTCGCGGAGGGCTCCCACGTGGACATCGCCATGGTGGACAGCGCGCTGAGCGAGAGCTCGGTGAACGTCACCGTGAAGCTGGTCGAGGGGGAGGAGGAGGTCGCCACCGGCAACATCACCGGAACCTACACCTTCGGAGACGAGGCGGGCTACAGCGGCGCGGCGTCGTTCGCCATGTCCAAGGACTACAAGCTCACGACGGCGGGCCGCTTCGACATCTACTTGGGCCAAGACACCTCGGTGAGCGCCACGGCCACGGACAGCCGGCTGACCTCGGCGACGGGAGACTTCGTGCTGGCCGCGAAGATGGCCGGGGCCCAAGAGACGGCCATGAAGCTCACCGTCAACACGACCTACCAGGAGGGGCAGGGATTCAGCGGGGCGGCGAGCATCGACGTCCTCCAGCCCATTCGTATCGGTCAGGCGGAGCCCTACTCCGTGTGGCTCGACCCGGCCACGAAGGGCACGGTCACGGTCACGAACAACGAGCCCCAGGCGTTCGACGGGGACATCACCATCAGCGTCTCCAAGGGCGAGAACCAGTTCGCGCGGGCCGAGGCCAAGCTGGACTACGACTTCACCCAGGGTGAGGGCGCCAAGGTCGACTTCGACGGGACCATCGAGCTCATCGGCGAGCTGCCCCTGGGGACGGCCGCGGGGACGGACTTCACCCTCAAGGGGGGCTCGAACCTCCACGCCAAACTGGTTCAGAACGACCTCAAGCAGGTGGACGGTCAGCTCGTGCTGGGCGCCGCCAAGGGCACCGAGGGCGAGTTCGCCACGCTGACCATCACGGGCGTCTACGACGCCACGGGGGAGCAGCCCTTCTTCAACGGCACGGCCGAGGCCAACATCACGCGGAAGTTCGCCCTGGGCTACGAGGCCTTCGGCTACAGCTTCCACATGATGCCGTCGAGCGTCACCGTGACGCTCACGGACTCGGAGATCACCTCTGCCAGCGGCAGCATCGTGTTCGCCGCGGACCAGGCGGGCGGGGAGGATCAGGCACCCCTGGGGAGCCTCATCGTCACCCTCCAGGGCGACTACCTCAAGCCCCAGGGCCAGGCCCAGGGGACCTTCAACGGCACGGGCAGGGCAGACGTTCAGGGCCAGCTCCACGTGGGGGACGCGGGCGACTACGAGTTCTACGTGGAGGGCGGCTCGGGCGTCGAGGTGGACGTCGAGGACAACAAGTTTACTAGGCTCCACGGGCAGCTCACGGCCCGAGTGGATCAGAAGACCCCGGGCGCTGGCGAGGACAAGCAGTTCCTGCGCATCGCCACGGAGGTGACGTACATCCCCGACGAGGGCGGCAAGATCGACGCCAATGGCTCGGCCGCCATGCTGGGGCGCAAGAAGATCCTCGACCTCAACGGCTACCAATTCTGGCTGGTGCAGGGTCAGGGCGGCAACGTCGCTACGGTGGACATCAAGGACAACGTCCTCAATGAGGTGGGCGGCACGGTGTCCTGCGCCGTCTACGACGGGCCCGTGGACCAGGGGCCGCTCATCGTGGCCCACGCCCAGGGGACCTGGAAGCGCGAGACCAACCTGTTCAGCGGAAGCGGCGACATCCGCCTGGGCCGCGACGTGACCTTCCCCGAGGGCGCTGGAGAGGGCCAGGCGCGCCTCATCTTCCGCGAGGGCTCGGGCGGCAACGCCGAGGTCAAGAACAACGAGATCCGCAAGCTGGGCGGGAGCCTCACCGTCACCATCGCCGACGCCCAGGGCGAGGTCGTGGAGGTCACGGCGAACGGGACCTACAACGCGGTCACGAACGTCCTGGAGGAGCTCACCGGGTCGGCGACCCTCAAGCGAAACATCGAGATCGGCGGGACGGGGGACAACGCGCTGTTCACCATCACGTCGCTCACGGGGACGGCGACGATCAAGAACAACGAGCTCAAGGGCGTGAGCGGCTCGCTGGACTTCACGCTCCCGCGCTTCAAGAACATGACCGGCCACATCGAGGGTGGCTGGCGCCTGGATGAGTCGGGGGAGTCCAAGTACTGGGGCACCGGCAAGCTCAACTTCCAGCTCATCGACGACCAGCGCACGGGCCGCAAGCTGGGCGGCGAGATCGACGCCACGTTCAACGAGGACGGGACCTGGGTGCTGGACGGCGAGGTCCAGTACAACATCAACAAGATCCTGGGTGGCACGGTCGGCGTCCACGTGGACCAGGAGCTCAACCCCGTGCTCCGGGGCACGCTGGAGGCGACGAACGTCACGCTGGTGGAGGGCCGCGAGCTCTTCAGCATGGACTTCCCGCTGCTGCCCGATCAGAGCACGTCGCTGGGCTACGGGTTCTTCCTCAACTACGGGATCCGCGGCGGGATGGGCATGGGGCTCGCGCCCCTGAAGATCGACCGCGCGGCCATCGTGGTGGACAACTTCCGCCCCCTGGACAACGACGCCGGGCTGCCGGACTTCGAGATCCCGCTCCAGCTCTCCTGGGGCATGGACTTCAACGCCTTCCTCGCGGCCTACCTGGACATCTCGGCGGGTCCGCGTCGGCTGGGCGTGGGGGCCGGCGTGGAGGGGCTGCTCCAGCTCAACGCGCCGCTCCGCATCACCCCGCACGGCACCATCGGCGGTGGCTCCAGGGGCTTCTGGGGGGAGCTGGGCATCGGCATCTCCCTGGCGCCCACCCTCAGCTTGTCCGCGACGCCCTACGTGCGCGCCACCTTGGGCTCCCAGGAGGCCCGGGCGGAGATGGACCCCTGGAACTACGAGTTCGGGGATCTCTTCCGCTGGGAGTGGTCCACCAGCTACAAGTGGGGCGATCAGGGGACGAGCAAGTCCGCCGGCCCGGGAGCGCAGCCCGTGGGGACGCCGGCCGCCCACCAGAGCGAGGCCACGAAGGAGCAAGCCCAGAGCCAGCAGGTCCACCCCACCAATGGCGGGGCCGGGGCCAACGTCGACGGGGGTCCGCAGCTCGAGAGCAAGGCCGAGATGGATCAGCAGGCCCAACCCGCCGGTGGCGGCGGGCCCATGGCGCAGATCCAGCAGAAGATCAACCAGATCGAGACCATCGCCAAGGGCATCGCGGGCGCCGCCTTCATCGTCGGCGAGATCCAACACATCGCCACGGCGGCGGCCTTTGGCGCCGCGGCCGGGGTCGGCGTCTACCTGGCGTGGAAGTACTTCACGGACAAGGGCTACTTCCAGCGCCTGGAGCAGTCCATCCGGGACGTCATCGCGGCGGTCAACGAGATCATCGAGATCATCCGGCCCCACCTGCCGAGCTGGTGGGACGCGGTCATCGACTTCTTCACCGGCGACCGCCCGAGCATCTTCGACGCCCTCTTCGGGGCGGACGACCGTATGCGCGAGGCGGTGGCGAATGGGGACCACCGCTACCTGCCGCCAGATGGCCGCGCGAACATGATCAAGACCATGCTCGACGGCTACTGCGGCGACGCCGACGAGGACGCCATCCTGGTCGTCATGCGGTACTCGGCGAGCAAGGGCGATCTGCGGGCTGTGCTCTCGCATGTGAAGGGCAACGTGGCGGACTCCGTGGACCGCATCCTCTGGAAGCTCGATGGGAGCCAGGACACGGCGGCGCGGCGGATCTTCGACGCCGCCGGGATCGACTACTAGACCGTCACGCGCCGGTGCGGCCCCTCCCGAGGGGCCCTCGGTGTGGGCGATGCGCCCCCGTAGCGGGGGCCACCGCGGCGGCTGCTCTGAGGTGAGAGATGGCAAACGCATTGGAGACGAGCCAGGCGGACTCGGTCGTTCAGGCCTTCGCGGCCGCGGTCGAGCAGCGCGATGAGGGCGCCGCCCAGGCGCTCTGCAGCGAGGCCGGCTGGGCCGCCAAGGGCAACACGGGCCGGCGCCTCTTCCGCCACCTCGCTGGCGACGGGCTCCAGCTCGCCCCGCTGGGCGAGCTGCGCGCCGGGACCGCGGGGCGCGCAGCGGCCTCGTGCACGATCTTCCGGCCCGAGGACGGCCGCAACCTCGGCACGGTGTGGGTGCACCTCGTGGAGAGGAGCCCGGGAGACTGGGCCGTGGAGGGGACGAGCCAGTCCATCCTCCAGACCTCGGCCTACCTCGCCGGCGCGGTCCCCGCCGTCTTCTCCCTCGACGATCTGCCTCCCTCACCCGAAGCCGAGGGCGTCCTCGCCGAGGCTATCGGGGCCGTGCAGGGGGACCAGCGAGCGTCTATCCCCGTGACGGGCGCCCACGGGCTCGGGGCGAGAGCCGAACTGGCCGCCTTCGTGGAGGAGGCCCCGTCTCCCCTGCGGGTCGTGCGCAGCGTTGAGCTGGCCTCGGTGGGGCGCGCGGCGGTGGGCGTGGGCTTCGGCGAGGACCCGGAGGTCTTCGGGGATCTGCGCTGGTTCATCCTGGCGCGCCCCGGGGAAGGTCAGCCCTACGCGCTCCACTCCCACAGCTTCAGCCTGAGCGTGGAGAAGCTCCTGGCGGATCTCGGCGCCTGAGAGACCTCGGCGGCTGAGGGCCGGCCCCGATTGCGCCCCATCGGGGCGCGTCTCTTTGGGCGTGACAAGGCCCCGTAAGCCGTGCATCGTCCCCGGCCCGCGCTGCGCGAGGCGGCGGGTGGAGGGAGCGTGGAGCACGCCTGGCCGAGCGTCGTCTTGGGCTTCTTCGCGGGGCTCGTAGCCATCACGAACCCGCTGGGGGTCGTGCCGGTCTTCCTGTCCCTCACCGAGGGGGTCACGGAGCGAGAGCGTCGTGCCATCATCCGTCGCACGACGCTCGCCGTGTCGTCCGTGCTCATCGTCTCCTTGTGGGCGGGGGATCTGGTGCTGCGCTTCTTCGGCGTCGGCATCCCAGCCTTTCGCACGGGCGGAGGCCTGCTCATCCTCGTCATGGCCCTCTCCATGCTCCACGCCCGCCGGAGCCAGGTGAAGCAGAGCCCGGCCGAGCGGGAGGAGGCGAGCGCGCGAGACGACGTGTCCGTCGTCCCCCTCGCCATCCCCCTGCTGGCCGGCCCGGGGGCCATCAGCCTCGTCGTCGATCAGGCCGCCGCGCACGGGGCCGTGCTCACGCGCCTCGCCTTCACCGGTGTCGTCCTCGTCCTCGGCGTCCTCGTCTGGGGTGTGCTACGCGTGGCCGAACCCGTGGGGCGACGGCTCGGCGTCACGGGGCTCAACGTGGCCACGCGGATCATGGGGCTGCTGCTCGCCGCCATCGGCGTCCAGATGATCACCGCCGGGCTCGTGGAGCTGCTCCCTGGCCTCGCCTGACCGTCCGGGCACGCGTGCGCCCCTCAGGTGTCCAACCTGGCCTGGACCTCTCGGGGTCCCGCCGGGCATGGTGCTGCCATGACCGCTACCCGTCACGCCGGCTCCCCACCCGCCCCTCCCGCCTCCCAAGGCCCCCCGCTGGTGCTCTACCACGGGAGCTGCAACGACGGGTTCTGCGCCGCCTGGGCCGTGGCCCGACGCTTCCCCGGGGCCGAGCTCGTCCCTTGCTACCACGGGGATCCGTCCCCCGACGTGGCCGGACGCGACGTGTGGGTCGTGGACTTCTCCTTTCCGCGCGACGTGACCGAGAGACTGGCCGGGGAGGCACGCTCCTTCCACCTCCTGGACCACCACCGGAGCGCCGCCGCGGAGCTCGGCGACCTCCCCTACTGCACCTTCGACATGGAACGCTCGGGGGCCGCCCTCGCCTGGGACACCCTTCACCCGGCAGAGCCCCGACCGTGGTTCGTGGACTATGTGCAGGACCGCGATCTCTGGCGCTGGGCGCTCCCCCGGAGCCGCGCCGTGAACGCCGCCCTGGTCACCCAGCCCCACCAGCTCGCCGCCTGGGACGCGCTCCTGGACCGCTCGCCGGAGGACCTCGCCGCCCGCGGGGAGCCCATCGTGGAGCACGAGGAGCGCCTCGTGCAGAGGATCCTCCGCCACGCCCGGACCCTCATCGTGGACGGTCACCCGGTGCCCGCCGTGAACAGCCCCATCTTCCCCTCGGAGTTAGGGCACGCCCTCGCTCTCCAGGGCCGCGCCCAGGGGGCCCCGTTCTCCGTCGTGTACAACGACCTGGCGGACGGAAGTCGCGCCTACTCCCTCCGCTCGCTCGAAGGGGGCGCTGACGTCTCCGAGGTCGCCCGCCGCTTTGGGGGCGGCGGCCACCCCCGCGCGGCCGGGTTTCGCCTGCCACCCGGCGTCGACCCCGCCAAGGCCCCAAAGACCGCGCCCACTCGCTGAGAGTGACAGGCCGGACGCGATCCCACGGGCCGGCGCCCCCCTCAGAGCGAGTGCGTCTGGAGCCCGAGCCGGCCGTCGCCCGCCGCGTCATCGCCCGACAGGGTCACCGCGAGGATCACGGCCGTCGTTGCCACCGCGCCCCCCACGGCGGCCCAGAACCACCACCGCTCGTACAGGGCCACGTCCTCCACGCCCGGGGGGACCACGGCGTCGCCCTGGTCATCGCCCTGGGGCGCGCCCTTGGCCAAGGTAGGGGCCGGGGGACCGCTGAGCGGCGCCGGGAGACCGGCCGGCGCCTTGGCGACGTCGGCGCCCAGGAGCCCGGAGAGGAGCGTCTGGGCCGCCGTGAGCATCCCGGCGTCCCGCGCCAGGGTCGCCCTCACGGGCAGGGTCGGGCCGCCCGCCGTGGCCTGCCACCCGGTGAGCTCGTAGCCTTTGCGGCCGCGCGCCCGCAGACGCAGCACGATCACGCTGTCGGCCGCCGTCGCCGCCCGCAGCGCCTCCAGGATCTCAGCGGCCTCGGGGCCCCGCCGCGCCTTGAGCGCCCGCGCCTTGAGCTCTTGGACCTCCGCCCGGTTGGGGCTCTCGGTCAGCGCGATCGCCACCTTGGCCGTGGCCTCGGGCTGGACCTCCACCCAGCGGGCCACCCGAACATGCCCAGGCGCCGCCACCTCCACCCAGTGCCGCCCGGGCCGCTCGTCGCGCAGCGTCAGGGGCGTGGCCCCGCGGTCCTTGCCATCCACGCGCACCCAGGCACCCGACGGCGTGGACGTGAGCTCCACCATGCCGCTCTTGCGCTGCCCCTCGGTGTGCCGGACGAAGGTGAACAGGTTCATGACCTCGGGCGTATAGGCCCACTCGCCCGGGGCCTGCCGAGGCCAGATGGCGAGGGTGTCTCGAATGAAGGGCCGCGCCTCATCCGTCCGCCCCGCGAGGGCCAAGGCCACCGCCTTGCCCTTGAGAGCCTGGGCCAGGAGCCGCACGTTCATCTTCGCGGCGCTCGCCTCCAGACCCGACAGGGCGCGCTCGAAGGCGGCGAGGGCGTCCGCGGCCCGCTTGTCGCTGAGCGCGCGGTTCCCCTCCTCCACCGCCTGGGCCAAGGACGGGGGCAGGCCGCGAGGCGCGGTGGCCATGGTCAGCGCCTCGATCCCCTCCAGCGTCCCCAGCTCCTCCCGCATGAGCGACTCCACGGCCGCCGCGTCCTCGGCCCACGCGGCCTTGGCGGGCACGACGAGGAGCGCGACCCGACGCGATGTGCTCGGCGCCGCGCCCTTGGGGGCCGCCGAAACGACCTGGAGTCCGTCCGCGTCCTTGGACGCGGCGGGAGCCCCGGTGGGCTCCGGCCCCCCCGCCCAGCTCGGATGCGCCACGGCGACGGCCACGGCGACGGCCACGGCGAAGGTCATGGGAGAGAGGAGCGGAGACATCCCGTGGGAACGGCGTGGGGTGTGTGCGTGCGGCATGGACATAGGCGGGCACTCTCCTGGCAAGGGCCTCACGGCGGCGGGGAGCCTACCACAAGAAGCATGAGGCAGAACCCAGACCGAGCGGGCGCGAGCGAGGGTGGTGCGGCCGTGGTACAAGGCGGACATGAGTTCGGCGCCCGCCCCCCTACTCCCAGAGGGCCGTCCCCTCGCGCGCGCTTCGCGGTGGGCTGCGGTGCTCCTGCCGCTGGGCGTGGCGCTCGCCCTGTACGCCGGAGTCGTGGGCAACGGCTTCGCCTTCGACGACACGCCCGCCTACGTGGAGCAGCCGGTGGTGAACGGCCAGGCGCCCTGGTGGGAGGCCCTGACCACGGACATCTGGGCCGAGCGCCCAGGGTTCCCCCACAAGACCCTCTGGCGCCCGCTGACCACGCTCTCGTGGCGGCTGGACTACGCGCTCGGCGGGGGCTCCCCCACGCTCCCCCACGCGGCAAACCTCGCGCTCTTTCTCGGTCTCATCCTGCTCCTCGCCGAGAGCCTCCGGCGGCGTCTGGGCCCCCTCGCGGCGACCACCGCGGGCCTGTTCCTGGCGGCCCACCCGGTGTTCTCCGAGGCCGTGGTGAGCGTCGTGGGGCGCGGCGAGCTCCTCGTGGCCCTCCTGGGCCTGGGCGGGCTGCTCACCGCCCGCGCGCGCCCCCGCCTGGCGCTCGCGCTCCTGGGCCTGGGCCTCCTCGCCAAGGAGAGCGGCGCCGCCCCCCTGGTCACGGCCATCGTCCTGGCAATCGCGGACCGGCGCTGGCGCTGGGCCGGGGCGGCCACCGCCGTGGGTGCCGCCTGGGCCGTGGCCCACGCCCTAGCCGTGGGGTGGGGCGCGCCGATCCCCATCACGGACAACCCCTTCGGCGGCGCCGGCCTCCTCGCGCGCGTCCCCTTGGGCCTCGCGGTGCTGGGTCGCTACCTGAGTTGGTGGCTCGTCCCCCAACCCTTGGCCGCGGACTACGGGCTCGGCGTGCCCCTCGCCGGGGCCGGGTACGCCGCGCTGGGAGCTGCCGCGGTGTTGGCCCTCGCCGGGGCCCTGTGGGTCGGGCTGCGGCGCCACTGGCCTACCCTGGCGCTCGGCGCCGCCTTGGCCGGGGCCTCCTTGGCGCTGCTCTCGGGCATCTTGGCGCCCATGCCCACCGGCCCCTCTGGACGCCTGGCGCTGCTGCCAGGGCTGGGCCTCCTCGTGGCCGCCGCGGCCGCCCTGCACCGCGCGCCGCTCCCGCGCCTCACGCTCCCCGCCCTTGCCCTGTGGGGTCTGGCTGGCGCGCCAGCGACGCAAGCGATGGTGGACGCCTGGCACGACCAGCGGAGCCTTTTCGAGCACTCGGTCGCCCTGGCCCCTGGCAGCGTCCGGGCGCGCATCAACCTGGCGGGCACGTGGCTGGACGAGGACCCGTCCCGGGCCGTGGCCCTGCTCACCCCCGCCCTCCAGCGATTCCCCAACCACCCGGGCATCCTCACGAACCTCGCCGCCGCCGAGGCGCGCCTGGGCCACGCCGAGGAGGCCTGGCGACTCAACGAGCGCGCCCTGGCCGTGGCCCCCCGCGCGCGCCGCGCCCTGGCGAACCGCTGCGCCATGGCCCTGGACCGACGGGAGCTCACGCCAGCCCAACGCGTTGCGCTGTGCGAGGCGGCCTGGGAGGGTGGCGATCGCTCCGTGCAGCTCACGGTGAACCGAGCCCGCGCCTTGGCCGGCGCGGGCCGTGACCAAGAGGCCGAGACGCTGTTTCGGCGGGCGCTGGCCGAACACTCCAACGCCCCCTACGCGGTGGGGTACTGGGTGGGGTTCTTGGCGCAGCGCCGTCGCTGGGCCGAGGCGGTGGAGGTCCAGCGGGCCTTCGTGGACACCGGCGGGGCGGGCCCCACGATCGCCCGACGCCAGCGTAACCTCGTGGCGCTCCTACTAGATCAAGCCGAGGCGGCGCGGCGCGACGGCGACGAGAAGGGGGCCTGCCGGGCGGCCCGTGAGGCCCTGTCGCGCGCGGGGGAGCTCGCTCGTCTCGCGTCCCCCGACCACGGCGAGGAGGTGAGGCACCGCGCCCGCGCCGCGTGCCCCGGCCTTGGGAGCCCCGGGAGCCGTTGAGGCGCCTCTCCGCCGCATCGCCGTCATCGCCGCCTTGGGGTAGGCTCCCACCTCATGGACGGGCGCCTCAAAGACGCGACGCTGCGCTCCCTGGCGGACGCGTTCTTGGCGCGGGATCCCGGGCTCCTCGTCGTGCGCGAGCGGATCGTGCGGCGCGTGGTCAAGGCCACGCACGGCCTCCGGTCCCCTGGCCTCCAGGTGCCCCACCCAGGCTGCCTCGCCACGTCACGGGAGGTCGTCCTGGCCCACGTCGCCCCCGACGAGCTGCCCGCGGCGCCCGCCGCGCTCCCCCCCGCGGTGATCCTAGTGGGGCTCGCGGATCTGTGGTCGGGCCGCCCACGTGACGAGCTCCTGCGCCTCCTCTGGGCGCGCGCGTTCCACGCCCAGGTGGACGCGACCGTGGACTCCCTGGCGCTCTCGGATGCCGCCATCCGCGCCCGCGTGGACACCTTGGGCCAAGTGGCTTTCGACGAGGTCCGCGCCGTACTGCGAGACGAGGAGCTCCTCGTGCCCCCCGCCACGGATCGCGCCGCCTATCGGGAGCTCGCGGCCCTACTCTTGGAGCTCAGCGCCTTCGCCCCCGAGCGCCTCGCCAGCACCTTCCCCGGGCTGGAGGACCTGGAGGCGGCGCGGCGGCTGGTGAGGCGGGACCTGGAGGTCGCCATGGGCGAGGCTCCGTCTGTCGGGGCTCCAGGGCAGACGGCGGAGGCGCGGCTGCTGGAGGCCACGCGCCCCGTGGGCGTGGCCTCGACCTCGGATGGGGCGCTGGCCGGGAGCCCGGCCCCGACGGAACGACGGCCCGAGGGGGAGGGCCACGCGGCAGGCGATGCAGAGGACGCCCGGAGCGCGATGGGAGCTCGGGGAGACGGTGGAGAGCGCGCGGCCGAGGACGCGGCGGCGCGAGGCAACCTGGCGCGCGCCGCCATGCGCTGGGCGCGGCGGGGCCGCGCGGGGGACGCCGCCGCCGCGCGCCGCGCCCGGCACGCCACGCGCCAACTCGTGGGCGCGCTGGCGGCGACGCTGGAGGTAGACGCGGAGCGACTGACGCCGTTGACCGTCGCCCTCGACGCGCTCTTGACCCAGGGGCATGCTGAGGGGTTGTCTCAGGGCGCGCGACTCCTCGCCGACCTCCAGCGGGCCGCGGAGGCGTCGCGCCGCCCGCCCTGGAGGCTCGACCTCTGGGGCTGGATCGCGTCGCGAGGGGCGCGCCCCTGGCGCCGCCCCCTCCCCGGGCGCCTGTTGGCGCGCGTCCTCCACCACCTCCGGGCCGCCCAGCGGCGCGCGTTCCGCGCCGCGGGCGCCGGGCCCGCCGGGCGACGGCTGCGCGAGGCGCTGGGAGACGCCGTGGCGCTCGCCGCAGCGCGTCTCCACGCGTACGTACGCCGGGGCGTCGTCGCCGCCATGGAGGCCGCGCGCGAGGAGGCCCCCGGGGAGGGGGAGCCCCTCGGAAGGGGGCCGCGGAACCCGGCCCGATGCCTCTTGGGGCCCAGCGGCTCCCCGGGCGTCCCCTGGCGCCTGGCGCGCGACCGGGTGGCGGCGGCGCTCGCCGACGCGGCGGTGAAGCGCGGCTACACCCAGCTCGGGGACCTGCGGGACCACGTGGCCGCTGGCGACGCCAAGCTGCCGGACCTGTTGTCGGTTCCGGGGGCGCGCCTGGCGGACCCCCTGCTGCGCCTGGACCGCGCGCTGGCGCGGCGCCTGGGGGGCGTCCACCGGCGAGGCGAGATCTACCTGCGCGCCCTCCAGCGCGCGAGCAGCGCCGTCTTCGGGACGCCGCCCGGGAGACTTCTGACGCGCTTCGTACTGCTGCCCTTCGGCGGGGCCTTCGTGGCCCTGGAGGGGCTCCAGCACCTCGCCCACGCCGTGGTGGCCGCCGCGGGGAGCGAGGTGCGGGTCCACCTCACCGGCCTGCCCGCCGTCCTGGCGCTGGGGGCCTTCCTCCTGGGCCTCCTCCACGCACCGATGTTTCGCGGAGCCCTCGTCGCCGGGCTCCGCGCGCTGGGCCGCGGGCTGCGCTGGGCCTTGGTGGTCGCCCCTGCGCGGTTCCTCCGGCTGCCGTGGGTGCGACGCGTGCTGGACAGCCCCGCGGCGCGCGCGCTGGGCCGCGTGGCGTGGAGGCTCGCGCGCGCGGCCCCGTTGGGCGTGCTCGGGTGGGCCTTGGCTCGGCCCGTGGGCGGCGCGGGTGGCGACGGGGGCGGATGGGGCGGACTCGCGGGCGGCGGCGCCGGGCTCGTGGTGGGCTGGATGCTGGTGGAAAGCCGACTGGGGCGGAGCCTCGAGGAGGGCGGCTGGGATCTCCTGGCGCGGACGTGGGTCCAGGCCCGGGACCACTTCTTCCCCGGGCTGTACCGAGCGGTCATGGAGGGCTTCACCTGGGCCGTGGACCAGGTGGAACGCCGCCTCTACGCCGTGGACGAGGCGCTCCGCTTCCGGGGTGGGGATGGCCCGCTGGCCATCGCGTCCAAGCTCGTGGGCGGGGGCGTGTGGCGCGTCATCGCCTACCTCACGCGCCTGTACGTGAACCTCCTCATCGAGCCCCAGGTGAACCCCATCAAGCACTTCCCCGTGGTGACGGTCTCCCACAAGATCATCTTGCCCATGAGCGTGCAGCTCACCGAGGCGCTCGCCGTCCCGCTGGTCCCGGCCTTGGGCGAGGTCGTGGGGACGGCGGTGGCGGCGACCACGGTGCTCCTGCTGCCGGGCGTCTTCGGTTTCCTGGTCTGGGAGCTCAAGGCGAACTGGCGGCTCTACGACGCCAACCGGCCGCCCACGCTCGGCCCCCAGACCATGGGGAGCCACAGCGAGACGGTGGCGCGCCTGGTGCGCCCGGGGTTCCACACCGGGACGCTCCCCAAGGCCTTTCGGCGGCTGCGTCGGGCCCAAGCCCGGGGGCAGGCGCACGGGCGCCAGGGGCGCCGGGCTTGGGAGCGCGTGGACCACGTGCGGGAGGACGTGCGGCGCTTCACGGAGCGGTCGCTGCTGGCCGTCTGGCACGAGCTGGGGCCGCTCCGAGCGAACGCGGGCTTCGCGCCGCGCGTGGTCGAGGTGGCCTTGTCGTCCAACCGCGTGCGGGTGGCCATCGAGGTGGGCGGTGCCTCTCTCGACGGCGGGCCTGACGCCGGGACCAGCCCCGGACCGCTCGTCTTGGCCCTGGAGGAGCAGTCCGGGTGGCTCGTGGCCTCCGTTCCACGTCCGGGCTGGACCGCCACCCTGGACGATCGGGCCCGCCGGGCCATCGCCGTGGGGCTGGCCGGATTCTTCGCCTGGGCCGGCGTGGACGTGACCCGCGCGCGGATCCAGGAGGGGCTCCCTCCGGGAGCGCGCTATGACATCGACGATCGAGGGCTCGTGGTCTGGCCCGGCCCCGGGTACGAGCGCGAAGTGCGCGCGCGACTGACTCGCTCGGCGGGACGGGTGGACACCCAAGGACGCGGCGACGTGCCCGTGGAGTCGGTGGAGGCCATCGTGCAGCGCGTCGCCGCCGGCGCGTGGCTCGGCGCACACCCGATCCCCTGGGAGGCGTGGGCCGCCGCGCTCGTGAGCCCCGCGCCGAACCCACGGACCCTGGTGGGAGACTACCGGTTGGTCCCGTGGGATTCGTAGGTCTGGTGGGCGCGGACGACGCGCCCCACGATGGGCTTGGGCGCGCCGTAGCTGACGATGCGCACGTCCAGCCCGCCCACGCGGCGCAGGGCGCGAGTCATGGCGTCCGCGATCCACGCCTCGTCGTTCCCGAACACGCCTCCGCCCAGGAGCGTGAGGAAGACCGTCTCGATGCCCAGCCGCCGGGCGACGAGGAGCGTCGCCTCATAGGACGCTTCGAGCACGAGGCGAGCGAGGGGCTCCCAGCGTTCCGCCGGGGGGGCTCCGTAGGCCACGGGGAGCGCCGCTCCGTAGACCTGCGTGACCAGGTGGGGCTCGGCGGACGCTGCCGGCGCCCCTCCGAGGACCTCCACGTCGCGCTGAACGCCCACCCGCAGCAGGGCGCGCAGGGCGTCCCGCTCGGCCTCGGTGGCGGCCGCGAGGCGCGCGTTCACCCGCTCCAAGCCCTCCGCCGTCGCCAGCGCATAGCCGTTGCGCATCTCCCACAAGGGCCGCCCGTGGTCGGGCGCGTGCCCGAGCACCGCGCCGAGGTCGGCCAAGCAGTCGAGCTGGTGGTCGGCGGTCTGTCCCACCTGCGTACCCGTCGGGGTAGGCACGGGCGCGAAGTAGTTCCGGTAGATGGTGCCACCACCGCAGGCCACGGCGCAGGCGGGGCCTTGGGTGTGGTCGTGCTCGTAGATCCCCACGCCGCGTTCCGGCGTGACCGCCGGGCTCGTCATCTCCAGGAGGTTGAACTGCGAGGCCGCCTGGAACAAGGCACCGGCGTGCTCCGGCGCGCGGTGTAGGGCGCCCACGTCCCCGACGATCTCGCGGACCTCGGTCGCAGGCCCGGCCGCCGCGTCGCTCGCGGCGGCTCGAAGCTCGCCCAGGCTGGGCGTGGTCAGCTCGCCCCACCGCACGCGGCGCCCGTTGACCCGGGACACCAGCCAGGGACCATCCACGGAGATATGCTCGCGCACGTGCTCCGGCCCTTCCTCTCGAAACCCCATGAGGCGCTCGAACCACGTCATACCCACCCCTCTGCCACGCCCCTCTGCCACGCTGCGTGGGCCGTGACGATAGCGCCCCGAGAGGCGCCCGCCCAGCCTCCATGACCACACCTCGCGCCCGACGAACGGGCGCGTGACGCGAGAGCTCCCCAAGCCCCGCGCGCGAGTGTCCAAAGCAGCCAGCGGCATCCTTGTGTCGGCCTCGCCGCTCTCGTAGGCTCATGGAACCTCGGGCTCGTGGCCCAGCGCGTAGGAGAGGCCAGTTGACCGCAGGCTTGAACGGCTTGGACCAGGGTGGAGCCGCCCCGCCATCGCCAGCAGGCGACGGTGGACTCGTGACGCGCGTCCGGGTCATCCGAGGTCCCGAGCGCGGCCAGGTGCAGGTCTTCTCACGAGCGGTCGTGACCCTGGGGCACGACCGAAGCAACGACTTCACCCTGTTCGACCCGTCGGTCGGTAAGAAGCACGCCCGCGTGGAGCGCCTCGAAGGCGGGGTGCTGAAGCTCGTCGCGCTGCACCGGGAGCGGGTCTCGGTCGTGGCGGGGGACCAGACTTGGGAGCTGGGTGGCACCGCCCTGGGGGCGCGCCGGGAGGTGGAGCTGTTCGAAAGCGCCCACGTGCGCGTGGGCGACACGGTGTTGGAGCTCGCCGTCGTGCCCGCCGAGCGCGAGCGCGTGACCCCGAAGAAGGGCGTCGCGCCCCCCCCTCGCCCGCACGGCGAGCGCAGGGGGCGCGGTGGCGAGGAGCGAGCACACGATCACATCGTGCGCGCGGTGCGGGACAGCCCGGACCGCTTCGCCGCGCGGCTGGCCCCCGGCGTCCCCCACCGGCTGGACGTGCTCTTTCAGCTCACACGACAGCTCAACGCCCTCACCCGGCTCGACGACATCCTCGAGCGCGTGTCCCTCTCGGTGTTCGAAATGTTTCCCCTGGCGAGCTTCTTCGCCATCGTCATCCCGGAGGACCTCACCCAAGGGACCTACGGGTCGGCGCTCTCCGCGGGCATCTTGTTCAAGCGCGCCCGCGGGGTGGCGGGGCCCAACGAGCCCATCCTGAGCCAGACCATCGTCCGCCGCGTGGTGGAGGAGCGGCAGTCCGTGCTCTTCGTCCGAGACCCCGAGGGGGCTGGGGGGGGGCTGGGGGAGCCGTCGAAGTCCATCCTCCAGGCCAAGATCACGGCCTGCATGGCAGCGCCGCTGACCTCCCAGCACCGGATCATGGGCGTCATGGTCGTGGACAGCCGCGGAGGCGGCGGGCTGTTCACGCACGAGGACCTGGACTTCTTCGTGGTCCTGGCCTCCTCGGTGGCCTTCGCCATGGAGCGCGCCCGCCTCACGCGCAGCATCTACGACATGTTCGAGGCCTTCGTGGGCGCCAGCGTGGCGGCCATCGAGGCCCGAGACCCCTCCACCGCCGGCCACTCCGAGCGTGTGGCCTACTACGCACTGCTCACCGCCGAGGGCGTCAACCGCGTCCTCAGCGGGCCGCTCGCGTCGATCCACTTCACCCCGGACCAGCTCAAGGAGCTGCGCTACGCGGCCCTGCTCCACGACTTCGGCAAGATCGGCGTGGCCGAGAACGTTCTTCAGAAGCCCAGCCGGCTGGGCCCGGACGTCCAGCGGGTCGTGGAGCACCGCATCTCGTTCTACAAGCAGGTCGAGGGGGAGCGGCTACGGGTGGCGCTCATGCGGCGGCTCATGGAGGAGGAGCGCGCGCCCACTCCGGCCGACGAGGACGAGCTCGCACGCGAGATTGAGCGGGTACGCGAGCGCGCCGATGGCTTCCTCGCGGTGGTCCGGCGGCTCCAGCAGGCCGGCGAGCGGCCTCGGGACAGCGACCGCCGGGTGGTGCAGGAGATGGCGGAGCTCGCCTATCGCGACGCCGAGGGCCGCGAGTATCGCCTCCTCACGCCCAGCGAGGCGGCGGACCTGCTCATCCCCGCCGGGACGCTCAACGACCTGGAACGACTGCACCTCCAGGCCCACCCCGGGCTCACGGAGTCCTACCTGTCGCGCATCCCCTGGAGCCACGACCTCCGCCAGGTGCCCATCATCGCCGGGCGCCACCACGAGAAGCTCGACGGCAGCGGGTACCCATCTGGGCTCAAAGCCCCAGACCTCTCGCCCCAAGTGCGCATCCTGACCATCGCGGACATCTTCGACGCCCTCACGGCGGTCGATCGCCCGTATCGGCGCGCATGGTCCGCCACCCAGGCGGCGGGCCTCCTCGCGCGCGAGGCGACCGAGGGGAAGCTGGACCCGGTGCTGGTGGACTTCTTCGTCCAGCAGGTGGTCCCGTCGGTCGAGGCGAACCTGCGCGGCGGGCACGACCGGGGCGCGTTCCGCTCGGTGGAGAGCGTGGACGCCTCGGCGGCCATCAGCGAGGCCCTGGACGCGGCCCACGAGGGGCACGACGACGCCTCGCACGGGAGCGACGGCGCCTGAACCCAACACACTTCCCCAGATCCGCCACCTACACTGGGATTCGGCTTTGGATCCCGGGTGTGGGCGGTGTCGAGCTGCGCGGCCCCACAAGCGACTGGTCGCTCGACGTGACCGGGCCACGCCTCCGCGCCCAGCCGCTTGCCTCCTTGTCCAAGCGCGGCCTCCTGCGCCTCGGTCCGCAGAGCAGGTGGCGGATCTGAGACTTCCGCGGACGGGTGCCGGGGGCATCGACGTCTGGTACACTTCGGCCGGTTGCCCGCCGCGCGGTTTCGCGCACAGGGTTCGAGGCGGCGTCCGAGAGGGCGCACGGGGTTGTCCTAGCAAGGAGGGAGAGATGAATAAAGTTCGCGTTCTTACGCAGTTGTTGGTCGCTGGCGCTGCCCTGGCGTTGCTGGCTGGGCCCGCGGCCGCCAAGAAGTGCGAGGGGGTCACCATGCCCGACAAGGTCAAGGTGGCGGGTGTGGACCTCGTGCTCAACGGCATGGGGATCCGCGAGGCGACCATCCTGAACGTGGACGTCTACGTGGCAGGGCTCTACATGACGAGCAAGACGAAGAGCAGCAAGGCGGCCATCGCCATGGAGGGTCCCAAGAGGCTGGTCCTGCACTTCGTGCGCGACGTGGACAAGGACGACGTCATGGACGCCTACGCCGAGAGCTTCAGCAAGCAGAGGGCGGCGCGAACCATGAAGGCCAAGATCTCGAAGTTCCTGTCTATGATGGGCCCGGCCAAGGACGGCCAGGAGTGGGTCTTCACTTACGACCCGGCCAAGGGGCTGGAGGTGAAGATTGGCGGCAAGGTCAAGGGCGTCGTCGCTGGGGCGGACTTCTTCAAGGTCTTCCTCACCATCTGGCTTGGCCCCAACCCCCCCAACAAGGGCCTCAAGGTGGGGCTCCTGGGTGGGCGCTGCGGCTGAGCGCAGAGCGGGTTTCGCGTGACTCGACGGCTGGTCGTGGGGCTTCCCCGACCAGCCGTCCGTTCCTTGGAGTGTCCAGCATGGCGGATCTGACCCCCTACCCCTTTGGCGCACTCGTGCGGCGCATGTTCCGCGAGCTCAAGTCCAAGGGCTCCATCTTCGACCTGCCCGCGTCCAAGTTCTACACGGGCGCCGCCAAGGGTGGCGGAGCCGGGGCCCACGACTTCTCGGTGCGCTTCCACGGGCACCGCGCCGGCACCCCGCTGGGTCCGGCGGCGGGCCCCCAGACCCAGCTCGCCCAGAACATCGTCCTCGCCTGGCTCACGGGAGCGCGCATCTTCGAGCTCAAGACCGTGCAGGTCCTCGACGAGCTGGAGCTGCCGCGGCCTTGCATCGACATGCAGACCATCGGCTTCAACGTGGAGTGGTCTCAGGAGCTCAAGCTCCATCAGTCGCTGGAGGAGTACGTCAAGGCGTCCATGCTCATCCAGATGCTCCAGTCCTGTGAGGAGCTGGAGGGGCCCGCGTTCAGCCAGCCCTTCGTCTTCGACATGAGCGTGGGCTACGACCTCGCGGGCATCCAGAGCGAGCCCGTGCAGGCGTTCCTCCGCGGGATGCGCGACGCCACGGCGGTCATCGATCGCCTGCGCGCCGAGATCCCCCCCGAGTGCGCCGAGCTGCGCGTGCTGGACTACCGGCACGAGGTGAGCGACACGCTCACCCTCTCGACCTTCCACGGGTGCCCACCCGAGGAGATCGAGCAGATCTCGGAGCACCTCCTCCGAGACCACGGGCTTCACGTCATCGTGAAGCTCAACCCCACCCTCCTGGGGTCGGAGCGCCTGCGCGGGCTCCTCCACGACCAGCTCGGCTACTCCGAGATCGTCGTCCCCGACAGCGCCTTCGCGAACGACACGCGCTGGGAGCAAGCCGTGGGCTTCACGGAGCGCCTGGGCTCGCTCGCGGACTCCCTGGGCTTGAGCTTCGGCGTCAAGTTCACCAACACGCTGCTGGTGCGCAACCACCGGGACTTCTTCCCGGCGTCCGCCAGCGAGATGTACCTCTCCGGGGCGCCGCTCCACGTCCTCGCCGTGAACCTCGTGGACCGCTTCCGCCAGACCTTCGCGGGGCGCTTCCCCGTGTCCTTCTCGGCAGGCATCGACCGCAAGAACTATGCGGACGCCGTAGCCCTGGGGCTCACCCCGGTGACGGTGTGCAGCGACCTCCTCAAGCCGGGCGGCTACGGGCGCGCCACGGCCTACCACCGCGAGCTCGCCGCGCGCATGGACAAGGTGGGCGCGCGGCACATCCCCGACTTCATCCTCCGCGCCTACGGACACGCCCAGGAGGCGCTCGACGACGTGCACCTCCCCGGCGACCAGGCGCTCACGCCCGAGCAGCGTCAGCGGTGCATGGAGGCGCTGGGGAGCGAGGACGTGCGCGCCGCCCTGGAGACGGCCGGTCTCGGCCCGGTCTATGAGCCCTGGGTGGAAGCCACGGCGGTGCGGAACACCGCGACCTACGCCGCGCGCGCCACCGCCGACCCGCGCTACGCCAAGGCGAAGAACTCCAAACCCCCGAGGAAGGTGGGGAGCCACCTCAGCCTGTTCGACTGCGTGAGCTGCGACAAGTGCGTCCCCGTCTGCCCCAACGACGCGAACTTCGTCGTCCACCTGGCCCCTCGCGAGGTCCCCAAGCTCCTCGCCGCCCAGCGGGATGGCGCGTGGGTGGTCACCGACGAGGGCACCACCGCGCTGGTGAAGCCCCACCAGATCGCCAACTTCGCCGACCTGTGCAACGAGTGTGGCAACTGCGACGTCTTCTGCCCCGAGGATGGGGGGCCCTACGCCATCAAGCCGCGCTTCTTCGGCTCGCTGGACGCCTGGACCCAAGCCAAGCACCGCGACGGGGGCTTCTACATGGAGCGAGCCGAGGGGGACGCGGTGCGCGTCTACGGCCGCTTCGACGGGGCCGAGTTCACGTCCGTGGTCACCCACGGGGAGGCGCACTTCGCCGGGCAGGGCTTCAGCGTCCGCTTCGATCCCCGCGACCCGCGCTCCACGTTCCGGGGAGAGGCCGAGGACGCCAACGTCCAGGTGGATCTCACGTACTTCTATCTCATGGAGGCGCTCCGCGAGGCCCTCATCGACTCCGGGGACGTGAACCCCGTGAGCTGCCTCGTCAACGCGTGATGGGGCGCCCCCGACACGCCCACTGGGGCCGCGTCCTTGGGGTCTTGGGCGCCGCCGCCCTGCTCGCAGGGCCACCCGCTGGGGCGGCCGCCCCTCGTGGACGCGGTGAGGCGCCCGGCAGCCAAGAGCCGCTCGGGGGGCGCACCAAGGTGGGGGCGCGCCCGGGGCTCTTTGGGCTCCTGGGCGCCGTGCGCTTCGGGATGACCCGCCAGGAGGCCCGCGCGGCCTCCCCGGCGCTGTTCGATCCCCTGCGGACCAAAGTGGAGCCCATCATGTACGGCCTCACCTTCGACGAGCGCCGGGGGCTTGAGGAGGCGACCATGCACTTCATCGTGCCCCAGGCCCGCACCCTCCCGACCCTGCGCGCCCTGTGGGGAGAGGGCGTGGTCTGCACCTCGGACCTCCAAATCCTCCGCGGGCAGACGTGGCACGTGTGGTTCAACGCCGACCGGACGCTTCGCGTGTCCCTGCGGGAGCGCGGCGCCAAGACGCGCGCGATCCAGTTCACCCCCACGCAGCCCGTGGACGCCTTCTTGGGCCGCCCGGGAGCTCCCGCGCTGGGGTTCGAGGCCTCGGCGCCGCTGCTGGGGGCGTCGCTGGCGGAGGTACGCCGCGCTTATGGCCCCGCCCTGACCCTGCGCGCCGGGCACGCGGTCCTCGATCTCGACGCCGTGGGGCTGGGCCCGCGCGTGCAAGTGGAGCTCTACTTCCGCGACGCCCACGGCCGCCCCACCGACCGACCGCGGGCCACCGACACGGTGCGGGGTTTCCGCTTCGCCCTGGACTACGCCGCATGCAAGGCCGCGCGCCAGGAGTTCATGGACGGCCTGCACCGACGCTTCGGCGTCTTCCCACCGCTCCTCCCCGGGGACGGCCGAGGGGACGCGCCCCCATCCACCGAGGTCCTCCAGGCGCACCCCCGGATCGTGGCCTTGGACGACGGGCGTCGGCTCCGCCTGGCCGTGACGCCGGGGGGCAGCCCCAGGCACCCCGAGGCGACGCGCTGAGCGCCTCAGGCCGCGCTCGCCCCGGGGACTGGCGTTCGGCTCGCTACGAGGAGCGCGGTCCGTCGAGCACCTCGCGCACCGCCTCGGCGAGCGCCTTGAGGGCCTTGCGGTCCGGTGCGTGGGTGCCCAAGACGCCCACGGTGAGCCCTTCGTCCGCCCCACGCCTGGGGAGGAACGTTGCGAACAGGCGCTGGTCCGCGCCCAGCTTCACGCTAGCCTCGGGGCTCACCCGGTAGCCCGTAATGCGCTGGACCGCGGCCGCGGTGGTGAGGGCCTCGACCGTGGCCGCCGCCCACGCCTCGCCTTCGGCGCCGTCAAAGCGGTCGCTGCCCGCGACGAGGAAGCCTTGGGCGTCTCCCAGGAGGGTCCCCTCGGCGCGCGCCTCCACCGCGAAGCGGTTCAGGAGGTCGTGCAGGCGCTCGGCGCGGCTCGGGTTGGGCGTCGCGCTGGGGGAGAGGGCGGGCGCGAGGGCGATGGACATGATGGACTCCCTAGCATGGTTGGGCGTGAGCGTGTACGGAGAGAGGCTTGCCTGGGTTGGGGAGCCTGGCAAGAAACGTGGACACCCCGGCGCTCTCCGGGCGGGCCGCGCGAGCGCACGGAGAGCCCGGCGCCCGACGCGCCCTTGACGATCGGGACCCTGGCGGGGTGGGATGAGCGTGCGGCCCGGGAGAGCCGCGTCACGGACGAGGCGATCGAGCGCCAGTGGGCGCGGGAGGGAGCATGGGCGAGCACGACGACACGGGCACGCGCCCGGGGGATGCGCGCGAGGTGGACGAAGCCACGGGAGACACGACCCCATCGACCACGGGGATGGCACGCGCGGAGGGCGAGGAGCCCGCCGGGGCGCCGCCCGAGGTGCCCGCGGAGGGGCTCTCGCCCGAGCTCATCGCCCAGGCCTTGCGGGGCGCGATCCAGCGCAAGCTGGCGGAGATGGGGCTCGTGGGCACGGACGACGGCGCCCTGGAGGCCTCGGGGGAAGCCGTGGAGCGCCTGCGGACGGGCGCCAAGCGGGTCGCGGTGAACCTCATGGAGGACCTCTCCCAGCAGCTCCAGCGGCTGGCGGACGGGGCGCTCCGCCCAGGCGGCCCCAAGGGGGGCGCCGCCATGGCGCGCGAGCTCAACCGCCAGGGAAGCGGCGAGGACAACGTCATCGACCTGGACGCCGCGCGGCGCGCCCGGGCGCCGGGGCCCCTGGCGGAGGCGGAGGCGCGTATCGCGGGCGCCCTGCGCGAGAGCTTCAACCGCTACCTGCTGGAGCACGCGCCGCCCGCGGAGGACGGGGTCCCGGGGCACGTGAAGATCGACGGCGCCTTCGTGCGCGAGCACGGCGGGCGGCTGCTGGCGTCGCTGTTCGGGAGCTTCGCGGCCGCGGTGCTGCCGCCGAGCGTGGACGTGGCGGCCGGCGACGGCGGCGAGGAGGGAGAGCCCAGCGCCGAGACGCCGCGGGAGACCGCAGGGGGCTCCGCCGCCGCCGAGCCTCCGGGAGAAGCCGAGGCGAAGGAGAGCGCCCCCGGGCCCGACGACGTGCGGGTCGTGGACGTCAAGCTGGACCTCCCGGGGCTGTTCCGCGACCTCATGCCCCCACCGCCCAAGTAGGGCGCGGGGGCGCGGGCGGCCGGTCGAGGGCCGCCGCAAGCCCGCCCCGCGGTGTGGCTATCGCTTGCGCGAGCCCGGCGGGCGCCCATCGCGGCGGCCCTTGCCGGACGCGGGCCCCTGGCTCCCGAAGGGCGGCGTCTCGGTGCCCCGCCCGACCTCCCGGACGATGGGGCGAGGCGGCGGGACGTAGTCGGGGTCGCGCGCCAGCTTCCCGGCGGCCTTGTACTCGTCGCGGCAGGCCTCGGCGATGACCTTCTGGGTGATCTCGGTCCCCGCGTCGCAAGCCGCGTAGGCGGCGCGAAGGAGGGCGTTCTTGATCATGCCGCCCGTCATCTCGTAGCGCTCGGCGATCTTCTGCCAGTCCACGTCGGTGGCGATGGGGGCCTCGGGGGGACGCAGGGTCTCCCAGATCTTGCGCCGCTGCTCCACGTCGGGCTCCTCGAAGGTCACGCGGAACTGGATGCGCCGCACGAGGGCGCGGTCCAGGGAGCCGAAGAAGTTCGTCGTGAGGATGCACACGCCGGGGAAGCGCTCGATCTCCTGGAGCAGCAGGTTCACCTCCATGTTGGCGTAGCGGTCCGTGGCCGTGCGCGTTTCGGCCGTGCGGGCGCCAAAGAGGGCGTCCGCCTCGTCGAAGAGCAGCATGGCGTGGCTCACCCGAGCTTGCTGGAACAGGGCCTTGATGTGCTTCTCGGTCTCGCCCACCCACTTGGACACGACCTCGGGCAGGTTCACGCGGTACAGGGGCCGGTCGAACTCGCCGGCGATGATCTCCGCGGCCAGGGTCTTGCCCGTACCGGGCGGGCCATCGAAGAGGATCGTGATGCCCTTGCCCGTGACGAGCTTCCGCCCGAAGCCCCAGCGGTTGAGGACGACGGCCTGGTTACGGATGGCGCTCAGGATCTCACGCACCTTCTTCATGGGCTCGTCGGGCAGGACGATGTCCTTGAGGCGCAGGTGCGTGGTGGTGCGGACGGTGAGCTCCTCCAGAGCGTAACGGAGCTGGGAGCGACAGCCTCCGTCGAGGAGCTCCATGGTGAGGCGTGGGGCCTTGGGGTTGCGCGCGAGGGCCCGGTTCACGGCCACGAGGATGGCGTTCTTGATGGTGCCGCCCGTGAAGTCGTAGCGGTTCGCCAGGATGTTGAGGTCGATGTCGTCGCCCAAGGGCACGCCGGGTGGGAGGTGGACCTCCCAAATCTGCGTCCGCAGCGACGCCTCGGGCACCTCGAAGGGGAGGTGGTAGATGATGCGCCGCTCCAGGGCCTCGTCGAGGAGCTCCGGGTGGTTCGTGGTGAGGATGCACACGCCCTCGAAGGCCTCCAGCTCATTGAAGGCCGTGGCCTTGCGGCGGTCGTTCTTGGCGTACAGGGCCTCGGCCTCGTCGATGAGGACGATGGCCTCGCGGAGCGTCCCCTCGGCGAAGAGCTCGCGCAGGGCGGCGTCCACGCCGTCCTTGTCGGGGAGGTCGGCGGCGTTCACCGACAGGAGGGGGCGGCCGGTGTGGGCCGCGAGGGACTTGGCGAGCAGCGTCTTGCCCGTGCCGCTGGGCCCCGAGAACAGGAGCGTGAGGCCGCGCCCGTAGGGCAGCACCTTGTCGAACCCCCAGTCCGAGATGGCCTGGCGGTAGCGAGCGTGGTGGTCGACGAGCTCCTGCACCTGGCGCACCTGGTCGTCGGGCAGGATGACGTTCAGGATGTCGACCTCGGGGTGCTCCAGGTTCGCGATGCGGGCCACGGACTCGGCGAGCTCGTCTTCGCGCAGGAGGTAGCGCAGGGTGGGCGTGGTGAGCTCCAGCGCACGGTCCATGATGCCCGCCAGGGCGCCAGAGTCCGCCTTGCCGAACCGGACGAGGAGGTGGCGGCGCAGGGGCGCGGACGGCAGGAAGGCGCGCCGCGCGGCGATCTGGGCTCGCGGGTCATCGCAGAAGCACTGGATCGCCACGCGTGGGGTCACACGTCGGGCATTGAGGGGCCCCGCGAGGCGCGACAGCACCTTGGTCATGCTGGGTGCGATGTGGACGCTGAGGGCCAGGGTGAGCGTCTGGAGCTCGAACGACGTCAGGCGGAACCTCTCGGCGAGGAGCCCCAGGGGGACCTCGGGGCGCGGGTTGGCCCGGAGCTTCGCCTCGAACCTGTCCCAAGCGGCCTTGAACTCGGCGCGCTTCTCGGCGTCTCCGAAGTGCTCGGGCGCGAGCAACGGCGGAAGGATCGTCACCGCCTCCATGAGGAGGGTGGCGTTCTCGTCGTAAGGGGGGCGCTCGGTCATGGCTGCCTCGGGTCGTCTTGCGCGGATCGCTGGGAGGAGTCGGCTCCATGCCCCAGGGGGATCGTGCGGACCCAGCGCACCGCGGTCGGGTCTCCCGTGATCTTCGTCGCGGAGTCGATGAGCGCCCCCACCTCGGGCTCGGTGAGCCCACGATCGAGCGCCGACAGGTCGTAGGCGAGGCCGTAGCGAGGGAAGTCCACGTGGGCGGATCGCACGTTGCTCGCCCCGGCGGCGTAGATGGCGTCGTCCACGGCCTTCTTGGTGCCTCGCTGGTCGGCGTGCACGACGGCGAGCATGGCGGAGGCCTCGTCGGGGATGACCGGAAACTCCACGTTGGCGCGGGCTCGGAAGACGCTGTTGCGGATCATCCCGAAGTCGCTGAAGAGCTGCGTCGTGCGGGCCATGTAGCGCGCGATGCGGGGCTGGGCCTCGCGGGTGGCGGCGCCGATGTGGGGCGTGCCGAAGATGCGCGGCTCGCCTGCGTAGGGGAAGGTCCACGCCTCGCTCGTGGAGCGCGGCGGCTCGTCCGGGTAGACGTCGGTGATGGCGTAGCGCACGTGCCCGGCCCGCACAGCACCCAGCAGGATCTCGGGGGCGACGACGAAGCCGCGCGCGAGGTTCAAGAAGATGCGGGGCCGGTTGGCTGGGCCGGCGGCGAACCCGGCGAAGTGTTCGGGGCGGAGCAGCCCCTCGTTGGAGCGTCCGTGGGTGTCCTGGGCAGACACGTGGACGGTGACGATGTCGGAGGCGCGGAACAGCTCCTCGATGGAGCCCACGGCGCGGAAGCCCATCGCCAGGCCGATCTCCCGCGAGATCTCCGCCGTGTCGTAGAAGACGACCTCCATCTCCAGGGCCTCGGCGAGCTGGGCCACCTGGCGGCCGATCTTCCCCAGCCCCAGGATGCCCAGGCGCTTGCCCATGACCTCGAACCGCGCGCGGTTGTCCTTGCGCCAGACGCCCTGACGGAGCTCGAAGACCGACTCGAACAGCCGCCGCGAGAGGGCGATGATCTCCCCCACCACGAGCTCGGCGACCGAGCGCCCGTTGGACACGGGGTCGTTCATGACCATCACCCCGTGCGCCGCGGCGGCGTCCTTGTCCACGGAGTCGTCGCCGATGCAGCAGAGCATGACGGCGGCCAGCCTCTCGCTCGCCTGGAGCACGCGCTCGTTCACCGGCACCCGGCTCCGCTTGAACAGCAGGTCATGCTGGCCCGCCTCCAGGAGCGCCACGAGCTCGTGCTCGCCGGGCGGCTCCGGGAGCCGCTGGGGTTCAATGCCCATCCCTCGGAGGGCGTCGTCGAGCACGGGGTCCGGGTTCTCAAGGATGAGCGCGCGCCGGAGCGGACCGTGGCCCCTTCGCGGCGGAGCGGTCGATGGGGCGTGGGACATGGCGAGCCTCTCGGTCGGTGTGTGGCCGCGCGGCGGCCGGCGGCGGAATCCTAGGACACTGACCCGAAACTCTCCACGTCGCGGCGCAGCCGGGGGGGCAGTGGCCGCAACCCCGACCGCTTCCGCGCCCCCAACCGCTTCCGCTCACGCGACCGCTCCCGCGGCCGCAACCGCGACGGCAACCGCAACCGCAACCGCTCACGCAACCTATGACGTTTTCGCAGCCGCTGGTGCTCGGGGTAGCTTCCCGGGTGCC
>CAYZID010000033.1:0-31427 GCA_964478315.1 uncultured Myxococcales bacterium | reverse complement strand
TGCGCGGCGTCATGGTGAGTATAGAGGGCGGGGCGTGGGTGGGTGTGGCGTGGGCGGCGGTGGGGGGGAGGGGGGCGTCGCGGCCACCTGGATCCCCACCTGGCTCGCCCGCTTGGGAGCGCCGGTGGGCATGGTCGCCGCCGCCTGGCGGCCCGTCGCCAGGCGCGGATCGCGCACCACCAGCACGGCACCGCAGGTCTTGCAGCGGATCTTCAGGACCTTGTGAGCGACCTTCTCGTCGGGGATCTTGTACTTGGTCCTACAGTTCGAACACGAGAAGAGCATTGACCGCCGCCCACCTCCAACCAGAACCGCCACGCGCTGCCATCACGAACACGGCCGAACCCACCGAGGAGGCGAACGCGCGCGTTCGCGCCTGTCATCCCGGCTTCCCCCGGCCGCTGCCAAGAGCGCGCGAACCATAACACCGACCCCACCCTCCGCCAACCGGGGGTTGCCTCGCGGTTATCACCCAGTGTTTCGGCATTCCGAACCTGCGTCCGTCGCGAGCGCTCCGAGCGGCTTGGTGAGCCCCCCTCGCGTCCTGGGCCCGCCCCCGTCGCGCCCCTTGGGTGCTGGCGCTGCTTGACATGCGCACCGTCCGGCCACTATGCTTCGCCGCCTCATGGGGATGGTAGGTCTATCCCTGTGATTTTGCAGGGAAAAGCGCGCACCCGGCGCACGCCGCCGGGCAGCCCCAGCGCAATCGGCCGCGAGCCGTGGGAGATGAAGATGCGGGAAATGAAGGTAGTGCTGCTGACGGCGCTCGCGGCGGGGACGCTCGCGATCGCGGGCTGTGAAACGAGCGGCAATGGGCCGGTTGGTCCGGCGCCGGACGCCGGGACCGACTCGTCGGTGACGCCCGACAACGGCGGTGGCGACACGAGCGTCACGCCCGACACGGACGAGGCCGACAACTACAACGGCGGCGACGGGGGGACGCAGACCGACACGTCGCAGACCGACGAGGGGCCGGCCCCCGACACGTGCGACTGCGGCGACCGCGTGTGCGGCACGGCGCCCAGCGGCAACTGCTCCTGCGGGACCTGCGAGGCCCCCGAGGTCTGCAACCCCATGGGCCAGTGTGAGGCGCCGGGGCTGCCCAACGGCTCCTACTGCGGGCAGACGGCGGACTGCACCGCCAAGATCCCCGACCCCGCCAACCCGGGGCAGGAGATCGACAACCCCGACTTCCCCCAGTGCATCCACGACCAGTGCGCCAGCAAGTTCTGCATGGGCGTGGGCGCCCCGGGCGTGGGCGTCTTCAACCAGTCCGTCTGCACGCGGCCCTGCACCATCAGCAAGGACGACGACAAGGACGGCGTGGAGGACGCGGACGCGCCCTTCAGCGACTGCGACGGTTTCGTGGCCGGCCCGGCCGGTGACAGCTTCCGCTGCGTGGAGTTCGCGCCCCCCAGCTCCGGCCAGACCCTGCAGTACTGCGTGGCCACCTCGGACTTCTCGAACTGCACGGCCAACTCCGACTGCCCGGCCGACGAGCAGTGCATCGGCATGTTCATGTACGACCACGTCGAGGAGCGTTGCATCGCCCGCACCCAGGCCGGTGAGTGGTCGCCCACCACGGCCAAGCTCGGCGAGTCCTGCAACGAGGATCCCTTCGAGGGCGACGTCCAGCTCTGCGAGTCCGGTTGGTGCTTCGGCCTGGGTTGCGTGGACTCCTGCAACACCGACGCCGACTGCGACACCACCAAGATCTACCCCGACACGGGCTGTGACATGGCCGCCGGGACCTGCAAGACCAACTCGAGCTGGACTTGCACGACGGACGCCGACTGCTCGCTGTGGACTTGCGGCCTCAAGGACGCCCAGATCTTCGGCGACTCCATCCCCTACACCGACGACTTCTGCTGGCCCCGGAGCTGCCAGTTCGACAGCGACTGCGCCGACGGCTACTACTGCCGCTTCAACTGGAACGGCGCCTTCGACGACGACGGCCAGCCCGTGTGGGAGCACATGTGCCTGCCCCAGGCCGACGGTGGCGTAGCCATGGGTGAGGCGTGCGACGAGGACACCTCGGACAACATCCCCGGCGACACCTGCCTGAACGAGGACTACTGCGTGGGCGGCTACTGCGGCGGGCTGTGCCAGGCCGACGACGACTGCGCGACCGACAAGGGCCAGCAGTGCGTGCGCGTGGAGTTCGGGGCCGAGGACGCCAACGGCGACCAGACGACCCTGCCGCTGGACTGGTGCCAGACCTTCCAGGGCTCCCTCAACGCGTGCTGGAGCGAGCAGGATTGTGACGGCGACGGAAGCGTCAGCGAGCATTGCGAGCTGCTCACCAAGCCCAACGGTGACCCGGCGACCTCCGACGACATGCCGCTCCAGGCGCAGGGCGTTTGCACCGAGAGCGACGCCACGCTCGGCGGCATGGCCACCCAGTGCATGAGCGGCGCCGACTGCGAGAGCGGCTGGTGCCTGGGCGCCGACTCCCAGGCGGGGACGCCTGGGTTCTGCACCCAGATGTGCGCCTCCTCCGCCGACTGCGAGGCCGTGTCCGACGCCTCTGGGACCTACCAGGGCGTCTGCACCTCGCTCCTCCTCAGCTTCGGCGGCGACCCCAAGAACGCCAGCACCAACATCTACGTGGGTCTCTGCCAGTTCACCACGGCGAGCCTCCAGGACTGCTCGGCGGACTTCACCTGCCCCGATGGCGAGGCTTGCCAGCCCAACCCCATCGCTTACGGCCCCGACTTCTCCACGGAGATCGAGTACGTGTGCATGGGCAACGCGAAGGCCGACGGCACCCCCGCCGACATCGCCGCCGGCGCGGCCTGCGACCCCAACGCGGAGGACGCCAACGGCAACCCCGTGGCGCAGTGCGCCTCCGGTCTGTGCCTGGATGAGGCCGCGGGCGCGGCCGACCCCGGCTACTGCAGCCAGCTCTGCACGGGCCCGTCTGACGACTCCTGCCCGACCGGTCTGAGCTGCTTGGAGATCACGACGATCCCGCGCTCCGGCGCCTACGCCGACAACGCCGGGAGCTTCTTCGCCTGCATGAAGGACCAGGACTGCACGCCTTGCTTCACCGACGGCTTCTGCCCCGGCGACCGCGTGTGCGTGAACCTGGGGCAGGACGACGGCGACCTGGCCGACTACCGCTGTGTGGCCGCCTGCGGCGCCGACGGCACCTGCGCCGACGGCAAGGCCTGCACGGACAGCACCGACGGGCTGGGCCAGCCGGTGAAGGGCTGCTTCGACGTGGACGCCACGAGCGGCTACCCCACCAACTTCTGCACGGCCGCCAACTAGCGCGCGCCTGAGGTTCCGAGAGACCCCCGCCGGGCCTGGTCCCGGCGGGGGTTTTCTCATTCTCGGGGGGGGGAGGGCCAGGCCCGGCACACGCGCGGGTGAGCGTGTGGCCCCGGTGGTGACGCCGTCGTGGTCCTGGGGCGCGCCCCAGATCCGCCACCTACTCTGGGATTCGGCTTTGGATCCCGCGTGTGGGCGGCGTCGAGCTGCACGGCCCCACAAGCGACTGGCCGCTCGACGTGACGCGGCCACGCCTCCGCGCCCAGCCGCTTGCCTCCTTGCCCCAACGCGGCCTCCTGCGCCTCGGTCCGCAGAGCAGGTGGCGGATCTGGGGTGCCCAGCCGCGTTGACCCACCTCGCGCGGCTCCCTATCCTCCTGAACCCTGCTCGATGCCGAAGATGTTGTGTTGCGAGGGCGGGGATAGGAGGTGTGATGATGATGTGCTTGCGTGGTTCGTCTGGCGGGACACGACGGGATGGTCATGCCCGGTGGCGGGGCTTCCGGGGCTTTGCTCTGCCGTTGGTCCTGGCGGGCTTCGTGCTGGGCCAGGCCGGCCCGGCCCGAGCCGGTCAGGTCACGGTGCCCCTCAACGTGGGCGTGGGCCCGGCCGCGCACTTCCTCACCGGCAAGCTCCAGCGGGACCAGCTCGTCCATGGGGGGCTGCGGTTGCAGCTCTTCGCCCTCATCGACCAGCAGGTGGTGCGGGCGAACCGGAGCCAGATCCCCGCCAAGTGGCGGGGCCGCGCGGCGAAGATCAAGGAGCTCCGCGTGGGACACCTCCTCATCCCGGACACCCTCTTTCTCTCGCCCAAGGTGGGCAAGACCCAGATGTGGGGCGTCACCTTTCGGCCCCTGTCCCTCGGCTTTCCCATCTCTCGACGGCCGGTGCGTCTGCACGTGGGGGTAGGGCTCCTCGCCACCTACGCCTACATCCAGTCCGACGACCCCGCGCTGGGCACCACGCACTTCCTGCGGCCGGGGTTGGATGCGCGGGTGGACCTCGAGATCCCGCTGTCCAAGCGGTTCCTCGTGAGCCTTGGGTGGACCTCGCAGTTTTACCCGCCCCAGAAGGTCGGTGGGCCCATCGACGAGCTGGGCGCCCTCAAGGACTCCCTCTGGCACATCGGGCAGGCCTACCTTTTGCTGAACTACCGTTTCCCCTACACCACGCGGATCTGACGTCGCTGTGAGCCCCACGCCGCGCCCGCTCGCCGGCCACTCGGTCGCCGCGCTCGCCCCGCTCGCCGCGGCGGTGCTCGTGGGGTTGGGCGCGGGAGGGTGCGGGGATCTCGTGCGCCAGGCGGTGACGGCGCACCTCCCCGACCTGCCCGACGGCAGCGGTTGGGGCGAGCTCCCGCTCGGCGACACGCCCTCACCCACCGACGGCGCCGACCCCCCCGACGGTGGCGCGGGTCCGGACGGTGCCGGGGACGCCGCGGGGGACGGCGTGGGCCTCTCGTGCCTCACCGACGAGGACTGCGCCGCGTTGGACGACTGCTGCTATGAGGGCTGGTGTCTCAACCGCACCTGTCAGGTCCGCTACAAGGAGGCTTGCTGCACCTACGTGGGCGCGTGCGCCACGCAGAGCAGCCTCCAGCAGGCCACGTGCCTGGAGACCTGCGTGGCAGGTGGCTGCCATGCGCGGCTGAAGCTCCCCGACCAGGGGTGTGGGCGGACGATCTGGGCGTGGGCGGGTCAAGCCTCGGAGATCCCCTTCGAGGTTCTCGACGGTGCCCCCGAGGACACCGTCACCTGGCACCCCAGCACACGGCACGCCCTCGTCCTCCCGGGGGCCCGGGGCGAGACCGTCTCCCTGTACGCGGGAGACATGCGCTGCCCGACCTATCACACGGGGCCCCTGGATGCCGCTTGCGCCCCCGTCCCTGGCGCCTCCGGGGCGCCCGTGTCCCTGGCCCTCGCCACGCCCTCGATCGAGCTCCCGTGGGGGGTCCCCGCGGTGGCCGAGGTGTGGCTTTGGGCCTCGCTGGAGGCCCTCCCGGGTGACGGCACGCCCGCCTACGACGGCGTGGAGCTCCGACTGCGGCGCGAGGACGGGGTCGCTTTCCCCCTGTGGTCCTCGCGCGACAGCCCGCTGCCCCCGGGGCGCTGGGCGCCCGTGCTCGTGGATCTCACGCCCTACGCGGGGGAGATCGCTTCGCTCGTGGTGCGCTTCGACACCCGGGACGGGATCGACAACGACCACGAGGGCGTCTACCTCGGCAGCCTCGTCGTCCGGGCCCCCTGCGCGAGCGAGCGCGCCTGTCCTTCACCCACCCCCTGCGCGGGCGGCCGTTTGGTGCCCATCGCGGGGCTCGACGACCGCCTGTGCGTCCCCGCCCCCGCGGACCCCGAGGTCGCTTGCGTCGCCTGCACGTCGCGGGACGACTGCCCCCTCTCCCCCCCGGGCGCTCCCGCCGACCCTTGCGACGAGGCGCGATGTCTCACTGGTCGCTGCGTTTGGGACCACGTGCTCACGGCAGGTTGCTGCACACCCCAGGACGCCTGGCCTGGGCCGCCATCCTTCGAGGCGCCGCTGGACGGTTGGACCCTGTCACCGAGCCCTGGGCCGGGGACGGCGAGCGGCTGGAGCCGGTCCGATCTCCAGGCCTACGACGGCCAGTGGTCCCTGCGGTTTGGGGCCCTCACCCCCGACGGTGTGCCCGAGGAAGGGCTCCTCGCGCCCCCCGACGAGGCGGGCTCCGGCGAGGCCTGGGCGCCACCCACCGTGGTCCCGCGCGAGGCGCCGGCACTCGTCTTTTGGGTGTCGCTGTCCACGGAGTGGGACGCGGCCCCCGGGGGCGCCAACCCCTTGGGTATCGATCTCCTCCGGGTCGCGGTACGCCGCGTGGGCGCTGACTTCCCGCCGGCTGTGGTTTGGGACTCCATGGCGCTCGGGGGCACGACGCAGGGGGCCTGGGCCCGGGTGGAGGCGCCCCTGGACGCCTTCGCGGGGCTCCCGATCCAGGTGGGCTTCCTCTTCGACACGGGGGACAGCGCGGCCAACGAGGGCGCGGTCTTCTTGGACGACCCCGCCCTCGTGCGGCGGTGCCCCGCGCCGGCTCTGGGGCCCTGACGCGGCGCCCTCCTTGGCCCTGGACGCGCCCGTGGCGCGATGGTTGACCCCCCTCACGCGCCCGTGTTAGGAGCGCCCACGCGTTTTCGGGGTCCCCCCCTCACCGCCCCCAGCTCACCCCCCCAATCCCCCTCAATCCGAGGCCCTTCGCGCCACCGCCGGGCGCCCCAGAGGCCTCCGGCTCTCCCGGGAGCCGGCGACACGGAGTCACTGCGCATGCTCGAGCAACTAGGAGCCGGCCTCCAGCGGGCCGGCCTGGTCGACCTCGACGGGACCGTGTTCTTCCAACTCGGTCTGTTCTTGGTGGCCTTCTTGCTCCTGAACTACCTCGTGGTCCAGCCCATGATCCGCACCCAGAAGCTGCGCTTCGAGCGCATGCGCGGGGCGCGCCAGGAGGCCGAGAACATGGACCTCCAGGCGGCGGAGGCCCTCGCCAAGTACGAGGCCCTGCTGGCCGAGGCCCGGCGCGAGGCCGTGAGCGTCCGCGAGGGCGTCAAGGCCGAGGCCGAGGAGGAGCGCCGCCAGGCCCTGGAGGCCGCCAAGGCCCAGGCCGAGGCCAAGCAGGCGGAGGCCCGGCGCCAGCGTCAGGCGATGCTGGACGAGGCGCAGGCCCAGGTGGAGCCCGCGGCCGACGGGCTGGCGGACGCCATCGTCGCGCGGGTCCTGGGCGGGGCGGGGGGGCGCTCATGAGGCGGCACACGAACGGCGTGACCTCTCCCTGGCCCGCGTTCCTGGCGACCTTGCTGGCCTCACCGGTCGCGCTCGCCAGCGGTGGCTTCGTCATGAACGAGCACGGGTTCTACATCGTGGACTTCGTCGTCCTGGTGGGGATCCTCTGGTACTACGGCCGCGGACCGGCCAAGCGTTTCCTGGCGGACCGGCGCGCTGGGGTGGAGCGCGAGATCACCGACGCCTCGGAGGTGAAGCGCGCCGCCGAGGAGAGGCTCGCCAAGTACCAGCAGCAGCTCGACGCCTTCGACGAGGAGCGGATGAAGCTGCGCGAGGACTTCGCCCGGGACGGTGAGCGGGAGCGTCAGCGTATCAAGGCCGCCACGAACGCCGCGCTGGAGCGCCTGGAGGCGGACGTGGAGCGCACGGTGGCCCAAGAGGCTCGGCAGGCGCAGAAGGACCTCCAGGCGGCGGTGGCCGCGCGCGCCGTGGAGCTGGCCGAGGAGCGCGTGCGCGCCCAACTCACGCCGGCCACCCAGCGCAAGCTCATCAAGCAGTACCTCGCCGACTTCGAGCGCCTGGCGGCCGAGAAGGTGGATCTGGGGCAGGGAGGCGCGAGTGGCGGCACGGGCAGCAAGGCGGCGCGCCGCTACGCCCAGGCGCTCTTCGAGGTGACCCAGGGCGACAAGTCCCAGGCGGTCGTGGCCCGCCAGCTCGGCGCCTTCGCGGACCTTTGGACGCGCAGCGACGAGCTGCGGGCGGTCATCCGCAACCCGGTGGTGACGGCGGACGAGAAGCGCAAGCTCCTGGATCGCCTGGCGGGGAAGCTGCTGCTGGCCCCCACGGTCCGTCGCTTCCTTACCGTGCTCTTGGACGCCGGGCGCCTGGGCGAGGTGGCTGCCATTCACGCCGAGCTGTCGGCCTTCGTGGACGCCGCGGCCGGGCGCCTGCGGGCCACCGTCGTGAGCGCCGTGCCCTTGGACAAGGCCTCGCTGGGGCAGATCCGAGCCGCCCTGGAGCGGCTGTCGGGCAAGACCGTAGAGGTTGAGGCCGTCGTGGACCCCAGCATCCTGGGCGGCGTGGTCACGCGCCTGGGGAGCGTGCTCCTGGACGGTTCCGTGCGCACCGACCTCGACCTCATGCGCGAGGCCCTAGCCGCCTGATCCCGCCGGGCGCAGCCGCGCTTCGACCCCTTCCCCCGCGCGCCGGGCCGCCGCCGGGCCGGGCCACCCACACGAGACCCCTGACTTCTGGAGCCCTCGATGGACATCAGCGTTGCCGAGATCAGCTCGATCATCAAGGCGCAGATCGCCGACTATGACCGCAAGGTCGACGTACAAGAGACCGGGACGGTCCTCACCGCTGGCGATGGTATCGCCCGCCTGCACGGCCTGGAGAACGCCGTGGCCGGGGAGCTCTTGGAGTTCCCCCACGACGTCAAGGGCCTCGTGCTCAACCTGGAGGAGGACAACGTCGGCGTGGCGCTGCTCGGCCACGCGAACCTCATCAAGGACGGCGACGTGGCGCGCCGCACGGGGCGCATCTTCGAGGTCCCCGTGGGCGACGCCCTGCTGGGTCGCGTGGTGAACGCCCTGGGCGAGCCCATCGACGGCAAGGGGCCCATCGAGGCCACGGAGTACCGCCGCGTGGAGCTCAAGGCGCCGGGCATCGTCAAGCGCAAGTCCGTCCATGAGCCGCTGCAGACGGGCTATAAGGTCATCGACTCCCTCATCCCCATCGGGCGTGGGCAGCGCGAGCTCATCATCGGCGACCGCCAGACGGGCAAGACGGCGGTGGCCATCGACACGATCATCAACCAGAAGGACACGGACGTCTACTGCATCTACGTGGCGGTGGGGCAGAAGGAGTCCACGGTCGCCCAGGTGGTCGCCAAGCTCGAACAGTATGGCGCCATGGACTACACGACGGTGGTCTCGGCGACGGCCTCGGAGCTGGCGCCGCTCCAGTACATCTCGGTGTACTCGGGCTGCACCATGGGCGAGTACTTCCGCGACAACGGCAAGCACGCGCTCGTCATCTACGACGACCTGTCCAAGCAGGCCGTGGCTTACCGCCAGATGTCCCTCCTGCTGCGCCGCCCGCCCGGTCGTGAGGCCTACCCGGGCGACGTCTTCTACGTCCACTCGCGCCTGCTCGAGCGCGCCGCCAAGATGAGCGACGAGCTGGGCGGCGGCAGCCTCACGGCCTTGCCCATCATCGAGACGCAGGCTGGCGACGTGTCGGCTTACATCCCCACGAACGTGATCTCCATCACCGACGGGCAGATCTTCCTGGAGACGGACCTGTTCTTCCAGGGGGTCCGTCCGGCCTTGAACGTGGGCATCAGCGTGAGCCGTGTGGGCGGCGCCGCCCAGACGCACCTCATGAAGAAGGTGTCGGGCTCCCTCAAGCTGGACCTGGCCCAGTACCGGGAGCTGGCGGCCTTCTCGCAGTTCGCTTCGGACTTGGACGCGGCCACGCGGCACCAGCTCGCCAAGGGCGAGCGCCTCGTGGAGCTCATGAAGCAGGCCCAGTACAGCCCCATGCCCATCGAGGAGCAGGCGCTGAGCATCTACAGCGGCACGGCCTACGACGGCAAGTACATCATGGACGTGCCGGTGAGCGAGGTCTCGCGGTTCCAGGCGGAGCTGCTGGACTACGCCCGGGCGCGGCACGCCGACGACCTGGAGAAGGTCCGCTCCAAGTACAAGCTGGACGACGAGACCAAGGCGATTTTCGAGAAGATCATCGAGGGCTTCGTGGCCATCTTCAAGTCGGGCGCCGAGAGCTAGGCGATGCCAAGCCTCAAGCACATCCGCAAGCGGATCGGCTCGGTCCGCAACACGCAGCAGATCACCAAGGCCATGAAGATGGTCGCGGCGGCGCGCCTGCGCAAGGCCCAAGAGGCCATCGTCGCCATGCGCCCCTACAGCTATCGGCTGCGGGACATCATCGGCGAGCTCGCCGCGCGCGCGGACTTCAGCGACCACCCTCTGCTGGCCCAGCGGGCGCCCAAGAACGTGGAGCTCATCATCCTCACGAGCGACCGCGGGCTGTGCGGCGGCTTCAACGCCAACATCAACCGCACCACCGAGCGCTACGTCAAGGCGAACGAGCGTGGACACGAGTCCATCGCCTTGGACATCGTGGGGCGCAAGGGGTACGAGTACTTCCAGCGCCGCGACATCCCCATCAAGACGTACTTCAAGGACGTGCTCGGAGACGTGGGGCTGGAGAAGGCGAGCGAGATCGCCGAGCACGCCATCGCGCGCTTCGTGGACGGGAACCTCGACGCCACCTACGTCGTCTACAACGAGTTCAAGTCCGCGATCCGCCAGGAGGTCATCGTCGAGCAGCTCCTGCCCGTGGTGCCCGCCGAGGCGCGCGGCGCCGAGGACCGGGCGGAGTTCATCTACGAGCCGTCCAAGGACGACATCATGCAGGCCGTGCTGCCGCGGCACCTCACCGTGCAGATCTACCGCATGCTCCTGGAGAGCGTGGCCAGCGAGATGGGCGCCCGCATGAGCGCCATGGACTCGGCCACCAAGAACGCCGGCGAGCTCATCGAGCGCCTCACGCTCCAGTACAACCGCGCCCGCCAGGCGGGCATCACCACCGAGCTCATGGAGATCATCGGCGGCGCCGAAGCCCTCAAGGGCTAGCCCCACCGCGCCCCGAGCCCCCCACCAGCCCCCCATCGCCCCGCGCGCGGCTCGCGCCCCGCCGGCCCACGCGCGGCCCTGACTTCCGAAGAGGGACCCCAGCATGTCAGCAGCAGCCGAGAGCCAGACCCTGCCCTTGGGCGTCATCACCCAGGTCATCGGCCCCGTGGTGGACGTGAAGTTCGCCGAGGGCAGCCTCCCCGCCATCGACACCGCGCTCCGCGTGACGAACCCGGCCATCGACGACCGCGAGTGGAACCTCGTCCTGGAGGTCTCCCTCCACCTGGGCGACCGCGTCGTGCGCGCCGTTGCCATGGACTCCACCGAGGGGCTCAAGCGCGGCCTGCCCGTGCAGAACACCGGCGTGCCCATCCAGATGCCGGTGGGCGAGGGCACGCTCGGCCGCATCATCAACGTCGTGGGCGAGCCCGTGGACGAGCGCGGCCCCGTGGAGGCCGTGCGCCACGACCCCATCCACAAGCCCACGCCGGCCATGGTGGACCTGGACGTGAACGTCCAGGCCTTCGAGACGGGAATCAAGGTCGTGGACCTGTTGGCCCCCTATCAGCGCGGCGGCAAGATCGGGCTCTTCGGCGGCGCCGGCGTGGGCAAGACGGTCATCATCATGGAGCTCATCAACAACCTCGCCAAGGAGCACGGCGGCGTGTCCGTGTTCGGCGGGGTGGGCGAGCGGACCCGTGAGGGCAACGACCTCTGGAACGAGATGGCCGAGAGCAAGCTCGCCAGCGGCGAGGCCGTGCTCTCCAAGACCGCGCTGGTCTACGGGCAGATGAACGAGCCCCCCGGTGCCCGCGCTCGCGTGGCGCTGAGCGCCCTCACCGTCGCCGAGTACTTCCGCGACGACATGGGCCAGGACGTGCTGCTGTTCATCGACAACATCTTCCGTTTCACCCAGGCGGGCTCCGAGGTCTCGGCCCTGTTGGGGCGCATCCCCTCGGCCGTGGGCTACCAGCCCACCCTCGCCACGGAGATGGGCGCCCTCCAGGAGCGCATCACCTCCACGAAGTCGGGCTCCATCACCTCGGTTCAGGCCATTTACGTGCCCGCCGACGACCTCACCGACCCGGCGCCGGCCACGGCCTTCGCCCACCTGGACGCCACGACGGTCCTCAACCGCCAGCTTGCCGCCCTGGGCATCTACCCCGCCGTGGATCCGCTGGACTCCACGAGCCGCATCCTCGCTCCGGAGGTCGTGGGCGAGGAGCACTACAAGGTCGCCCGCGACGTCCAGGAGATCCTCCAGAGCTACAAGGACCTCCAGGACATCATCGCCATCCTGGGTATGGACGAGCTCAGCGAAGACCAGAAGCTCATCGTCTACCGCGCCCGGAAGATCCAGAAGTTCCTGAGCCAGCCGTTCCACGTCGCCGAGGCCTTCACGGGCATGAAGGGCGTGTACGTGAAGCTGGAGGACACCATCCGGGGCTTCAAGGGCATCGTCCAGGGCGACTACGACGACATCCCCGAGCAGGCCTTCTACATGGTGGGCACCATCGAGGAGGTGCTGGAGAAGGCCAAGACGCTCTAGCGTCCACGGCCTCGCCCCCCGGCCGGGGCGGCCCTCGCCCCGCGTCGCCCCTCCCGGCGCGACCGCGGCCCCCAACCGCAGCAGGAGACGGCGTGGGCCGGCCCACCACGCGGCCCCAGGAGAACCTCGCCATGCCCATCAAGCTCGAGATCGTCACGCCCGCTGGCGCCAAGGTCCAGGCCGACGTCGCCCAGGTCACCGCCCCCGGCACGGTGGGCGAGATCGGCATCCTCCCCGGGCACCGTGCCCTCATCACCAGCCTTGGCATCGGCCCCCTGAGCTACACCCCCGCCGAGGGCGGCGAGTCGCGATGGTTGGCGGTGAACACGGGCTATCTGGAGGTCTCGCACGACCACTGCATCGTCGTGACCGAGACGGCGGAGGCCCCCGAGGAGATCGACATGGACCGCGCTGAGGAGGCCCTGCGCCGGGCCGGCCAGCGCATCGCCGAGCTGGGCTCCACCGGCAGCAAGGAGGCGCTGAAGTTCAGCCTGGAGGCCAAGCAGCGCGCGGAGGTGCGGCTGGCGGTCGCCAAGAAGGCCAAGAACGCCCCGCCGCCCATGTAGGCCCCGGGGCGTGGTGCAGGCGCAGGGCGGAGGGCGGGAGAGGGCCGCGGGGGGACGACCCACGGGCCCGCCCCTCGGGGCGCTGCGGATGCCGGGTCACGAGGCGCCCCTGGACGCCGCCGCCTGGGAGGCCCTGCCGCGCACCGAGGAGGGCGTGCCGCTCCTCGTCCGGGACCTCCCTCCCTACCTCGATCAGGTGCGAGGGCTCCTCACCGGGCCCCTCGACGCTTTGCCGCTGGACGCCCTCACGCACCTGGCGCGCTACGTCCCCGCGCTGACCGACGGTCGCCGGGGCTGGCGTCGCGCCCTGGCCGGCCTCCTGCGTCGCCACGCCCCGCGCGATTCCCAGGCCGGCCTCGCCGTGGAGTTGGGCTGCTCGGTGGGCGCCGAGCTGCGCGCGCTCAGGCGCCACGCCCGCCAGGTCGTGGGCGTGGACTCCAACCCGGTGCCGCTCCGCGTGGCGCGCTTGCAGCTCGACGGTCGCCCCGTGACCCGCCTGGCCCGCGTGGAGGGCCGCTCCTTTCGGTCGCTGGAGCCGCTCGTGCTGCCCCCCGTCCCCGGCGTGACCGTCGTGGCCGGCGACGCCCTGGACCCGCCGCTCGCCCCCGCGTGCGCCCACATCGCCCTGGCCGCCAACGTGCTGGACAACGTGCGCTCGCCGCTGGGGCTCATCCTCACCCTGGACCGCCTCCTCCGCCCGGGCGGGCTGCTCTTGCTCGCCAGCCCCTTCCACTGGGTGGACGCCATCACGCCCCCCGCCGAGCAGCTCGGTGGGGGCACCGTGCCCGCCTGGGTGGAGCGGGGCACTGCCGCCGGGCTTCGAGAGCTCCTGCGGGGCGAGACGCCCGTGGCCCCGGAGCTCCGTTACGAGATCCTGGAGACCCTCGACGCCCCTTGGCGCGTGCGGGATCACGACCGCTGCGAGCTCCACTATCGCGTCCACCTCCTGGCGGCGCGTAAGATCGGTTAGCCCTCTGCGGGCTCCACGAACTCGGTGTCCTCGTAGGCGTCGTCGGGGTAGGGCTCGGCGTCTGGGGCCTCTAGGGGGAGCGCGGGGTCGGCGTCGCCGGCGTATTCGTCTTCGTCCTGGGCGGCGTACTCGCCCCCGTCGCCGTCGCCCCCGTCGAGGACGCTCATGCGGGTGTTACCGTCGAACAGGGCGCCGCGCTCGATGACCAGCTCGGGGGTGATGACGTTGCCCACCAGGTGCCCGGGCGCGTGGAGCTCCACGAGCTGGTGGGCGCGGATGTTCCCGTAGACCACGCCGTAGATCACGAGCGTCGCCACCTCCATCTCGGCGCGCACCTCGGCGCTCTCGCCGATGATGAGCGTGTCGTCGCTGACGATCTCGCCCACGAAGCTCCCGTCGATGCGCACGACCCCATCGAAGGTCATCTTGCCCTCGAAGTGGCTCCCGCGTCCCACCAGCGTGTTGACGTCGCTCACGAGCGGTGCTCCCTGGCTTGGGGGGTGGAGGGGGCTCGAACACCCTCCGCGCACGCTACCCCGGGGCGCCGCCCGCGTCGAGAATCTCGCGCCCGGGAATGGGGCGCCGGGGGGGCGTGTTCCTACGCCGTTTGAGTGCTGATTTCCTGTGAAAAATTCGGCACTAAAGGCGTGCAAAGGGCTTGACGCGGCGGGCGATCGCGCTACGGTACGCGCCGCCCGCGCGAGGCACGCGCGCGCGGAGACACGAGCCGCGCCTGACACCTCGTCGACCCGGGCCGAGCCGCGGCCGCCGTTCCGACGGCCCGCGGCCGGGGGACCCCGCGCAGGCCACCCACAGACCAAGACGTTCGAGGAGAGTCGAATGATCGAGGTGCGAGACCTGACCAAGGACTACGACACGGTGCGAGCCCTCAAGGGGATCTCGTTCCAGGTGGACAAGGGCGAGATCGTCGGCTTCCTGGGCCCCAACGGAGCGGGCAAGAGCACGGCCATGAAGATCTTGACCTGCTACATGCCGCAGACCAGCGGCACCGTGCGCGTGGACGGGCACGACATCAACGAGGACAGCCTCGCCGTGCGCGAGCGCATCGGCTACCTGCCCGAGTCGAACCCGCTGTACGTGGACATGATGGTCTACGACTACCTCCGCTACGTGGCCTCCGTCCGCGGCGTGGAGCCCAAGCGCGTGGACGAGCGCATCGCCGCCGTCGCCAAGATGTGCGGCATCGCCGACCGCCTGGCCCAGACCATCGGCACGCTCTCCAAGGGCTACAAGCAGCGCGTGGGGCTCGCTCAGGCCCTCATCCACGACCCGGACATCCTCATCCTCGACGAACCCACGAGCGGCCTGGACCCCAACCAGATCGTCGAGATCCGAAACCTCATCAAGGACCTGGGCCGCGAACACACGATCATCCTCTCCACCCACAACCTCCCCGAGGTCATGGCTACGTGTAGCCGGATGATCATCATCCACGACGGCCGGCTCGTGGCCGACGGCACGCCCGCCGAGCTGGAGGCCCGTGAGGACGAGCATCTGCGCCTGCGCCTGACCCTCCGTGGCCCGGACGAGGCCACCGCCCGGGAGGCCCTCGCCGCCCTGGATGGTGTGGACACCGTGACCCCCGCGACCACCGCCGCCGCCGACGCCGTGTCCTTCGAGCTCGTGGGGCCGCGCGACTCCCAGGCCCAGGAGGCCGTCTTCCGCCTAGCCGTGGACCGCGGCTGGGTCATCCTCGAGCTCCACCGCCAGGTGCTGGACCTCGAGGGCATCTTCCGCAAGCTCACCCAGGAGGTCTGAGATGCGCCCCGGCAACGTCACCGCCGTCGCCCGGCGCGAGCTGGGCTTTTACTTCGCGAGCCCCATCGCCTACAGCGTCCTCACCGTCTTCCTCGTGGGCGCCGGCGTCTGGCTCTTCGTGGGCACCGACTTCTTCGAGATGAACCGCGCCACCGTGCGGCCGCTCTTCGAGGTCGTGCCCATCATCTTCGCCGTGGTCCTGCCCGCCGTGACCATGCGCCTCATCAGCGAGGAGAAGCGCTCGGGCACCATGGAGCTGCTCATCACCATGCCCGTCACCGACGGCGACATCGTGCTGGGCAAGTACCTGGCGTCCCTGACCTTCCTGCTCATCCTCCTCGCCATGAGCGCCATCTTCCCCCTCATCGTCTCCACTCTGGGTGACCTGGACGGTGGGCTCGTCCTCGCGGGCTACGTGGGGCTGTTCCTCGTGGGCGCCTCCTACCTCGCGCTGGGGCTCATGACGTCCACCTGGACGCGCTACCAGATCCTCGCCTTCTTCCTCGCCGCCGTCCTGGCGCTGTTCTTCTACAGCGTCAACGGGCTCCTGGCGCTCGCGTGGGAGGGCGCTCGCGACACCTTCGCCTTCCTGTCGGTGAAGACCCACTTCGCCAACATCGCCCGCGGGGTCATCGACACCCGCGACGTGGTCTTTTACCTGTCGCTCATCGCGGTGCCGCTGGTCATCGCGGTGCAGTCGCTGCAGTCGCGCAACTGGAAGTAGGGGAGGGGCAGACAAGTGGCACGCAACCGCGTCAAGTCCGGCGTCGACGCCCTCGTCGTCATCGCCGCCGTCATCGCCATCGCCGTCTTCGCGAACGTCCTCGCCGGGCGCCTCGTGGGGCGCCTGGACCTCACGGACAACCACGTCAACAGCTTGTCCCAGGCCTCCAAGGACGCCGCCGCCGCGCTCGACGACCTCGAGGTCCGGGTCTACATCTCGCCCAACCTCCCCGAGACCATCACCGACGACCGCACGGGCCAGAAGATCGACCTCCACGCCGTGGAGCAGAAGTTCCGCGACACCCTCCAGGAGTACCAGTCCAACTCCCAGGGCCACATGACCCTCACCTTCGTCACCGACGACGTCGTCGCCCAGGCCAAGGCGGCCAAGCTCCAGCTCTTCGCCGGGCAGGAGGCCACGGCCGAGGGCGGGCGCCTGGAGTTCAAGAAGTACGCGCTCGGCGCCACCTTCCACTACGGCGACGTCATGGAGGTCTTGCCCCAGGCGCTCTACCCCGAGTTCTACGAGTTCGAGATCTCCAAGCGCCTCATCCGCCTCAAGAAGAAGGCCGAGGAGGCCGCCCAGATGGCTGACATTCTGGCCGCCGGCAAGCGCGTCACCAAGGCCACCAAGGCCTGCGTGGACGCCATCGAGAAGGTCGAGCCCAAGGACGACGGCGGCGCCGACAACCCCTTCGGGCTCCTCAACGCCGCCGCCAGCAAGGCCCGCGTGGACGCCTACGTGGCCGCGGGCGGGGACATCAAGACCGCCTGTGACGCCGTGGATCAGGCCCTCACGTCTGCCGCCCAGCTCAAGGGCACCCACCGCGCCCTGGACAGTCTCCTCATGACGGCCGAGGCCTTCGCCAAGGTCACCGCCCAGTTCGTGGGCGCCCTGGGCGACCCAAAGACGGCCACGGAGCAGGCGCCCCAGCTCGTCGAGCAGGTCAAGGCCATCGGCCAGGCCGTGGCCGACGAGCACGACAACCTCGAAGACTCCCCGGGCCGCAAGGCCATCGGCTTCGTGTGCGTGGCCGGCGCCTTCTGCCCATTCCCCAGCGACAAGCCCCTCATCCCCGCCGAGCTCAAGGGGATGCTGGGACAGAAGAACCCCTTTATCGGGCAGATCCTCCCGCAGCTCGAGGGCATGGCCCAGCAGATCGACCAGACCCTCGCCGGCATCCAGAAGGGCCTGTTCGAGCGCAAGGGCTTCGACATCGAGCGCCTGGACCTCGACGGCCCCATCCCCGACCACGTGGCCGCCGTGGTCATCCTGGGCGCGCGCGACAAGTTCACCGACTACCAGCTCTACGCCCTGGACCAGTTCGTCCTGCGCGGCGGCTCCCTCGTCGCCTTCGTGAACAACTGGGACGTGAGCATCCTCAACGCCACGCCCCAGGGCGACATGGACAAGACCGAGCTCGTCCAGAACACCAGCAACATCGGTGACCTCCTGGGCCACTTCGGCGTGCGCCCCAACTTCGACCTCGTGGCCGAGCCCAAGAGCCACGACGACATCAACCTCATGGCCATCATCCGCCAGGGGCAGCTCGCCTGGCGCACCCAGCGGCCCTTCCCCTATCCGCTGCTGCCGCGCTTCACGGACTTCGACCAGTCCAACCCCCTCGTGCGCTCCATCTCCACGCTCACGCTGCCCTTCACCTCCTCCCTGGAGCTCTCGGAGGACGCCACGCCTCTCGTCCGCTCCACACCCGAGGCGGTGAGCGTCAGCGACGCCAACTTCCCCCTCCTGCCCCCCGAGCAGGCGGACAGGCTCGCGACCATGAAGCCCGAGGGCAAGCCCCTCGTCGTGGCCGCCGTGGCCGCCGGCAAGTTCACCAGCTACTTCCAGGGCAAGGACGCCCCCAAGCCCCCGGACGCTGGCGCCAAGGACGAGGGGGACAAGAAGGTCGACGCCGACGCCACGCGCGTGAACGAAGGGACGGGACGCGTGCTCGTCATCGGCTCCAACCTGGGCCTGGAGGATCTCTCCGTGGGGACCATCTTCAAGGGCTTCTCCGTCGCCAAGCTCACGGACAACGCCCTCCAGTACCTCGACGAGTTCCGCGGCTACAGCGCCAACCTCCAGAACTGGCAGGTGCGCCTCCAGCAGATCCGCGACGTCATCCCCGACGGCCTCCAGTTCCTGTTCAACGCCCTGGACTGGGCCGTGCAGGACGAGGCCCTCATCTCCCTGCGCTCCAAGCAGTACGCGCGGCGCCCCCTGGTCCAGACCGACGACGGCGACCGCACCCGCGTGCGCGTCCTCGCCATCGGCGGCGGGCCCCTCCTCGTGCTCCTGCTGGGCCTGGCGCTGTGGGCCGCTCGCCGCGCCCGGCGCCGCCGCGTAGCTACCCTCGCCGGCTCCACGTCTCCCTTCGGCGTCGGGCGGGCCGCGTGACCCCGGCGCGGGCGGTCGCGCGCCCATGACCCCTCGTTCTCGGGCCCGGCGCGCGGTTCCTCCTCCCGCGCCGGCGCCGCGCGCCACCGCCCGCGCCTCCCTCCACCCGCTTGGCTGACCCGCTCGGCTGACCCGCTTGGATGACTTGCTTGGATGAATCCGTGAACCCTTCCCCGCGGAGGCTCTCCCCATGAAGAAGTCCACCCTCGTGCTCTTGGGCGTCGTCCTGGTCCTGGGCGTCGTGACCTGGTTCGTGACCCGCCCCGCCCCCACCCCGCCCCGGAAGTCTCTGGTCATCGCCGGCTACGCCCCTGCGGACAAGCTGGCCGAGCGCAAGAAGAAGGGGATGCTCGACACCCCCGTGAAGATCGACTACCCCGTGGACGCCATCCAGATCGAGCGGCCCGCGGCGGGCACGTCCGACGACGCCAAGGCGGGTGACGACGGGGCCAAGGACGCCAAGACGGGCGCTACGGTCGTGGTGGAGCTCGAGCGCACGGGCGAGGGCGACGACCTGGCGTGGAAGCTCACCAAGCCCATGGACGCGGCGGCGGTGAAGTACGTCGTCGAGAAGATGATCCGGCCTTTCGAGACGGAGACCCGCAGCGTCTACTCCAAGGCCCTCCCCGCGGGTGAGGGGGGCGCGCCCGACGACGCCAAGCTCGAGCGGTACGGGCTGGACGCGGCGCACCGGCTGCGCGTGACGCTCAAGGCGGGTGGGGCCGTGTGGGGCGGCGTGGACCTCTACGTGGGCAAGACCGTGGAGGCCGAGACGGAGGCGGCCGAGGGTGGCAAGAGCACGGACACCTGGGTCGCCAAGGTGTCCGAGCCCAACGTCGTTTACCGCGTGGCGGGCAAGGACCTGCGCAAGCCCTACCTGGCCGAGCTGTCGGCCCTGCGGGACAAGAAGGTCTTCACCATCGAGCCCAACAGCCTGGTGCACCTGGAGATCACGCCGCCCGCCGGGGGCGCCCAGGGCGCCGCGCCCGTGGTCCTCAACGGGGCTCGGAAGGAGGTCCCGCCGCCCGCGGGGGCGAGCGAGGACGCCAAGAAGAAGAAGTACGAGGTCACCTGGCGGCTCCTGAAGCCCGAGGGCGTGCCCTTGGACTCCAGCGCCGACAGCCTGGCGCGGAGCTTCACGGGCCTGCGCACGCGCGACTTCGTGCCCAAGGAGGACGCCCCCAAGGAGGCCCTGGAGGCGCTGGCGCCCCACAAGAGCTGGCACATCACGGGCAAGCTGTACGAGGGCGACACGGTCTACGGCGTGCGCGTGGCGGCGAGCACGGTTGAGGGTGACGACAACGCCGTGTGGGCCCAAGTGGACGGCGCCGACGAGCTGCTCAAGCTGGACAAGTGGACGGCGGACAACCTCCGCAAGACCGTGGCCGACCTCCGCGACCGCAAGTTCGTGCCCGTGGACGCTTCGGCCGTGACGCGCGTGGTCTTCGCGCCCAAGGACGGGGCCCAGGGCGAGGAGGCCAAAGGGGTCACCGTGGAGAAGCAGGGTGGCGTCTGGCGGTTCGTGAAGCCCGAGGCGGGCGTCCAGGCGGATCTGTCCACGACGCTCAAGACGCTCGTGTCGAGTCGGGCCAACCGGTACGCCTACCCGGACGAGGTCGCCGCGGCCCAGGCGGTCCTCGCCAAGCCGGCTCTGCGCGCCGTGGTGGCGGTGGGGGCCCAGCGTTGGGAGGTGGTTTTCGGGCCCAAGATGGAGGACGACAAGGACGCCAAGGGCGTCACCCACAAGGGTTGGAAGGGCCAGCGCTGGGGCCGCGTGACGGCGCTGGGCGCCGACGGAAAGCCCGGCGCGGCGGGCGAGCCCTTCCTGGTGGCCGACTACACCGTGGGGCGCTTCCGGAAGGGCGTGGACGACCTGCGGAACAAGAAGGCCTTTGGCTTCGCCAAGGACGCGGTCCAGCACCTCACCGTGCGCTGGCCCCAGGGCAAGGGCGGCGCGAAGCCCGTGGAGCTGGAGCGTCCGCCCAGCGAGGGAGGCGCGGCCAAACCCCTGGCCTTGGTGGACGTGCCGGAGGGGAAGAAGCCCAAGAGCATGGCGCTCACGACCCTGGAGAGCACCTTCGCGGCCGTGCGGGCCAAGGAGTTCGTGAAGGACAAGAAGCCGGGTGACGTGGGGCTCACCGAGAAGGACGCCTACGTCCTCACGGCGGCGCTGGCCGACGGCAAGACGGCCAAGCTCCTCATCAGCGAGCAGAAGAAGGGGAGCGACCCCTACGCCACGACGGTGGGCGGCCTCCTGGACGGCCAGGTGGTGACCATCAACCGCTACCAGGCCGACAACCTGCTGAAGAAGCTCGAAGACCTCGTGGAGTAGCCGAGGCCGTGGGCGGGGGCGAGGCGGTCGCGCTCGCTTCCGCCTCCGCTTCCACCTCCGCGCCCGCGCCCGCGTGCGCTTCCGCCCCCGCTTCCGCTTTCGCGTCCGCTTCCGCGCCCGCTTCCGCACCGAACGGTGCGCGCGGTGTATACTTTGGGCGTGAAGCGCCCTATCGAGACCATTCTGGACGCCTTGGAGGACGCGGGGGTGCGCTACCTCGTGGTGGGGGGCGTCGCCGTGGTCCTCCACGGCCACCTCCGGTTCACGGCGGATCTCGACCTGGTCCTGGACCTCGACGAGGCCAACCTCCTCCGGGCCGTGGACGCCCTCGAAGGGCTGGGTTTCCGGCCGCGACCTCCGGTCCCCTTCCGGGCCTTCGCGGACGCGGACACCCGGAGGGGCTGGGTGGAGACCAAGGGCCTCACGGTCTTCTCCGTGTGGAGCCCTCGCTTTCCCGGCACCGAGCTCGATCTCTTCGTGGAGGCGCCGTTCGAGTTCGCGGAAGCCTACGCCGAGGCGAGCCTCGTCTCGCTGGACGATGGCGTCGTGCACGTCGTGTCCCTGACGCGCCTCATCGAGATGAAGGAGCGCGTGGGCCGGCCCCGGGACCGCGCAGACGTTGAGGCCCTCCGGGCCATCGCCCGGGAGACGGCCACGCGTGGGGACGGGCTGGGCCGTGGAGGTGGGCCGTGAGCGGCGGCGGCGAGGAGCGCAGAGGGGGACCGAGCGGAAGGGGGGCCATGGAGACGGGCCCGGAGGACGGCGCCCAGGTAGACGGCTGGGTGCGCCACGAGGCGGAGCAGCGGCGGGCCTGGCTCCGCCTCAGCTACGCCGAACGCTTGGCCTGGCTGGAGGAGGCCCGCGCCTTCGTCCAGCGGGTCGGGGTCCGCCTCGGCGAGCGCGTCGCCGCGCCCGCCGAGGCGCCCGAGCCCCCCCTCCGGCCCGACGACTGAGGCTGCTTCCGCGCCCGCTTGCGCCCTCTGCCGGGCGGGCGGTCAGTCGTCGCCCTGGGGGGCACGGCGTTGGTGTTGCCGAAGTCCCCGGTGGGGCGGCACCAGGTGCTGGTGTTCGGGGCGGGAGCGAGCGCCGTCGAGCGGACCTCGCTCCGAGTGTGGGTTGGGGAGTCCGCCGGGGAGCGGGCGCGGGCGGCGGAGGCGGGCGCGGATCGGCGCCGACCGCGGGCTCAGTGGAGTGTGGCGTGGTGGGGGCTCCGCGCGGTGTCCAGCTCCGCTCGAACGCGGCGCGCGGCGGGTGAAGCCGACGGACTCGGCGCACCTGGCGGTGTGGGACGCGAGCGGGCCTTGCACTTGGGCGGCGGCCCCCCCGTGTGGAAGCGCCCCAGCGAGTCCTCCAGGCCCCCCGAAGCCCCCCGCAGCTCCGCCGCCGTCGCCATGGCCTCCTCGGCCGAGGCGACCTGGGCCGCTAGCCGGTCGCGGACGGCGGACAGGTCCGAGTCCACCTGCGCCACGCGCTCCGCCGTCGTCGCCACGAAGCGCCCCAACTCCCCCACCCAACCCGCGACCTCCCGCGTCCAGTCGGCGGCGTGACGGACGCCGGGCGCCCCGTGGTCCCCCTCGTACACCGCCACGACGCGGGCCCCCGCCTGCTCGATGCGGCCGGCCGCGTCCCGGACCCGGTGGGAGAGCGCCGTGAGCTTCGTCGCCTGCACGGCGAGGTCGGCGGCCACCCCCTGCGCCTGGGCGCGGCCCTCGGCACACCGCGCGACGACGCGCTGGAGGGCGTCCCGCGAGCGCCCCGCTCCTCCGCCCATCTGGACCAGCGTCGCCCGCACGCGCCGCGTCACGGCGGCTGTGCGCGCGGCCAGCTCGCGCACCTCCTCGGCGACGACGCCAAAGGCGCGCCCGGCGGCTCCCGCGCGCGCCGCCTCCACGGTCGCGTTCACCGACAACAGACGGATGTGCTTGGCGATGCCCTCCACCTCCGCCACGATCTCCTCGGCCGCCTCGGCGTCCTCCCGAAGCTGGGTGACGATGCGCCGCGCGCCCTCTGCCTCGGCGGCCGCCTTCTCCGTGCTCTCCGCCGCCTCCCGAGAGCGACGGGACAGCGCCTCCAACCCCATCGCCCCCTCGGAGAGCAGCCCCGTGGTGGCCGACGCGTCGCGGCCCACCTCCGTGGCCGTCTGGGCCACGTCGGCCAGCCCATCCTCGACGTCCCCCATGAGCGCCCCGAGGTCGCGCGCCCGAGCCTCCACGTCCCCCGCGTGGCGGGCGGCGTCCTGGACCTCGCGCGCCACGGCCCCGAGCCGCTCCTCGGCGTGGGCCAGCTCCCGCTGGATGGCCTCCACGCCGTGCGCCACGACGTCGGACATCTCGGTCACCTCGGCCGACGAGGTCGCCACGCGGCACGCCACCTGCCGCGCTGCCTCCACGGCGTCCCGCATGGAGCCCACCGCCTCGTTGATGTGCCGCGCCAAGGAGCCAAAGACGTCGTCGCCCACGACCTCCATGCGGACGTCCAGCTTCCCCGCGCCGAGCTGGTCGGCCACGTCGTTCAGGCGCCGGAGGTGGGCCCCGACCAGACGACTGCACAGGGCGTAGTTCGCCACACCCACGACGGCCCCAGCGGCGAAGCAAGCTGCCACGAAGGGCGGCCACATCCCCGGGTCCACGGTGACGAACAGGGCGGCGAAGGGCGGGAACACGGCCCCCATGCCCAGCCCGAAGCCCAGCATGGCCCGACGCATCTTCGTGGTCGTGTTGGTGCCTTGCGTCTCCGAATGGAGTGCGGCCGCAGACCGAGCCGCGCTCGGGTCAGAGGAAGGAGGGGGGGAGGTGACGAGTGAGGTTCCGCCGGTCAGGGGCGCGCTGCCAGGCATGGATGCTCCAATCGTGGTTCGAGGGAGGGCCGCAGGGCCCGCGCGCTGGCGGAAGGCGCGCCGGACCTACTGTCTCGTCCAGGGATACGGGAGTGGCCGAAGGTTGCTTAATCACGCGCGCCCGTTTCTGCAGCAGCCGCCTCCTCGCCTGGGCTCCCGTGGCGTCTCCGCCGCGTTCGCGCGCACATCGCGCTTGCGCGATACGCCCGTCACCGACAGAATCGAACGTCCGCTCCCCGCGCGGCCCACGGCCCCGGGGAACGCATCCCCGCCGCCTGGCGCCGAGGTGGTCGCACCCAGGACGGGGTGCTCCCCCCCGCGAGCTGCGACGGGGGCTGTGAATCACGCTTCCGTGGCATCCAAGAGGAGGTGCGCTTGCCGGAACGACGTTGGGAGGCACATGACGCCAATCAGCTCGAGTTGAAGATGGCCTACACCGCCCACCCCCAGGACACCGCCTGGGGCCGGCGACGGCGGGTCCGCTACGAGGTGGAGACGTTCATGTTCGTCCCGCGCGTCTTGGGCCTCTCCCCGGCGACCTACTCCGACCACGCCTTCTACGCCGACACGACGGCCTTCCTCCGCCTCAAGACCCCCTCCATCCCTCTCGACGATCTCGCCCAAGGCGCCACCCCTTGGTTCGAGGAGGCCCGGAGCAGCGAGCACGCCCTGCGCGTTCTGGGGGCCATCTTCCGCGGCGCTCTCCGAGCGACCTTCCGGCCGCTCACGACCGAGCTGCTGGCTAGTCGTTCCCTCAACGGAGACGCCGCCGAGCGCATGGCCGCGCGCGTCCGCCGGGAGGTCAACCGCGCCGAGCGCGCCCTGGAACACCTGCGGGCGTTGCGCCCGGGGCCAGACGCGCCGGGGAAGCTCCAGGGCCCCTGGGCGGCCGTGGACGAGTACGTGACGCTCGTGGCCGAGGAGCTGCTCACCGAGGTCGTGGACGCCCTGGATCGACTGCGCGATGAGACCCACGAAGACGTGGACCCAGGGCTGCTCGGGGACGAAGCGGAGGCGGACCCCGGCGGCGCGTCCCTGCGCGGCGCGCGCGCCGTCGCGGCCCAGGCCGCCGTCCGCGCCTACCGGCACCGCGCCGCCGCCGGCTATCGCTCGGTGGTCCAGGCCGAGGGACCCAACGAGGCCTTCCCCCACCACCGGCGCGTGCTCAAGCGCTACGTGTTCTCGGCCCTCTACCTCGACGTGCGCCAGGGCGAGGAGGGCGTCCTCGCCCGCCAGGTGGCGGCCGGCATCGCTGCCGGGCTAGCCATGCTCCTCACCGTGCTGGTCACCCTCTGGGCCCGAGCGCGCTGGCCCAACACCTCGGCCGCCTTCGTCACGGCGCTCGTCGTGTCCTACATCTTCAAGGACCGCCTCAAGGAGCTGGCCCGCGGCTGGCTGGGGCGGCGCGTCATGCCCCGCGGCCCAGCCCAAGTCCTGGAGATCCGCGCCCCCCACGGGGGGCCCGTGCTGGGCTCGTGCCGCGAGCGCGTGGAGGTCACCGACGCCTCCCGCCTCCCTCCCGACGTGCTGGCCTTGCGCCACGCCGACCACCCCACGGCCGTCGCCGAGGAGGGCCGCCCGGAGACGGTCGTGCGCTACGTCAAGCGCCTGAGCCTGGACCGCGCCGCGCTCGCCCAGTTCCACCGCGGCTTCGAGGGCGTCAACGACGTCATTCGCTTCAACTTCGGGCGCCTCCGCGCCCGCATGGACGACCCCGAGGAGCCCTACCGCTACGTCCACCCCGAGACCGGGCGCCTGGAGACGACCATCTGCTCGCGCGTCTACCACGTCAACCTGCTGCTGCGATCGAAGTCCGACGCGGGCGAGGAGAGCAGCGAGCACGTCCGCGTCATCCTAGACCGCCGGGGGATCCGGCGCGTGGAAGACCAAGGATCCGCCGAACCCAACACATGACTCGGCGTCCGCCGATGGTGAGCGTCCCGCAGCTCCCCCCCCCCGACCCGCCTCCTTGACCGGCGCACCGGAGGAGCGGGACACTCGCCTAGCCGCGAGGCCCATGAACGGCCCGGGCGCCACCGCCAAGCCTGCCCCCACCACCGAGCCTGCACGGGAGCCCCGTGGACACCGTCGTCGTCGTCACCGCCCGCGACCCCAAGCGCTGCCAGGCGCTGGGCGTGCTGCGGGCGGCGGGCCTCCGGGCGCGGCCGCGGCGGATGGACCTCGATCCCGACGAGGTGGCCCTGGAGCGAGCAGATCTCGTCCTCGTCGACGTCCCCGAGGACCGGCGGGTGGAGCCCCTCGTGCGGCCGCTCTGCGAGGCCCCAGGGATGGAGGAGACGCCCGTCATCGCGCTGGTGGGGCCCGCTGGGCTCCGCGACATGCCCGCCGTGCGCGTCCCGGGCCTGGTGGACTTCGCCGTGGCGTCCGCGGCCCCCGAGGAGCTCGTCGCGCGCGTCCGCCGAGCGCTCGCCGCCAAGCGCGGCACTGAGCCCCGTGACCGCGTGACCGTGGGAGAGCTGGTCGTAGACCTCCAGGGCTACGAGGTCACGCGGGCGGGCGAGGTCTTGGATCTCACCTACAAAGAGTTCGAGCTGCTCAAGTTCCTCATCACGCACCCGGGCCGCGCCTTCACGCGCGACGAGCTCCTGGCGCGGGTGTGGGGCTACGACTACTACGGCGGCTCGCGCACCGTGGACATCCACGTCCGGCGCATCCGCGCCAAGGTGCAGCACCCCTACGATGGCTACGTGAAGACCGTGCGCAACGTGGGCTACAAATGGCTCGCGGAGGCGCGGCCGGAGAGCGCACAGGGCGAGGAGGGCAGCGCGTGACGAACTCCCGAGGCGTCGAGTACGTCCTGAACAAGGCGCGCGAGTGGGGCCTGGGCTTCATCGGCCTGTGGTTCACCGACGCCGCCGGGCGCCACAAGACGGTGGACATCACGGGCGCTCAGCTCGAAGCGGCGCTCACCGACGGGGTGGCCTTCGACGGCGGCTCCATGGTGGGCGCCGCGCGCTCCGAGGAGCGGGACTTCCGCCTCCTGCCCGACCCCGAGACCTTCGCCATCCTCCCCTGGCGCCAGGATCGCCCCGTGGGGCGCATGTTCTGCGACCTCGTGAACGACCGCGGCGAGGCCAGCGACCACGACGGCCGCTCCCTCCTCAAGCGCACGCTGGATGCCGCCGCCGCCGAGTCGCGCCGCTTCTACGTGGCCGCCGAGCTGGAGGGCTACTACTTCCGCGGCGCCACCCTCCCCGCCGTCCGCGTGGACGGCGGCAGCTACTTCGATGCCCTGCCGGCGGACGACCTCATCCAGGTGCGGCGCGAGACGGTCGTGGCGCTGGAGGAGCTGGGCATCGCTGTGGAGCAGACCCACCACGAGGTGGGGCCGGGGCAGTACGAGATCAAGCTGGGCTACGCCGACCCCCTGGCCCTCGCGGACGCGCTGGTCACGGCGCGCTACGCGGCCAAGCTGTTCGCCCGGCGCCGCGGGTTGATGGCCTCGTTCATGCCCAAGCCCCTGGAGAACCAGCCGGGCAACGGGCTGCACCTGACGATGTCCATGCGCGAGCTCCGCGCGGGCGGAGGCGGGCGGGGCACTCCCCGGGACGCCTTCGCGGACCACGAGGACCCCTCGGGCCTCAACCCCACGGGGCGGGCCTTCCTGGCGGGGCTGTTGGAGCACGCGCGGGAGATGACCCTCATCACGAACCCCACGGTGAACAGCTACAAGCGCCTGGGCCACGGTGGGGAGGCGCCGTCGCGGTGCACCTGGACCCGGAGCAACTGGGCAGACCTCGTGCGCGTCCCCTCGGCCCGAGCCGAGCACGGCGGCCTGGCGACCATCGAGTACCGGGCCCCGGACCCCTCGTGCAACCCGTACCTGGCCCTGACCACCCTGTTGGCGGCGGGGCTGGACGGGGTCCAGCGAGAACTCACGCCGCCTCCCATGCGCGCTCCGGGGACGGATCCCGTGGCCGTCCCCAGCCTCCCCGAGACGCTGGCCCAGTCGGCCGCCTTGGCGGCGACCTCGCCGCTGCTGGCGCGGGCCATCGGTGAGCCCCTCCGCGACACCCTCGTCGAGGTAGCGCGTCGGGAATGGGGCGCCTACCACGCCCAGGTGAGCCCGTGGGAGCTGGCGCGCTACTTCGAGTCGGTCTGAGAACCGCCCACGTGGCTGCGAGCCCGTGGGGCCACGACGCGACGGAGCCGCGGGGGTGTCCTCGCCGCCCTGACAGACGGGCTCAGGCGGGGTCGGTGTCGGCCACGAAGTCGGCCACGCGGGCGAGGCCGCGCTCGATGTCGGCCGACGAGCAGGCGTAGCTCAGGCGGATGTGCCCGGGCGCCCCGAAGGGCGTGCCGTCCACGACGGCCACGTGGGCTTGGTCCAAGAGGAGCTCGGTCAGGCGCCCAGACGTGGCGATCTCCTCGCCTCGGTAGCGCCGCCGGAGCAGCCCAGACACGTCGGGCAGGGCGTAGAAGGCGCCGGACGGGAGCTGGCAGGTGACGCCCTCCAGCCCGTTGAGCAGCTCCACCATTCGTTCCCGGCGCGCGGCGTAGGTCGTGACCCACTCGTCCAAGAAGGCGTGGTCGCTCTCCAGCGCCGCGATGGCGCCGTGCTGGGCGAAGGTCGTGGGGTTGGACGTGCTCTGCCCCTGGATGAGCAGCACTCGCTCGCGCACGGGCTCCGGGGCGATGACGAAGCCCACGCGCCACCCGGTCATGGCGTAGGTCTTGGACGCCCCGTGGGCGATGAAGATGCGGTCGCGGAGGTCGGGGCGCTCGCGCAGGGGGCTCGCGAAGGGGCGCCCATCGTAGCGCAGGTAGCTATAGATGTCGTCGCTGATGATCCACAGGTCGCGCTCCTCGGCGAGCGCCGCCAGCGCCGCCATGGTCTCGGCGTCCTGCACGGCCCCCGTGGGGTTGTTGGGGCTGTTGATGACCATGCCGACGGTGCGCTCGGTGAGGGCGGCGCGCGTGCGGCCCAGGTCCACGCGGAAGCCGCGCTCCTCGTCCGTGGAGACGAAGACCGGCCGGCCGCCGGCGAGCCGGATCTGGGCGGGGTAGCTCACCCAGTGGGGCGAGAAGACGAGCACCTCGTCTCCCCGGTCGACGAGCACCTGGAACAGGTCGTAGAGCCCCTGCTTGCCCCCCACGGTGGCGACGACGTCCTCGGGCGCGATGGGCGTCCCGTAGACCTCGCTGTAGCGGGCCGCCGCAGCCTCGCGGAGCGGGCGCAGCCCGGCCACGTCCGTGTACCGGGTGGCCCCGTCCCGGGCCGCCTCGACCATGGCCTCGACGATGAAGGCCGGCGTGGGGAAGTCGGGCTCCCCCGCCCCGAAGGTCACCACGTCCACGCCCGCGGCCTTGAGGGCCTTGACCTTCGTGGTCACCGCCAGGGTCGCGGACGCCGAGGCCCGCCGCACGCGCTCTGCCCACCTCATGTCCTGCCCCCTCGTGGTCCGAGACTCAGCCCGCCGTCCGACCGAGCTTGCGCATGAGCGCGTCGTGGACGTTGGGTGGCAGGTGGGCGCGGACGTCCCCGCCCAGCGCCGCGACCTCCTTGATGAGCGACGACGAGACGTACGACCCCTCGGCCTCCGCCGTGAGGAAGACCGTCTCCAGAGACGGCACGAGGTGCCGGTTCATGTGGCTCATCTGGAGCTCGTACTCGAAGTCGCTGGGCGCGCGCAGGCCGCGCAGGATGGCGCACGCGCCGCGCTCGGCCGCGTAGTGGGCCAGGAGCCCGTCCAGGTGGTCCACCGTCACGCGGGGCTCGTCCGCGAAGACCTCGCGGATCATCTCCATGCGCTCCTCCGCGGTGAACAGCGGGCTCTTGCGCACGTTCACGGTCACCGCCACGAGCACCCGATCGAAGACGGCGAGCCCCCGCCGGATGATCCCCACGTGCCCCAGCGTCAAGGGATCGAACGTCCCCGCACAGACAGCCAACCTCGACGCCACGTGGCCTCCTCACGGGCGCCTGCGCCACGGCCGCGCCCCCGTGGGCGCACGCGGCGAGGCCGCGCAGCCCCTGTAGCAGTAGGTCTCGGCCCGCCCCCGGCTCGGTGCGGGCTCTGGGTCCTGCTTCTAGCCCGCCTTCTACGCGCTGTCACACCCAAAAAGACGCGCCGCCCGGTCGCCTGCCCGGAGCCACGTGAACACGGCGTCTCCGTAGCGCCGTTGGGCGTCGACCGAGAGCCCCGCGACGCCCTGGGCGAGCGCATCAGACGGCGCGCCGGCGCGCTCCTCGACGATCACGAGGGCCTCCGGTGCGAGCCGGCCCAGGGCGACGAGGCGCTCGATCGCGGGCGGAGCGAGCCCCTGGCCCCAGGGGGGATCCATGAGGACCAGATCCCACGGGGGCCACGGGCCCGCGGCCTTCAGGGAGCCGGGCAGGGCGCCGCCCACGAGCGCGCAGTCCCCCTGGGCGCCCAGCGCGCGCACGTTCGCCTCGATGGCCCTCCGGGCCGGTGACGACGCCTCGAAGAAGACGACGTGCTCCGCGCCACGGCTCCACGCCTCCAGGCCCAGCGCGCCGGCCCCGGCGAATAGATCGGCCACGCGCGCGCCGACGATGCGGTCTCCCAGCGCGCTAAAGAGGGCCTCCCGCGCGCGGGAGGCCGTGGGCCGCGTGGTCAGGCCGCGAGGCACCGTGATGGGGCGTCCCCCCGCGCGCCCGGCGATGATCCGCGGCCCGGGTCGAGACGCCATGCGGCTAGCCGTCCAGGGTGGACTTGTGCAGGGAGTGGAAGAAGATCTCCACGGGCACGCGGGCGGGCGTGTCCTCGCCCGCGGCCCCCGGCGCCTCCACGTCCAGCGCCGCGTCCCAGCGGCCGAAGCTCATGAGCCGCCCCGTGAGCACGTCCCCGTCGCGGAAGATGAAGGTGACGTCCTCGCCGCCCTCGGCGGCCTTCAAGAGCCACTCGTCCGAAGGACGGATGCGCTCGGCGCGGTCCTGGGTCGAGGCCAGCCCCTCGGCGGCCACGGTCTCGTCGCGGGTGGCGGCCGCGGCCACGGCGTCGGCGTGCCTGGGGGCTGCCACGGCCTTGACCTCGTGCTTGGGGATCACGCGCGGCGCCTCGGCGCCGGGCTCCAGCAGCTCCACCTCATAGACCTTGTGACCCACCAGCGAGCCCCGCACCCAGCCTTCTCCGAAGAGCCACAGCGCCAGCTCGCCGCCGCGCTTGAAGGCGGCCTTGAGGGGGTCGTGGTCCAGGGGGCGGTTGCGATGCTTCCGGATGCGCGTCACCAGCAGGGCGCGCTCGCGCGTGAGGTGGCCCGAGGCGACCTGCCCGGCGAGGCTGGGGTCGAGCCCCTCCCGCCGAACGAGGCGCTCGAAGCGGTCCTTGCGCATGAGGAGCTTGAGGACGTCGTTGAGCGTCGTCTGGCCCTGGAGGATGCGGTGCGCGTGGGCGAGCGGGATGCCCTTGGCCTTGGACATGGCCTCCGCCTCTTCTCGACGCTTGAGGCGGGCGGGATCGACGGCCGGAGCCCGCCCCTTGGCGCCGCGCCCCTTGGCGCCGCTCTTGGCGCCGCCGCGCGGACCCCGCCCTGCCTCTTATACACATATCAGAGCCCACGAGACAGGCAGAAATAACGTATGCCGTCTTCTGCTTGAAAAAAAAAAAA